>CBDUPW010000417.1:0-5971 GCA_965369205.1 uncultured Polyangiaceae bacterium | reverse complement strand
GGAAGAAGCCGAGGAGTTTCCCCGGGAGCTGTACCAAGAGGCAGCCGCCGCCGGGATCTTGGGCGTTGGCTTCCCCGAAGAGCTCGGTGGCGGGGGTGGCGACTTCCTCTACGGCCTGATCGGCGTGGAAGAACTGCTGCGCGGAGGTTCGAGTGGCATCGTGGCGGGGCTCGGCAGCCTCGGCATTGCGCTGCCCCCCGTCATGAAGATGGGCAGCCCCGAGCAGCAGAAGCGTTTCGTGCCGCCGGTCCTACGAGGCGAAAAGATCGCTGCCCTGGCCATCACCGAGCCGGGCACGGGTAGCGACGTCGCGGGGATCCGCACCCGAGCGGTGCGCGACGGCAAGGACTACGTGCTCTCGGGCTCGAAGATGTTCATCACCAGTGGCGTGCGCGCGGACACGGTGACGGTGCTGGCACGTACCAGCGAAGACAAACACCAAGGCACGACGTTCTTCGTCGTTGAAAAAGGCATGCCGGGGTTTTCCGTGTCCCGAGCTCTCAAGAAAACGGGCTGGTGCGCCAGCGACACCGCTGAGCTGGCCTTCGACGAAGTGCGCGTGCCCGAAGCAAACCGGCTTGGCGAAGAAGGCTCGGGCTTCGCCACGCTGATGCAAAACTTCCAAAACGAACGACTTGCCCTGGCGTTCTATGGACACGGCACCGCGCAAATCGCTTACGAAGACGCATTGGCGTATTCCAAAGAACGCCAGGCCTTTGGCCGCCCGCTGGCGGGATTTCAGGTCACACGCCACAAGCTGGCCCACATGGCCACCTTGGTGACGGCAGCCACGGCGCTCAACTACTCCGTCGCGAAGCGAGTGGTGCATGACGGCGAGTACCTGGTGGGGGAAGTCAGCATGGCCAAGAACTTCGCCGCCGACGTGGCGCAGAAGGTTTGCTACGAGGCCGTGCAGATCTTTGGCGGCATGGGCTTCATGCGCGAAACGCGGGTGGAACGCCTGAGCCGCGACGCGCGCCTGCTGCCCATTGGCGGTGGCACCACCGAAATCATGAACGAGATCATCGCCAAGAGCATCGGGCTCTAGGTACTGCCCCGTCAGTAACGATCCTTCGGATTGCTGCTGACGCGCTGGGCTTCGCGCAGCCGCGCCTTCGAGGCAGGGCAAGGCAAGGCAAGGCTAGTCTGCCCAGCGTCTGCTATGCTGGCGGCATGCTGCGCCACTGGCTGACGTTGGTTACGAGCATCGTGGTCATCGCATGCGGGTCCTCGGACAGCAGTGGACTCTTCGGTGGCGGCGCTGCAGCCGGCACGGGCGGAAGTGGCGCAAGCGGCGGCAGCGCAGGTGTCGGTGGCAGCGCGGCAGCGGGCGGCAGCGCGGGGGTGCCCAGCGGCGGCGCGGCGGGCAACGCTGGCGGACTAGCGGGCCAAGGCGGCAACGCGGGAGCGACGGGCGGGACCGCAGGTGCCGCGGGTAGCGGGGGCGCCGTTGCCGTCTGCGACTCCGCTTGCGATCAGGCCGGCGGCAAGTGTGAGAGCGGCGCGTGCGTATTCAACTGCAGCGCATTCGGTAGCTGCAAAGACACCGTCAAGTGCCCCAAAGGCATGGCCTGCGTCGTGACCTGTGGCACCGGCGCATGCGGCTCTGGGGTGGACTGCTCCCAGGGCGCGGGCTGCAACATCAACTGCAACGGCTCGAGCGCCTGCGGGGGCGCAATCAAATGCGCCGGCGCTTCGTGTTCGGTCAACTGCGCCTTCGGCAACTGCAACTCCGGGATCGAGTGCACGGCGGACCAATGCAACCTGACCTGTGCCGGCTCAGCCTGTGGCGGCAAAGTGGTCTGCAAAGGCAAGGACTGTGACGTGGACTGCAAAGACACCAGCGCGTGCGCCTCGGGAGTCGAGTGCAGCGCGACAGAGTCTTGTGATCTGGACTGCACGGGTTTCAACAGTTGCGGCGGACAAGTGCTGTGCGGCGGCAAGCAGTGCCTGGTGAATTGTGGCTCGTCGGCCTGCAAATCCGGCGTAAGCAGCGGGGCGGACCTGACCAAGGTCACCTGCGGTGGCACCAACGCTTGCGGCGGGCAGATCTTGTGCGTCGGCTCCCTTTGCACGGCGGAGTGCACCGGTTTCAACGCATGCACCTCGCAAGTATGTTGCAAAGCAAGTACCTGCAACGTCAGCGGCGCGCAGCAGACCTGCTGAGCAACCGTCTGGCGGATCCCGGCGTTTCGTACTAAACGAAAGCCCGATGAAGATCGCTGCCATCGATATCGGGTCGAACTCGATCCACATGATCGTCGCTGAGGCGACGGCCAGCGGTTCCTTCGAGGTGATCGATCGCGAGAAGGAGATGGTCTTCCTCGGCAAGAGCGTCTTCGACCATGGCCGCCTGACGGACGAGGCCATCGCCAAGGGGCTTGCCGCCATTGGAAAATTCAACAAGCTCGCCCAGCGCCACGGCGTGACTGACATCCGCGCCGTCGCCACGTCCGCAACTCGCGAAGCCGAAAACGGCGGAGAGTTCCTGTACTCCGTGGCAGAGACCACCGGCATCGTGCCCCAGGTTATCTCCGGCAACGAAGAAGCCCGCTACATTTACCTGTCCACGCGCAACGCCATCGACTTGCGTGAGCGCCGCGCGCTGGTCATCGACATCGGCGGAGGCAGCGTCGAGGCAGTCGTGGGCGACGCACGCGAAATGCTCGAGGGACTGTCCCTGAAGCTCGGCGTGCAGCGTCTGCGGGCGAAATTCGGCAAAGGAGAAGCGCTGAGCAAGAAGCAGCGAAAAGAGCTGGAAGAACACATCCGCGCTGCTGCAGAAAAGCCCTTCAAGAAAGCGCGGGACCACAAATTCGATCTAGTCGTGGGTACCTCGGGCACCATCTTGGCGCTCGGCCAAGCCGCGCACCTGCTTTCTGGAGCTGAGCCTTGGACCAGCAGCACCAACCAGGTAGTGGAGCTATCGGCGCTGCGTGCCCTCTGCGACACGTTGATCAGCGCGACCGCCGCAGAACGCGCCGCGCTGCCGGGTGTGGATCAAGCCCGCGCGGACTCGATCCATGTTGGCGCGGTGCTGCTGACGGTGCTGCTGGAGCTCGCAAAGGCCGACCGCATCACGCTCTGTGAAGCCGCGCTGCGTGAAGGCCTGGTCCTGGAATACCTGGAGCAGAAGGCCGACCGCATCCGCTCTTACGAAATCGTGCCGGACATCCGCAGCCAGAGCGTCCGTGAGCTTGCCGAACGCTGTGGCCAACGCGGCCCGCACCCCGACCGCGTTGCCAAGCTCGCCCTGGACCTTTACGACGCGCTCTTGCCGCTGCACGGACTCTCGGATGCAGACCGGCGGCTGTTGGAGTTCGGGGCCATCTTGCACGACGTTGGGCAGCACATCGGCTACGAAAAACACGAACACCACGCCGCGTACATCATCCGCCACGGGGATTTGCGCGGCTTTTCGGATCTAGAGCGGGGGGAGCTCGCGCTGCTCGCGCGCTACCATCGCAAAGCCCGCCCCCGTCGAAAAGACCCGGAGTTTGGCGCGCTCACCCCCCAGCGCCGACGGGCCATCAGCATCATGGCGGGGATCCTACGGGTCGCCGACGGTCTCGACCGCAGCCACCACCAATTGGTCGAAGGCTTGCGCGTGGAGATCAGCGACGAACGCGTGCGCATCGTGGTGCAGACCACCGGCGACGCAGAACTCGAGGTCTGGGGCGCACGTCGGAAGCTGAAGCTGCTGGCCCGTGCCCTCAAACGAGCCGTCGTGCTCGACCTGGATTTGAATGCGGCTACGGAACTGAGTGCGTAGCGGTACCGAATGCGCAGCACAGCATTTCGGCGACCGCTTGATCCCGCCGCGGGGTCGCCACGGCGGGATCAACCGACTCATGCCAGAACGCGATCCGGCATCAGGGCGTCGATCTCCAAGTGCCGGAAATATACCGCTTGTTGCCCGACGGAGCATCCGCGACGCTGGTCACTGGGGTTGTACCGTATCCCTTGAGCCAGCACTTCGCGTCGGCAACGAGCACGGGCGGATCAGCCGGAGTGAACACGGGGTTGCGATACGTGTACGCATAGCAACTCGGGTGGGCCGAACACAGTGATTGGCACACGCGTATGTCTGATGTGGTCAGGTCGTACGTTGCGATATCGAAGCCCGGCCGATCGGTATAGTACTCGAAGTTGCGTTTCGTGCCCGACGTGACTCCGCTCGATGCGGTGGTCAGTCCAAGATACTCGCGCAGGTAGCAGCGCGTTTGCGATGCTACCCACGAGAACGCGGCACAGCGCTCGTCGTCCGAGCAATCCCGCGAACACTGCGACGCACTTGAAGTAGCGTGATTTGTGTAGTCGTACCCGAGGCGATTTACACCATTTTCAAACCGGTTCGTTGAAGAGAGGCCGGACCAGTGGTTGGTGTCTGGCACCCAGTCCCCGGCATCCTTGAGCAACGTGCATGTACTCGTGGACAGTTGGAAGCGGAACGAGTTGCAGTTCGCGTTTCCGTTGCACAGCGTCTGGCACGCGTTGGCAGAGGAACCGCCATAGGTCGCGAGCGTGACCCCGTTTCGCTTGATGCCGAATTCGAGTCCGTTCAGCCCGCT
Source organism: uncultured Polyangiaceae bacterium (assembly GCA_965369205.1). GTDB lineage: Bacteria > Myxococcota_A > Polyangia > Polyangiales > Polyangiaceae > JACKEA01. The sequence goes on along the minus strand of CBDUPW010000417.1, from coordinate 1,400 downwards.
GGACGATCCGTAGTCCCACATACGGATCACGCTCCGAATGTCCTCTTTGTAGCGACCGACGTTGCCCCAGACGTCGCCGTTTCCGGACGTGAAGCTCGCAACACCCCAAATTGCGCCGTTTTCGGCGTGTGTTCCGAAGGTTCCCGGCCCCCCCGAATCGCCGGGACAGAATTGGTACGTATTGGTCCCGAAGTTGAACGTGAAATAGCGCTTTGTGCCGAATGCGCCAGTGCATGCGCCGGTGGTTCCCCCGCGGCCGTACATCGTGACCTGCCAACTCGAATTCGGTGGGCCGGCCGCAACATTCAAGGGGGTTGCGTTAGCGAGGGGGATCTCCGAATCCAGCTCAAGCAACGCCACATCCGGATTGAAGTCCAGGTTGCCGGCGGGAATACCCTGCCCCGGGGCTTCCTCGGGGCCGAAAAGGTAGATCCTGGATATCGTACGCGTCACGCCGCCTGCCGTGAATGTCTTCCCAGACCAGAGAGTATCTCCATGCCAGTTACAGTGCGCCGCTACCAAAGCGTGGCGTCCCGAAATCAGGGTCGCTGTGCAGCCGCCGGCCAAACCGGCGGATCCGATTCCCGGCTTGTCTGTAGTAACTGTGCCGTTCTTGATTTCTTGCTCGACCGTGTCGAGAGTTGCGCCCTCGTCCCAGTCATCTGTCCCGAGATCAGCCGATCCACATCCCATTCCGCCCAACCCCGCACTCACAGCCAAACCCACTAAATGTGCGCCAAACTTGTTCATCGGAATCCCCTTTCCCAACACTAAGACATCACGGACCATTTCTGTCTTCTGTTTCATGTCCAACCTCCCTTACCGTTTGCGCTCGCTCGCCCAGCTCGGTCGTTGCGCGCCGCCATGAAACGCCCCGGTCGATCCATCGTCAATCGGAACTGCACGTCTCACCCCTTGGGGTGACAGGCATGTACTCCGTTGGACCCCGCTTGCGTTCGGTCAACGTCGGGTGCTCCACCCCCACCACCAGAGGAGGGCGGTCCGCGGAACGGGGGAACGGGTAGGCGACTGGGCTGCCTCTCGCCGGACGCGGACCGTGGCCGAACTCAGCTGCGGCCGATGACATGCACCGTCCTACTCCGCTGGCGAAACGTGCGAACCCCTGGAAACCCAGAGACCTGGCTGAGCCCGACCAACTGGCCTCCGCTTACGTCAGCTGGCAAGCCACCTGGCACCGCCAAGCTCAGACGCTGGTCGCGCAAGCTTCCAGCCGGTGGACACCCACGCCCTAGTTTGACCTAGCACGAAGCACAGCATCCGGGACCTCCACGAGACCACCGCCGTTCACCTTGAGCACGACTTCAACTCGGGCGTCTGCGGGCAGCGGTAGGTGTCAAGGTAGATGTCGCGTCTTTCATCACGCTGCAGCACGCGCGTGA
>CBDUPW010000416.1:0-5996 GCA_965369205.1 uncultured Polyangiaceae bacterium | reverse complement strand
GCTATCCAACAACTCATCCAGAGCACGAAACATAGCGCCATGCCAGGTCCACGCATCACCAGCTTCTACTTCCACAACTTTTGCATAATGCAAATGTTCGGCCGCCTGAGGTCCGCTCAGCACGGTGACATCGGTGCCACGTTGGGTTTGAGAAACGACCCGTGTTGCCGCAGCGCCGGGCGCGCCAGGCGACGCCGACAACCGACTCCTGCTGTACCGCGGCTTCTGGGAATACTGGTTCGAGCGGGAGCGGACCCAGGGCGCGGCCTCCCGGCTGGAGGAGCTGCTTGGCGGCGACGTCGAAGCGGCCGCTACTCGGCAGTGCGCGATGAACTGGATCGGGCAGTCCATCCGAAATACCGACGCGCTCATCGACGTGTACTGCGCAGAACTCCAATCGGCCGAGGAACGAGCGCCGTATTCCTTCGATTGGCTGTCGCGCTTCTTCGACTACCTGCACGGTAATTACCCCCACGCGCGCATCTTGCTGCAGAGGTGTCGCGATTGGGCTATCCACGCCGATGTCATCATTCGGAATTGCTTCAAGGTCCGCAGTAGTCGGCTCGAGCTTGCGGAGAAGGGCACGTACGACGAGCTCGAAGCTGCCAGCCCCGTGGTGCGCGCCGTCGGTGGCAGCCCGCAACCGCGCGGCATCAACCAGTTCAAGATGCCCTATCACCCAACGGTGATCGTGTGCACGGATGTGTTGAAAGAGGGCGAGGACCTGCATGTGTTCTGCGATCAGGTTGTTCACTACGGCGTCGCGTGGACGTCTGGTGATCTGGAGCAACGCGTCGGTCGAGTGGATCGATTCTTTTCGCAGATCGAGCGTCGTGTGCAGGCGCAACGTACCGCACAGATGCCCATCTACTACCCCCACCTGTTCGGCAGCATCGAGCGCCGGCAAGTGGTGACCGTGCGGCGTCGCGTCGCGGTTGCGGAGCGTTTCCTAGGCGACGTGGACGTCGCTCAAAAGGAGTCACGCGAAATCGATGTTTCGCAACCGATGCCGAGTGAAGCCCACTCGCCAGTCCGCACGGTGGCAGATGCGTCTCACCCGTTTGACGTGCGCGACGAGGACTTCGACGACAACGCCGCACCGTTGGTGCACGATAAGCAGCGCCAAGGCATGACCGCGGAAGCGCTGCAGCATTTGGTTGAGAGCACCTTGCGCGAGATGGATCTGGGCAGTTTTGAGCCACTCTATGAACTAGCGCCACCGGGCAACCTCACCGACTTGCGATGGAAGATTGTTGGCGGCGCGGCAGACCGAACTCGGGAGGTCCGACTTCGCTGGGACTTCGTGCCCGAGTTGGGGTGCCAGGCACTGACAGCGCAACTCAACGCAAGCGCGTCAAACCCCGACGACGATGAAGTGCTCGGCGCCTACTACGAGGCGGTATCCGAAGGTGACCGCGAAAGAGCCCGTCTCGATCGATTGGTTCTTCCCGCGGACCTGCCTGACGCGAGCCACGCGCAGGCAGTCACGCGGTTCTTGCGCTACGTCGCTCAGCCGACCGTAACGCCCGCCACCGACGCTGCACGCGTGCAATCAGTCGCAAGGGCGTTGGCGGTCTCTGTCGGAGCGCGGGCGGCGTCGCTCGGTACCGACGGCCATCGCATCAAGCTCCCGTTCGATGCCTTGCCCGGGCGAACGCAGACGCTCCGTGCCTACGTGTACGATGAGATGGTGCTGCTATCTTCCGTGGCCCGACGGATCGGACTACATCCACCGGTGCGATTCGGATCTGGCGTCGAGGGCACCCGGGCGCTGGCTCGCTGGATCTGTGATGAGAACGCACGCCTGCGTGCCGGCTACATTCACCACCATCGGCCCGGAACTGCGGACGCCGCGCTCTGCTACTGCGAACGCGTGTTCCACTGGCCTGTTGCAGGCAACACGCTGAGCGCGCTCGTGCGCGATGTCGTGCTGTATGCCGATGGGCTGGAGCTGTATTTCGGTGATGGTGAAGACGTAGAATAGGCAAGGGCGATTGTGCACCCGCAAATCGAAGACAATTCCTCTTCTAGTCCGGAGGCAAAGCATGAAGCGATTGGCAGTATGTAGAACATTGGCACGCTGGCGATCTGGCGGGGCCGCGGCGACAGTGGTGGGCTTGGTCCTCCCGGTTCTCGCGCTCGCGCTCGGCTCGGGCTGTGGTGGGCGCGGGGGCTATCAAGCCGACAAGACGGTTCCGGTGCTCGTGGATCAAGTCCGTGATGTGCAGCGGACGCAGGACGAACTTGCGAGGCAGGGGGCCCGAACGGAAATGCGCATCTACGAGCTACAAATGAAGGTGGCGCAGTTGGTGGAGCAGCTTCGGCAGGCACAGGGGGGAGCGGCTGCAACACCATACGTTCCGGCGCCTGTGTCGCCGTCCGTCGTCCCACCCCCGGTGGTGCCACCGCCGTAGTGCGGCGGCTGGGCTACGTTGCTTCGCATCATCGCGCGCGCCGGTCGGCTCCCGTCTAGTCGTTCGCCGCGTCCGCCGGCTCGAGCTTGAAGTGTAGCTGCCGCACCAAACCGTCGTCGCCGGAAAACCTGACTCCTCCGTTGCTCAACCATGCGCCAGGCACGAGGTTTCGGTGCACCCGTTGGGTCGCCTCGAATATCTCTTCGTCGTGATTGAGCACTCGTACCCAGATCCCGCGCGTCAGCAGTTCTTCGCCGTCCAAGTCCACGCGTGCGCCCGTGTCAGGACACCACGCCTCCCATTCTTCGGCGGTCGCGCCAGGCGTCACGGCCTTCGTGCATTTCCACTGCGATGTTCCGTCCGGGCTAACGCAGACGCGGATCAACGCGTGCCTTAGCAGCAGTGCTCGCCCCTCCAATTCAACCCCAATTGGCCGTAACTGCCAGCGCGCCTCTGGATCGAACACGCAGACGTCGCCCCGACACATCGTGCCCGGGTGATTGCAGTTCGGGCAGTCGCGAGACCTGTTCGCTGGCGTTTGAGCCTTGCCTCGCGCCACCTTTGCAGGCGGCACAGACTCGGCGATCTGTTGCGCGCTTGAGCCGGGTTCTGCCGCACCTTCCGCCCATACTGCGGCCCAACCCATCGCGGCAGCGATCAAAATGAATCCGGCTCCCCCGGCCAGCGTGAGCGCCGTGAACCACAGGGGTGGATCCTTTGGCACCGGCGCCAGCGCCACGCCGGACTCGCCCTCGTCCCCCGCCTCGGTGTTCATCGCTCCACGATACCATCGCTTCTTTGCTAGGCTAACCCGGCTGCCATGGGGGTCCGGGTCTTTTGCACACAGTGTGGTCAGTGCCTCGACGTGCCCACCGATGATTTCGGCGGCACCGCGACTTGTCCGCGGTGCGGATCTACACGCCGAGTTCAGGACCTGATCCGGCGCGACATGCCGCTTCCCGCCGTGATTACGCCCGGACCACCCTCCGTGGTCGCAACAGATTCACAGCACGCCGCAACTGCCGTCGATGTGCCTGGACAAGCCGAGCCAACTCGACCTGTGCAGGAGGTTTTCGATCCGAGTTCCGCGCTTGCAATGGCAACCGAAAATACGATGCCAGCCAGTACCGCATTTGCGGCTGGAGCCCGGGCGCACTCGGGTCCGATGGGCAGCGATGACGCGCACATGCCGGCTTTGGCAGACGTGCCAAAAGAGCCAGGGTTCAGCGCCGCGCCGCCGCAGACGCAGTTCGCACCGGTTCCGCCGGTCACGTCACCACAAGCCTCGGTGCCAGGGCTCGACATCGTTTTGGGCGTCGCTCACACGATAGCGAGTTTGATAGGGCGTGCGGCGTTTTGGTTGGACTACAAAGCCTATGGTTGGCGTGGCGCACTTGTCTGTACTCTTGCGACCGTCACTTGGTTCGCCTCATTCTTTAGCTCGCACGTTTACGCGGTCTTGCTCGTGCTGTTGGCTACGTTGCTCTATCTCCTGGTTCTAGCGCGCATCTGGGGGCTTCGAGACGAGACTGGAGATTGGACGTGGTCGCATACGAGCCAACGGATGCGCGCGTGGTTGAGAGGGTCATGGCAAGGCCTGCTCGACATGACAGACTTGCCCGGCATTGAGATTGTCCGGGTCGTGGGAGCACGACTTGTTACCGTGGGCATGTTGATGCTGGTCGCGACTCACGGCGCCAACGCCATGCTGGGCGCGCTGCTCCAGACGTTTGGAAGCGGGGGGTGGATTGAGGAAAGCAAGACATTTGCGACAACGCTACAGGTGTTCGGCGGTGTCGCCGCCGCGACGGGCGCTTTGTTGCTCTACCTGTGGTCGCGCGGACGCAAACGCGGACTGCACGTCCCACTCAATGCTCTAAACAACACGCCGCAACTTACTTTCGACGCCTGGCGAGATGATCCCGTGGCCGTCACTTCGGATCCCGCACTGCAACAACTCCTAGAGGTGCTGCGTGCGTGGAAACCTCGCAGCTGTGAGTACGAAAGCGACTACGAGGCGTCGCTCATGCGTCATCTGCGGCGTCGCGTGCCAGGCACCAAGATCGAGCAACAGCGACCGGTGCGGTACAAGGATCGTCACGTCGGCCGCATCGACCTAGTTGTCGGCGAGTCTATCGGTCTTGAGCTAAAACGCGCGCTGACGGGCACGGAAATGGATCGTGCGGTCGGACAAGTGTGGAAGTACCTGGAGGCATGGGAGAAGGGGCCGGTTGCGCTGCTACTTTGTGAATCGCGAGCGGGCATGGACGACCTCCTCGCGACCAGGTTGCAAGAGCTGAGGGCCATGGGGCGACCGATTCTGGTGATCGCTGCGGGGCGGCGCTTGTCTTAGCGCGGCACGAAACCCTGAGCGGCCCTGCACCGCCCCGAGGCATTCGAACATCCTCGAGCGCACGGACCTTCAGGCCGCCATCGAGGCATCCTGGGATTCCTTTGCCGCAACCTCGGCGCAAAGCGCCTCGCGCTCACGGCGGTCGCTGCTCACCGATGCGCAACCCGGGTAAGTCGTTCCGGTGGACCGCGTGAACTAAGTTAGTCTTGCTTCGGACTTGATTGGCTGGTGGCCGTAGCGCGCACTCGCTCCGAGGATGACTTGCCCTGAGCGTTCGAAAGAGCCAGATCGCCGCGTTTCCATGCGGGACGCTGCTTTACGTCGTCAGAGGCTCTCACCGCTTGCTTCCAAAATTCGGAATCCTCGTTATTCTTGCGAATCTTCACTGGCGCCTCCCATCGTGTCGTTCAGCTTTGCAAACGCTTCGTCTTCTCGCTCTAGATAAGATGTTGGTACCATTGAAAAACGCAGTTGCCCACCCTGGCGTCGCCATTTGTTCGGAACGGCTACCTTCCGGTTGAGCGTCCTCCCGGTACTCAAGGCTACGGAAAACAGGTCGACGTATCGACGAGGACCGACGCCAACAAAGGGGCGAAATCTGACGCGATTATGGCCGTCTACGCCCTTTCGCTCCGTCGCGTCGCTGTCGACGAGCACAGCGTCGCCGTGCAACTCCTCGGCCAGGCTCTTCGGATATGGTTCGATGTAAAGAACCTCTGTAATTCCAGCAGCAACAATGTGCTTCGTACAATTGTGGCACGGGAAGGTCGTCGAATAGAGCGTTCCACCGCGTGCACTCACACCGACTCGAGTGCAAGTCAACAGCGCATCCATCTCCGCATGCACTGCTCGACCGAACTCGGTGAGGTCCATGATCGGACTCCCCGCGAGAACTTTGCCCCCATCAATCTTCGCCGCGGAACAGACACGGTCAGCCCGGTCCGGCGGAATATCCTCCTTGCTGAGTTCGTCTCTGATGCGTTTCCGCTCGTGTTCGACCAGTCGAGTGGTGACATCCTCGATGATGGCGTCACGGCGTTTTCGGTTCGAATCGTGGCCGCGAACCCAGTCCCGTGGGTCTCCGCCGGGTGGGTCTCCGCCGGGTGGGTCTCCAATCGGCAAGTCAAAGTACTCGTCTGGCCAATACAATCCGCCGCCGGCCGTCGGCACGTCGTTCGCTCCGGTGGCCTCGACGTCTCCGTGCTTGGACATGACAACGGCACCGACTT
>CBDUPW010000415.1:0-6020 GCA_965369205.1 uncultured Polyangiaceae bacterium | reverse complement strand
TACATGGCGCCGGAGCAGGCCCGGGGCGGCGCCCTCGATCGCCGCGTAGATGTTTTCGCCATGGGGATCGTGGCCTGGGAGCTCCTCACCGGGGCGCGGCTTTTCGACGCCGAGGGCGATGGGCAGGTCTTGCTCACCATCACCGCCGGCGAGTACCGCAAACCCACGTCCATTGACCCGACGATCCCGGCGGACCTCGAGGGCATCGTGATGCGCGCACTGGGATTGCAGCCCAACGACCGCTACTCGTCGGCGCAGGCATTTGCCGATGCCATCACGGCGTGGGGCAAGCAGGCCGGAGAACTGGCGTCGCCCAGCGACGTTGCGCGGTTGGTGCACGAGTTCTGTGGAACGGACGTGAGCGCCAAGCGCAAGAGCTTGGGAGAGGTGCTGGCGGGGCGACGCACGCCGCCGGCGTTGGGCGAACTGTCAGTGCCCGGCGTGAGCAGTGGTACCGGATCGAGTGTGGGTACCAGTGCGCCGCTGACCTTGGATAGCGTCAAGATCATCCAAGCGCTGACCCCAGAGGAGCTCAATGCCTATCGTGCGAAGCGTCGGATGGTGGTGGCGAGTGCCGCAGTAGGCGGCGTTGCCGTGGCCTCGACGTTGGTTGTGCTCGCGATCTGGTGGAGCAAAGCCCCCGACCCCTCCGCGCAAGATGGCGACGCGGTGACGAGCATTGCTGCATCTGCTGCGCCTGTGGCGGCGTCGAGCGAAGCGCCGTCGCAGCGCGTGCGCATCACCATCCGCGCCGATCAAGGCGTCAGCGAAGTCCGCGGCGCTGGCGTGGGCGATATCGATTTCATCGACAATGGTGTGACGCTGTCGCTTCCGCGTTCGAGTCAAGACACCAAGCTGGTTATTGTGTTTGCGGACGGGGCGGAGGTCGAAGAAACGATCTCGCCCAAGGAAAACATGGCCCTGCGCGTGCGCGCCGTTGCCCGCCCGGCCGAAAAGCCTGCCGCGGTCACCCCGCCCGCGGCGGGACCTCGGCCCGTCGCGGGGCCGCGTCCGGCTCCGGCCGCTGGCAAGGGCCCGGGACTAGAAGACAACCCCTACGAATGACGCCGGTCGGTTCCCGGGAACGGGTGGCTCAGAGCTTCTTGCAGCTGGCGCGGTTACTCGAGCAGCAGGAACCCCCGCAACTCGAACTGTAGGACGTGCTGGTGACGGTGTAGCCAGAGGGGCAAGACAGCCCGCATTGCGTGAAGGTCGAACCGGTGTTCTGGGCGCACGCGGCGCGATTGTTGGTGCAGCAGGAGCCACCGCAGCTGGAGCTGTAGCTGTAGGAAGTCGGGTGGTAGCCCGAGGCGCAGGACAGCCCGCACTGGGTGAAACTAGAGCCGCAGGCAAAAGAGCAGTTCGCGCGGTTGTTGCTGCAACAGGAGCCGCCGCAGCTGGAGCTGTAGCTGTAGGAAGTTGGGTAGTAGCCGGAGGGGCAGGATAGCCCGCACTGGGTCACGCTGGACACGCTGGTGTGTTTGACGCCGGAGCTTGGGTCGCAGCTGTCTACGGTGCAATCGTTGCCGTCATCGATATTCACGGGCGTGTGGCTGATGGCCCCCGTGCTGGGGTTGCAACTGTCCGTCGTGCAGGCGTTGTTGTCATTGACGTTCACCGGAGTGTGCTTCACTCCCGTGACGGGGTCGCAAGTGTCCGCGGTGCAGGCGTTGTTGTCATTCAACTGCGGCGGGGTGCCGGGCTTGCAGATGCCGTTGCCGTCGCAGGCTTCGACGCCATCACATACGGTGCCGTTGCCGCAGTCTTTGCCGTTCGGCTCGAAGCTGTTCTGGCATTTGGAACTGATGCACTCGTTCTTGGTGCAAGGGTTGGAGTCGGCGCAGTCTGCGTTTCCGGTGCACTGGGGAGGGCCGCCGCCGCTCGATGTGCCGCCGCTCGATGTGCCGCCGCTCGATGTGCCGCCACTCGATGTGCCGCCGCTCGATGTGCCGCCGCTCGATGTGCCGCCGCTCGATGTGCCGCCGCTGCCACCACCACCGGTCGCGCTACCGCCGCTACCACTGCCGGCCGCGCCACTGCTGCCGCCGCTCGGAAATCCCCCGCTGCCAGGGAAGCCCCCTGCGTTGCCGACGCCGCCGGATCCAGCGCCCGCAAGCCCGCCGTCAGCTTCGCTTTCTAGGAGCGCATCCGCGCCGTCGAAGGCGGTGCACCCCAAGGGCACGAGCAGAATGGGAAGCAAGCAGAGGCGCCGAAAGGCCATTGCCTCACGATAATAGCAGGCTTTGCTGGGGGCCGCCGGATGCTGCAGACAAAGAAAAGGCGGGATCTGCGTTCCAGATCCCGCCAAATCCTGTTTTTTGCCGTCTATATGCTGGCTTACATGCCCGACGCCGCGCTGCTGGCGGCGAAGACGAACATGAACAGCACGTAGGCGATGATACCGAGAATGCTGAGCACCAGACCCACGCTCGTGAGGATCTTTGCCCACTTCAGCTTGCTCTCTGCATCAGCGATGTTGCCTTGATCTGCGGCTTGTCCCGCCATGTAGGAGAGGACGGCGCCGATCAGACCAAAACACCCGTTTGCGCAGAAGAACCAGGTGACCAACGAAATGATCAGCCAGGTCTGTGTCTGCTTCTTGAGATCCGGGTTTCCGCCACCCATGCCTGGGGCAGCCATGCCGCCAGGGGGGGCCATGGGCATGCCGCCGGGCGGAGGGCCGCCTGGGGGTGCACCTGGCATTCCACCGGGAGGTGCGCCGTAGCCACCTGGAGGCGGTGCGCCACCGTATCCTCCGGGGGGAGGTCCGTAGCCGCCACCTTGTGCATGTACGCCGCTCAGCTGATCCATCATGTCCGTGCTCCTCTTCCGCGAAGTCTGCTAGTCAATTCCGGAGACCGTAATCGCATAAAAAATGCCGCTCCCGTCCCCTCGGCGGCCGGAGGGTAAACCAAAAGCCGTTCCATTTGCCACCTCTGTGCGCGCCCGCGTTGCATTCTGTCCCTCACTCACACTTAAGATGTTGAAAGTATTGGCTTTATTTGGGCTGCTTGCCGGCGTCGCCATCCAAGCCGGCTGCTCGCGCCGCGACCGCGAGCAACCGCAGCCCGCGGCCGCGGCCCTCGTGACCCGGGGCCAGCACGTGGTTGTCGAGGCGCGGGCCGCCGAGTTCTTCGAAGGGCGCGTGCTCGAGGTGCAAGCCGACCGACTGAAGGTCGAACAGCTCGACTCCGGCGAGTCGCATCGCGTCGCGATCGCGGACGCCTATGTGCTCGGAGCCGGCTCGGCCATGCCGGCGCCGGGGCAGTTCGCCGTGTGTAAGCGCGGCGCACAGAAGTGGCAGGCTTGTCGCGTGGAAGATGCAAAGCACGACAGTGTTCGTGCGACTTCTCCAACCGGAGAGACCTTTTCCGTCTCACCCGGCGAAGCGCTGCCGGCTTCTCCGGTCACGGTGCTCAACATTCGGCGCCACTTTGAGCGTCACGCCTTGCGGCGCACCTTTGACAGCTCCCTCGCGAAGGCGGGTGGTCCCCGGGTGGATCCGAGTTGGCGTGCGGGCCCGCGGGAGCGTGTCATCGTGCGCGCCAAGGACGGCTGGTTCTCGGCGCAAATTGTCGAGATTGAAGACGACGGCTATCGCGTGCGATTCGCTGCGGACGGCAGGGACGGCGAAGCCGCGCGGTCGAGCGTCATCCCTGAACCGCCGTACAAGGAGGTCAGTCCGCGGCGAGGCGGCTTTGTCTTGGTGCGCCCGCGCACGACCGCCGGCGCGTGGATGCCCCATCGCGTGCTCGGCGTGGACGACGACCGGGTGGAGGTCGAGGACGCGTCCGCAGAAAGCCGCAGCGTGCAGCGGCGAGACGTAGTTCCGTTGAGCAACTAGCTCGGGCCTCTTTTACGGCGTCGGCCCTTGGAGCGACATGCGCGTCGCAAAAAGCGCGGTGGTCGCGCCGGCCTCGGCGCTGAGCTCCACTCGGGCATTGATGGTGCCTTTGTGCGCGCACAATCGGTTGCTGGCCACGAAAGCACCATGACTGCGTGCCAGCTCATTGCCGCTATCTGCGTCCACCAGGCGCATCTCAAGTCCCCGTGCACCGGGCCCCAGCGCGGAAAAGAAATGCACGCAACGCTGAACTGGCACCCGGACGCTAGCGCGGCCTTGCCGAGCGGGGGCGATCGTCACTGCCGTGGCGCCACCCACTTCCCGGGACTGCGTTGCGGCGCCGCTGCCCCACACCGCTTCCATCAAGCGGCTCGCGGCGAGGGGATGCTTCTGCATCATGTGTGGCGACTCGGGTTCGGCCCGACTGAGCAGCACGAAAGGACCGGGCGAGAGCGTGGCTTCAATGTCCAAGCGGCGGGCGCTCTCGCCACACAGGAGCATGCTGAGCCGACCGGCTCCCCGGGCCTGAGCGACGAGCTCACCGGAATCGGAATACGCCCATGCGCGAATTCCAAACAAGGGCGCGCCGCCCACCGCGTCAATGCGCCGACATCCCGCCGCCGCTGGGATCGCCACGCTGCGGCGCACGGAGGCGGATAGGTTGCCTTGGGACAGCACGGTTGTCGGGCCATAGTTCAGGGACTCGAGGGACTTCTCTAGGGTGGCGCGGGCTTCGCCCAGGGGCGCGCTGGAACCGAGATCGACCCGAGCCGCGTAGTCGCTGAGGCTAGCCGCCGCGCCGCTTTCACTTTCTGCCACGATCAACCATGTCGGACCTGTGCCTGCGCGGGGGCGCAACTCCAGGGTCAGATTGGTTTGGTGTTCGGAGCAGGCCACGATGAAGCGGTCGCGGCCGTCTTGTTGGCCCCGGCCCACGATGCGTCCGGTCGCGTCGAGCAACTGCAGGTCGAGGGCACCCACACCCTGGGTGGGCACCGCCAGCACGTCGAGACAGTGGCCGGCGCTGAGGGCAACGGAGGCGCGGGTGGGAACCCGCGCGTCCACGGGCAGCGCAACCCGGCGCAGCTCGCGCCAACGGCCGCCCAGTTCTTGTCGGTGCGCTGCAAGGCGGGCCTGCACGCGAGCGCGTTCGCGGCCGGCGGGTCGTTCCGCCGCGCGCCGCGCGATTGCCGCCCGCACCTGTGCGGCGTGCTGCGGGGCGACGCGCTGTGCGCCCACGGCGACCACCCCGTGTCCGCTGGCAACGCGCGCGACGGCGAACATGCGTTTGGGGTGCGGCGGACAGACCAGCACGGAAGGGGCTTTGTCCGGGGCATCGTCGGTCCCGAAGACAGTCCCGTCGTCGCCGTATACAAACAAATCGATGTCATCCACACTTTCGGACGCGCGCGCGATGACCAAGCTGCACTCCGTGGTGGGGACCCAAAACAGAGCGCTGATCCGGTCCCCGGGCGCACCGGCCTCGACGCTGAGCACTTCGCTTTGTCCGGCGCCTGCGGCGCTAGCGTGTTTGGAATCGCTGCTCAAGAATTGCGCGCCGTCGAAGCTGCCACTGGCGCGCCCGAACCGCTGGTTGGCGCTGCTGGTTGGAGCCGCTTGCGGGCCACAAGCGACGCCCAGCGTGGTCAACGCTAAGAGTGCGCCAGCCCGGGCGCGGCCCCGAATGCGGTGGATAGCGCGCATCGCTAGTCCGCCCCCAAGGGATGACTGCCCGCTGCCCACAGTGCAAACAGGTAGGTCGTCCCACTGCCGTGCGCTTCGACCTCGACCAATTGGGTTTCAAGGGTTGCGCAGAACGCCAGAGATGTTCCCGCCGCGCCCGCGTCCCCCTGGTTTTGTGCGCGCCCGGCGCCCGTCATTGCGGACACCGCGATGCCGCGGGTGCGCCCGCGTACAGCCGCAATGGCTGCCACATAGCAGCGTCCAGGAATGACGCTTATCGGTAGCAACGTGACTCCGCTGACCAACAGGGCCTCGTCAACAGGCGGCGACTTGGCCAAAGGCAGAGAAACGGCGCCGAGGGCCTCGGCCGAGAATTCGAAAGGGCCGGCTGAGGCCACTGCGTAGGCGCTCCAGCCGGCCACCCGGCGACGGTAGTCGTCGGCCAGTTCGGCATCGCTGTGCATGACCCATTCGCGACCCAAACCCTGATCGG
>CBDUPW010000414.1:0-6021 GCA_965369205.1 uncultured Polyangiaceae bacterium | reverse complement strand
CTTGGGCCGCGCAGTGCGCGGATCCATGCGACGTACCACTCGCGGACGGCCGCCTCTGGGACCTTGAGCTCCGCCGCCACCTCGCGAATGGCGAAGTCGCCGCCGCATTCCAGGAAGGCGTGCGCGCGCGCCACGTCGACTTGGATCGGGTCGACGATGAACTCTTTGCACAACAGCGGCAGAGCGGTGGTGCCGCGCGCTTGGCTCAGGTGTTCGAAGCCGCCCCCAAAGTACGGCCCGTCGCACAGCACGCTGATCATCGAAGCGCCGCCACGTTCGTAGGCCTGGGCGCGCTCCGCTACGGTAAGCGCTTCCGAGAGCGCGCCGGCAGAAGGCGAGCGGTGTTTGATCTCCGCAATGATATGTAAAGCGTCGCCACGCTTGCGGCCGAGTTGCACGGCGCGGGTCGGTGGGGCCGCAGGCAGAGTGCCGCTGCGCAATTGCCCCAGGCTCTCGCGCTTGCTCCGCAGGATTTCATCGAGCAGGGTCACGACTTTCCCCCCGCTTGAGACGCCAATCGCATCCGCGCCAAGGTCGCGGCGCCTGCGCCGGATCTTAGAAGTGCTTCGACCCGCTCGCCTGCCGCCTTCGGTTCGAGCCCGAGGGCCACACACAGGGCGGCGGCCGCGTTGACGGCGATGGCGTTTCGAGCCGGGTGTGGGTTGCCAGCCAGCACCGTCTCGAGGATGGCCGCGTTTTCCTGGGCGTCACCGCCCTTTGCGGCGCCAGCGGGGCTGGTCTCGAATCCGAAGTCTTCGGGAGTCAGTTGCTGCTCTCGGATCGCCCCGGCGTCGAGCACGGTGACGTTGGTGGGCGCGTACGGGCTGATCTCGTCCATGCCGTCCGTTCCGCGCACGACCCAAGCGCGCTGAGAGCCCAAATCGCGCAGGGTCTGGGCGAGCACGGGGCGCAATGCGTCTGCATAGGCCCCGAGCAACTGATGGGTGGCACCTGCCGGATTCGCCAGGGGGCCCAGACAGTTGAACAGGGTGCGGATCCCGAGTTCGCGCCGGGCGATCCCCCCGTGCCGCATGGCGGGGTGGTGCGTGGGTGCCATCAGGAAGACCAGCTGCTCGCTTTGAAAGATTCGGGTCGCCTGCTCGACGCTCGTATCGATACGCACACCCAGGGCTTCGAATACGTCCGCGCTGCCCGCACGGCTGCTCACTGCACGGTTGCCGTGTTTGGCGACAGCGACTCCCGCCGCGGCCGCTAGCACAGCGGCGCCGGTGGATAGGTTCACCGTGCCGAGGCCATCCCCACCAGTGCCGCAGGTGTCCAGCACGACGGTGTGTTCATGACGCAGCGGAACCATCGCTTCGCGCAGCGCCCCAGCTGCCGCGCCGATCTGTTCGGCCGTCTCGCCGCGCATACGCAGAGCGACGGCAAAGCCCGCCACCTGCACGGGCGTCCACGCGCCAGAGAGGATGGCGCCAAACGCGCGGCGCACGCTTTCTGCGCTCGCGCCCGCGGGAGCTTCCACCTCTTTGAAGATGTCCCGAAACTCCGGATGGCTCATAGCCCAGACAGCCAGTTCTTCACGAGGGTCAGCCCATGCTCGGTCAAGATGGATTCGGGATGGAACTGCACGCCGCAGAGCGGCAGCGTGCGGTGCGCCAGCCCCATGATTTCGTCCCACTCGCTGTAGGCGGTGACTTCCAGACACTCCGGCACGCAACCGGGGTCGACCACGAGGGAATGGTAGCGCGTCGCTGCGAAAGGGGAGGGGATGCCCTGAAACAGTCCGCGCTCGTCATGGCGGATGTGGCTGACCTTGCCGTGCATCAGGCGGTCTGCCCGGATAATTGAGCCACCAAAAGCCTGGGCTAGCGCTTGGTGGCCCAGACACACCCCAAAGATCGGCAGCTCGGCTTTGAGCTGGTCGATCAGTTCCAAACTGATGCCCGCATCGTCCGGCGTGCCGGGGCCCGGGGAAATCACCAGCCCATTGGCCTGTGCGTCGCGCACCTGATCGACGTCGCAGCGATCATGCAGCCAGACGCTGCAGCGTGCGCCGAGGGTTTCGAGGTATTGCACCAAGTTGTAGGTGAACGAGTCGTAGTTATCGATCACCACGACATGCGGGGACGCCGCGGCTGCTTTAGTCATGCTGAAGGCCACCCGAAACTTTCATGCAGTGCGGCCAGCCCGCTACCATCGTGATTGCCATGTTCGACCGACGCGCTTCACTCCGTAGGCCCATTTCTATCTTCTTCAATAAGTACATCCTCGGCTACCCGCATCTGTGTGAAACCCTCGATCTTTCCGCGACGGGGCTCTTGGCTCGCAGTTTCGGCGAGCCGACGGATTTGCTGCAGTCCTTCTCCATGGAGTTGCGCCTGCCCGGGGAACGAGAAAGCGCCTGGGTCTGGGCCAAAGGCGTGTGGCGGGCTGGCCGCACACAGGCCTTCGAGTTCAGCGCAGACGCGCGTGAACTCAGCCGTATTGAGCGCTATGTGGCGGCCTGCGCCTGAGGCGACGCTCACGTGAAGCCGTGCTCCCGGAAGAACTTTTCGATGCGCAGGTTCACGAGTTCCGGATACTCAAGCGCTGCATAGTGGCTGGCGCCGCGCACCAGTAGCAGTTCGCCTCCGGGGATCTTTCGCGCCATGCGCGTCGCCAGTTCCTTCGGTGTGAATAGGTCGCGGTCCCCGATGATGACAAGGGTCGGCACCCGCACCGTTTCGAGCAACCGTGCTGCGTCGTACTCGCCGAGAGCTCGCAGCATGTCGAGATACAGCCCCATGTCGAGGCTCGAAAAGTCGTCGGCCAGCTGGCGGAACAAATCCTCGTCCAAGGTCGAAGACACGAGTCCCAAGCGCTTGAGCCAGAGCACCGTTTCGGGTTGGTCGCTGGCGCGTTTGACGAGGCCGGTGCCGACGCTTTCAAAGCGCCGCGCGCTGCGCGCGATGCGCGGCAGGACCTTGTTCACCAAGGGCAGGGTGGAGTTCGACAGCGGCTTGCCGAAGGTGCCATTGAGCAAGACCAGGTGGCTGATCAATTCGGGGCGCTTCTCGTAGGTCTCCAGCAGGACCGGCACCCCCATGCTCCAGCCGATGCACGCTGCGCGCTCGACTCCGAGATGCGCTGCCAGCCGGGCGAGGTCACGCGCATGGGTCGGCACATCGAGGCGGGGCGGCTGGTCCGGGGGCAGCGGCGAGTTGTACAGCCCGCGGTAGTCCCAGCTGATGATCCGGTAGCGGTCGCCGAGGTAGTCGATTTGGGGTTTCCAAGCCCGGAGCGGCCCGCCCAAGCCGTTGGCCAGGAGAATGGGAGGCCCCGCGCCTTCGGTGTCGTAGAAGGCGATGGTGGCTCCGTCGTCCGTAAGAAGAGTCCCGGAAACTGCCTGGTCGCGCATCTAGAGGAGTCCAGCCTGCCCCGTGGGGAGCGAGCCGTAAATAGCTGTCGCACCCAAGGTGTGACCGAAGGCAACGTTTCAATCTTGCGGGTTTGTCCAGCCGCCGGTAGTGTCCCGCGCGCTGGCGGGGCCGAAACGCGCCCAATTTTGTCCAGCTGAGCAACCATGGCCGAAGAAAAGAAGCCCCGAATCGACCTCAAGGCCCGTCTTGGAAAGAAGACCGTGACGGCTCCGGGGGGTCCATCCATCCCGCCGCCCGTTGGTCTGCCGAAGCCAAGCGGGATCCCCCAGCCGCCGTTTGCGTCTTCGGGGCCTGCCAAACCGAAGATCGATCCTTCGAACCCCTACGCCGCCATCTCCGCCGATCAGGCGCCGGCGCGTTCGGAGCCGCAAGCGATCAAGATTGAGATGAGCGAAGAGGTCGTCGCCGCTCAGAAGAAGGGCCGCGGCAAGGTCGCTGTCCTGGCACTGATCGCGGCCGCCGTCGGCGGCTTGGTCGGCTTCGCCGTCGGCAGCGGCGTCGAGCGCGGCAAAGGCGCGGACAAAGCGCTGGTCGGCGCTCAGGACCTCGCAAAAGAGGTCGGGGACGCGGCGGCGAAGGTCGAAGAACTCGCGGACGTGCTCAAAAGCGCGCGCGAGAAGCTCGGCGACAACAAGTATCCCGCGGACGAAGTGCAGAAGCTCGGCGGCATCGACGTCCCGTTCTCCGGCGCCAGCCTGGCGGGCAAAGGCATCGGGCGTTTCAAGCCCGAGATCGTCACCATGTTGATCTCCTTCGCTGCCGGCTCCGAAGAAGCCAACGACCAGAAGGACAAGATCCGCAGCATTCTGAGCGGCGCCAAGAAGCCCCTCGAGGAGATCTTGTCTGAGAAGGACGCGCCGAAAGTGCGCTGGAGCGTGTTCATCGAAAACGGCCCCTACGGTCCTTGGGTTGCCATGCAGCCGTTGCCGGAGCCCTTCCTCGTCAAGCCTGGCGAAAAGAAGGACGAGAAGAAGGACGAAAAGGCCAAGCCCTACAAGTGGCCCGAGGAGTTCAAAATCTCCCAAGGTGGCAAAGAGTACAAACTCAAGCGCTACTCAAGCGGCGACCCCACGAAGAACCGAGAGAACCCGGACATCATTCCGGTGAACCCGAGCACCCAAAGCAAGGTGTGCCCCTCGGACGTGATCGTGAAACTCCAACGCGAGCTCGTCGACATGGAGGGCATCCTGCGTGGCGACAAGACGCCCGGCCTCGAAAAAGACGGCCTGATCGACACCGGCCGCGCTTTGACGGAAAAACTGAAGACCATCGGCTCGGGCTGATACTCGCGCAACCAGACGGTGCGTGAGCGCGAGCGTGTGAGTGGGCGCGAGCGTGTGAGCGGGCGCGTGAGCGGGCGCGTGAGCGTGACCAAAGCACCCAAGCGCCGGAACCGGAGGCCGAGCCCGCTACGGTCCGCCCCAACCCGTCAGCGCATCCAAGCTGTGTCCCTCAGCGCGCAGTCGTCCGCACGTAGTCGCACGCTTCCGAGACTTTCTCGGCGCATTTCTTCAGTGCCAGCTCGACGGCGCGATCGTGCAGCCGACTGGCCGCGGCGGCGTCCTCGGCAACACCGTCACCAACGCCCACTTGGCCCGCAGCAGCGCGACATCCGCTCCAATCCCCCGCGTCGCACGCGGCCTTGCGCAACTCGAACGCCCGGGCGTAGTACTTCTGCTGGGTGTCCCAGCTCCTCTTGACCCCCGCGCCCAAGATGTAGCGTGTGCCAAGGGAGTGGCAATCATCTCCGCCCCCGGCTTCACAGCCGCGCGAAAGCCCGCGCAACGCCAGTAGTTGCAGCTGCTGACCTCGGCGTGTGTTTTGGGTCACGCCGTCTCCCTCGACCAACGCGTCCCCCAGGGCCGCGCAAGCGTCGAAGTCACCCCGTTTGCAGTCGCTGGCCCAGAGTTGTGCCGCCCGTTTTCGAAACTGAGCGGCGCGAGACGGGTCCTTGCTACCGGCATTGCCTTCTTCCAGGATGAAGGCTGCCAAGCTGCACGCAAACCCCTCGCCCCTCGAGCACGAGCGCTCATGCTCCACCAAGTCGCGCGCCGACCTCGCCCGGGACTCGGCCAGCATGGCTTGGTGCTCCGCCGGCGGGATCCACACGCATTCTCCGCTCTCCAGCATGGCAAACACGCCCTCGGCGCCCTCGGATGGCTCGGGTGGGTCGTCGGAGGAAGTGCGCGCGTTCGCGGAAACACCGTCCGCCTCCCTTGCCAGGTCGCCGCGCTGAGCCGTCGCTCCGCAACCGAGAGCGAGCAACAGCAAGACTAGAGTTGGCGCACTTCGGCCCATCAGCAACCCAACACTCGCCTGGCTGAACACTTTACAGCTTTCCTGTTTTGGTTTTTGGGGTCGTGGCCCTGCTCGAAACTGGGTCACTAATCTCGCTCTACCCCACGAGGCCCGGCCGCCTCCCCTCTCGGTCGCGGATTCCCGCACGCGCCCGCTCTCGCGCCCGGGCCCGCGCCCACCGCCCGCGCTTGTGAACGTGGCTGCTAAAGGGCTGACGCGTCGTGACGGCGCGGGTGCCCGTGGGGTTATTCTTGCGCGGTCACGCGGGTCGGCGCTGGGCCAAGAGTCCTTGTGACGGCGCGGGTCACGCGTGATCGACCGGTCGCGCCTGATGGTGGATTTG
>CBDUPW010000413.1:0-6042 GCA_965369205.1 uncultured Polyangiaceae bacterium | reverse complement strand
GTGCGTGTCTCCGCGGTGTCCCGAGTGACCAGCTCGTAGAGCACAGCCTGCTTGCCGTTTTTGGGTCGAAGAATGCGACCCAAGCGCTGCACGTGTTCGCGCACCGAGCCGCTCCCGGAGAGCACGACGGCTACGCTTGCGTCGGGCACGTCGACGCCTTCGTTCAGGACCTTTGAGGTGACCAGAGCGGTGTATCCCCCGGTGGCAAAGCCGGAGAGCAACTCGCTGCGTTCCCGCACCTTCGTCTGGTGAGTGATCACCGGCACCAGAAAGCGACGCGCCACCGCATACGCGGTGCGGTTGTCCTGGGTAAAGATCAACGTCTTGTCCCCGGCGTGTTCCTGAAGCAGGTCTCCCAGCACGTCCAGCTTACGCGGCGCCGCAAATGCGATTTCCCGTTGGCGCCGATACGCCGCCAGCGCTCGCCGGCCTTCTTCGGTGCGACTGGAGCGCATGATGAAATTCGAAAAACCCTGGGGCGAACCCATGGAGATCCCCTGGCTGCGCACGAACGCGGTGTAGATGCCGCGCTGCTCTTGATACTCCTGACGCTCCACAGCGCTCAGATCAACCTCAATGCGCTCGGTTGCGTAGTCGGCCAAATAGCGACCACTGAGCTCGAGGATCTGCTTCTCGTAAACCTTCGGACCGATCAAGGATTCGAGTTCGCTCTCCAGCCCGTCCGCGCGTTCGGGGGTGGCCGAGAGTCCAAGGCGAAAGGGCGCCAGGCATTGCTCCGCCGCCAAGCGATAGGACACGCCGGGCAAGTGGTGGCATTCGTCAAATACGACAAGGCCAAAGCGCGCGCCAAAGTGCTCCATGTGCAGGTACGCGGAGTCATAGGTGGTCACCGTCAGCGGTCGCACGGTGTGTTCTCCGCCGCCAACGATACCGACTTCAGAGTCGAAGGTGTGGCGTAGCAAGTCGAACCATTGCCGCACGAGATCGAGAGTCGGCACGACCACTAGGGTGCTGCGCCGTTTTGAACGCATGGCCATGGTTGCCACATGGGATTTGCCCGCGCCCGTGGGCAAGACGACGACGCCGCGACCGTTCGCGGCATTCCAGGCCGCCAGCGCTTCGGTTTGATAGGGCCGCGGCTTGCGGTAGACGCAGGTGTCGATTTCGATGGCGTCGTAGGCGCGCGCTGTGTCCTCGAACTCGAGCTCCGCGCCACGCAGCGCCAGCACCAGCTCGGCGTAGTCGCTGGCGCGACCACGGTGACAGCTGCTGCGTTTGTCCCAGACCAGTAGGTCGCGACAGTGAGCGTCGTCCCGCGGCAGGCCACGGAGCACCAACGTGCCCTGAGCAAAGCTCAAAGTGACCATGGCTTCCTCTTAGCGCACCCGGACGCCCCGGATCCACCGGGCCACGGCCCTCGAAGCGCCCGTCTCCGCCTCCACCCAGCTCGGCATTGGGAATGCGCCCCAGCTTTGGCTAGACTGAGGCCAATGAGCGCCAAGCCGGACTTTCGCCATATCGAAAGTTGCCTTGCCGTGACCGATGACGTGATCGAGGACGCGCTTTCGGCGGCGCGGAGCATGGCAGAGCCGACGCCGCGCATGAAGACCCTGGCCCTGATCGCGCGCATGGCGGAGGTGGCCAAGCCGGGACGGGCGGCCCCGAAGCTCCTGGTGGTGCTGGCCCATTTGGCGTTGAAAGACTGGCTGGATGGGCTGCTCAGAGTGCGGCTCATCGGCGATCCCGAGATCAGCGTGCTCGAGCTGCTGGTCGACGACGGTCTGAGTTCGCAGCGCATCATGGGTCCCGTGCGTATCGACGTTCCTTTCGACGAGTTTCGTAGATCTCTGGAAATGCACCCCGAATTCGTGCTGCCCCTGATGATCGACGGCGAGCTCGAAGACCGTCGTGTGGAGCTATTCACGACGCCGCATAGCCGAAGCAATAGCTTGCCACCGGGAATGAACGTCGTCGCGGAGAGCCTGATCCCCATGATGGGCGAAAGCGGACGCAAGCTCCCGCCTATCGTCTCACGCGTCCCTCCAGCGCAACCCAAGCCCGCCCCCCGAGAGGCCCCCGAGCCGGCGCCGGAAAAGCCCACTGCGGAAAAACCCGTGGCAGCGAAACCGGCGGGCACGAAGGTCGGGCCCCCAGGGCCGCCGCCGCGTCCTCCGCCGAGACCGCCACCCCGCCCACCGCCCATCCCACGCACGGACCCGGACGAACCCCGAGGGGCACGACCGCCACTGCCGCCGCCGCGCAACGCAGCCCCGCCACCACCGAATCGGCCCGCGAAGGCGCCGCCGCCCCTAGACGTCACACCGAAGGTCGCTGCGCCCCCCGAGGCGCTGCCGGAGCTCGTGATCGTCAGGGAGGAACCGCCCGCCGCCCCCGCGCCGGACCCGCCCGCGCCCGCCGCCGCAACCGCCGAGATCGCGCCTAAGGAAGCCCCGCCGCCAGAACCGGAGCAGCGCCGCTACAAGGCGGTCAGCCTACCGCCACACATGAAAGAGGCCCTGGCTTCCATCAAGAAGAAGCCATGAATCCCCCCGCCGGCGCAGGCTAGCGGAACAGCGCGCCCACATCCCGTTCTTCCTCGCGCGTGAAGAAGTCGATGGGCACGTGCCACACGAGCTCGCCGAGCCACATGCCGCGGCGCTTGCGCATGCGGATCAAGCTGCAGGTGCAGTTTCCAAAGCGCAAGATCGCCACCCGCGGCACCGGCACGCAGATCAGATGCTTGGCCAGTTGGAAGAGCAACCCGCCATGGCTCACGAGCAGCACGCGCTGGCCATCCTCGGAATGTTTTTCGAAGATGCGGCCACAGAGTTGCTCCACGCGCCGCTGCATGTCGTCGTAGCTCTCGCCACCGTATTCGGAAAAGTCCCCAAGACCTTCCAAGCCGCGCTGCATGAAGTCGGGGTGGCGCTCCAGGATTTCCGAGCGGTTCAGGCCCTCCAAGCTGCCGGCGGTGATCTCGATCAGATCCGGATCCACTTCTGCGGGGGAGCGCTGGGTCGCGCTAGTGATGATGTCAGCGGTCTGCCGCGCCCGAGAAAGCGGCGACGTATAGGCGGCGGTCCAATCCAGCTTTCGTTCGACGAACATCTGCCCGAGCGAAGCCGCCTGCGCGCGCCCGCGATTGGACAGCGAATACTCGCGATGGCCCTGCATACGACCTGCGCGGTTGCCCTCGCTTTCTCCGTGCCGCACGAGCAGGAGTTCCATGCTGGGGCCCGTCGGCACGGCGTCTAGCGCGCCTCGGGGTGGGTCTCGGGATCGACTTCGTGAGCGAGGGCTTTTCCTTGGCAAACAAAGCCGCGGCCGCGCCGCGCGCAGGACAGCTCGGCGACATCCGAAGCCCCAAATCGACCGGCAGCGACCAACACCGCCTGTTCGGCCCCCGCCCGGCTGCAGCCACTGTGGCATTCGGTGACGATGCTTCCCAGCTCTTGGTGGCTCACGGGCGGCGTTGGCACCTGGCGAACGAAGTCGACGCGGCGAGGATTGCGACGCGCGGCCCTGGGATTTTTGGCGAAACGCACCCGGATCCGCCAACCCTCGGCGGCGCGGGGCGCCGGGTCGGGATCCTGGGCGCGAGCGCGCAAGGGACGGCCAGCGCGGGTTTCTTCGTCGGGACGAGCCACCCCCGCAGCGCAAGTCACCGTGTAGAGCGCCCCCGCGTCGCTCTCTCGCAGCAAGCGTGAACTGCAGTGACGGTCGACCAGCAACTCCCCGCCAGCCTCGGCGGCGCGTTCCCGCAGCGCCTGGCTCAGCCGCTCGCGACCACAGTCCACGTCGGAAAGCTTGGCGCCGTCTGGGGGCCAGATGCCCGCATAGTGCGTGCAGTAGGCCCGCACGTCGCCGAGCTTGTCGTAACCCGTGGGCAGCACCAACACCTCTCGCATTTGCTCCGCCGTGATCAATGAAGGCGCTTCATGGCCGTCGAAGTGCGCGCCTGGCTGGGATGCGGCGCAGCCCGCCATGAGCGCGAGACCGACCAGCCCGAAACCGAGCAGCCCGAGGTTGGGTAGCCCCGAAGAGCCCAAGAAAAAAGCCCGTGCCATCTGCCGGAGCATCAATCAAAGCCACCGCGCCCGCAAGCAAACATCAGCAAAGACGAGCAAACCTCAAGTAGGTCGCCGGCGGGCCGCGGGCGAGAGCAGCGGATCCGTCAGAGTCTCGCTGGCCCGCAACAAACCGTCGATCTATGCGCGCGGATCAGGCAACCTCGGCGCCGATCCCCCATGAAGACACGCCGCACCTTCCCCCTCGCACTCGCTGCGCTGCTGCTCGCGGCGCCCACATTCGCGCAAAGCGAAGGCTTCGCACTCAACCGCTTCGACCCGTCGGAACGCGGCAGTGACTGGTTCTCCGTGGAGTCCTTGGATCTGCGCGGCCACGCACGCCCTGCCCTCGGCGTCGTCTTCGACTACGCCCACAAGCCCCTCGTGTACTACGACCGGCAGACCGGGGACGAAGCCTTCGTCTTGGTGCGCAATCAGCTGTTCGCACACCTCGGCGGGAGTGTGGTGCTGTGGGAACGCCTGCGGCTTGGTGCCAATCTTCCAATCACCGTCATCAACAATGGCGACACCCTGGATCTGGGAGGCGGCGGCACCTTTGAAAGCTCCCAGGGCGCAGGCGTCGGTGACTTGCGTCTCGGCGCAGACGTGCGGCTACTCGGTGAGTATCGTTCGACCTTCTCCCTGGCCGCGGGGCTGCAAGCGCATTTGCCCACCGGCAAACAGGACGCCTTCACGGGCGACGGCAAGGTGCGCATCGTGCCGCGGCTACTCGCCGCCGGCGACATCAGCAAATTCGCTTACGCCGTGCGCGTGGGGTTCAACTACCGCGCGCAGCAAGAAGACTTCGACGGCGAGGCTTTCGGCAGCGAAATGACCTTTGGCGCCGCAGCAGGCGTGCGTCTGGTCGACGACAAGCTGCTGCTCGGCCCGGAAGTCTACGGATCGACCGTCGTCAGCGACGGCGGCGAGGGCGCTTTCGATCGCAAGACCACGCCGCTGGAAGTCGTGCTCGGCGGTCATTACACCCTGGCGGAGGACTGGCGGCTGGGTGCAGGCGTCGGACCCGGGCTCACCCGGGGCTACGGTTCGCCGGAGCTACGCGTGCTCGCGAGCGTAGAGTACTTCCCCGCCGTGAAGCAGGACAAAGCGCCAGAGCCCGCAGACCGCGACCAGGACGGCATCGTCGACGAACAAGACGCTTGTCCGGACGTACCCGGAGTGGCAACGGACGATCCCAACACCCACGGCTGCCCCCCACCCAAAGACCGCGACGCGGACGGCATCTTCGACGAGGTCGACGCGTGTCCGGACGACAAGGGCGTCGCCAGCGACGATCCCAAGAAGCACGGCTGTCCCTTGCCCCCAGATCGGGACGGCGACGGCATCGTCGACGAGCTTGATGCGTGCCCGGACGAAAAAGGCGTCGAGACTGCGGATCCAAAAACCAACGGCTGCCCGCCACCGAAAGACAGCGACGGCGACGGCATCGTGGACCCCGAAGACGCTTGTCCGGATCTAGCGGGGCCCCCCAACGAAGATCCGAAGAAACACGGCTGCCCCAAGGCCAAGGTGGTCGGCAAGAAGATCGAAATCCTCGAGCGCGTGGAGTTCGATACCAACAAGGCGACCATTCGCCCCGAAAGCGACGGCGTGCTGCAAGCCGTGCTCGAAGTGCTCACCAAGTATCCGAATATCAAGAAAGTCCGCGTAGAGGGCCACACGGACAACCGCGGGGGCGCAGGCTACAATCTGAATCTGAGCAGGCGGCGCGCCGCCGCCGTGGTCAAGTGGCTGACAGACAAAGGCGTCGACGCCACACGGTTGACCAGCCAAGGCCTCGGTCAGAGCAAACCCATCGATAGCAACGACACGGCTGACGGACGCCAGAACAATCGTCGGGTCGAGTTCAACATCATCGAAGTCGAGGGCGACCTCGAGGTGAAAACGAAATGAGCAGCCGGATGAAAGCCAAAATCAATCAAGTGCGCGCAACCTTCGCCGGCAAGTCCAGAGTGACGCGTTTTTTCTCGGTGACGCTCTGCTGTTCTGGGCT
>CBDUPW010000412.1:0-6067 GCA_965369205.1 uncultured Polyangiaceae bacterium | reverse complement strand
GACAACGTGCCCGTGCGCTAGGCGGCGCGGGCATTTCGCCAAACATCCACAAGCATATGGAGCGGCCTCTGCGCTTGTGCGCCTTCGGCAGCGCGTCCCTCGCGCTACTAGCGACGGCATGTCCGTCAAAAGAAGCGTCCAAGGCGAGCAGCGGGTCGGCGGCGCCGGGTGATTCCGCGTCTGTACCAGCGTCGGCGTCCGCGGCGGCTCCGGCGCCAGCGGCTCCAGCGCCTATCAAGGTGGGGCTGCTCGAAGCGCCGAGCCTGTGTCTGGAGGATGGCTGGTGCTGGAAGAGCCCCCTGCCCCAAGCCAATTTCATCTATGGCCTGTGGGGTGTCGGCAGCCACACTTGGGCGGTTGGCAAACACGGCACCATCCTGCACCACGACGGCAAGACTTGGTCGCGTGAGGAAAGTGGCGTCGACCTCGATTTGATGTCCGTCTCCGGAACGAGTCCCAGCGACCTATGGGTCGTGGGGGCGCAGGGCACGGTGTTGCGCTTTGACGGCAAGGGTTGGCGACTGCTTCGCACGCCCCTTACCCAGAAGCTGAACGGCGTGTGGGCCAACGACAAACGCGCCGTCGTCGTCGGACCGGGCGGTCTTGTCGCGGTGTGCGAAAAGACCTGTGTCACCAAGAAATCGGGAACGGAGACTGAACTCAAAGGCGTGTGGGGGCAGGGCGACCAGGTATTCGCCGTGGGACGGCACGGAGTGGTCGTGCGTGGCGTTGGGGATGTCTGGTCCAATGACACCCTTCCCGAGACGCCGTACTTGCGCGCCGTGTGGGGTAGCAGTCCCACGAACGTCTTCGCCGTCGGCACCCCCGCGGACCCGATCTACCGCTTTGATGGAAAGGCCTGGTCGAGTGTGCCCGGTCCGACTCACAACACCTTGCGCGCCATCGGTGGAACTGGAGAAAAGAGCGTCTGGGCCACCGGCGAGTTTGGCGTCGTTGCGCAGAGCGACGGCGCAGCATGGACTTCGCCCGGTCGTTTGCCCTCGGACGAGCTGGGAGCGCTGTGGCAGGCGGAAAACGGTGACGTTACCGTCGCGGGTCCAGGTGGAATGACCTTTCGCCAGGAGTCCGGGCGCTGGAAGGGGTATCCGAGCCCGACCAACGCGCGCCTGCTGGCGGCGTGGGGCACGGGGCCAACGGACGTGTGGTTTGGCGGGCGGCACGGCACGCTGCTGCACTACGATGGCAAAGCGTTTCGTAAGCGCGCATCAGGGACACGGGAGTACATCGCGGGCTTGAGCGGCAGCGGCCCGGCGGACGTGTACGCGGTCGGCCTCGGCGGTCTGATCTTGCACTACGACGGCAAGGCGTGGAGTCCGCAAAAAAGCGGAACCAAGCAGCTCTTGTCGGCAGTCAGCGCGCCCAGCGCGTCAATGGCCGTCGCCGTTGGCAAGGACGGGACGATCCTGCGTTACGACGGCAGGGCATGGAAGTCCGAGGCCTCTGGCACGCGCGCGTCGCTCTTCGGCTTGTGGTCCCACGCGGCAGATCATGCCGTTGCGGTGGGGGCTGACGGCACGATCCTGCACTACGACGGCAAGAGCTGGAGCGCCGCGGCGAGCGGTACCAAGAAGTATCTGACGGCGGTGTGGGGCGCCGGACCGAATGACGTGTTCGCGGTGGGCCACGGCGCAACCGCTTTACACTACGACGGCAAGCGCTGGAAGGCGATCGGCGCAGGCCTCGAAGCCCTCGCCAAAAAGAATGCGCTGCTACACGGCGTGTGGGGCACAAGCGCTCGGGACGTGTGGGCTGTGGGCAACGGCGGCATGATCCTGCACTACGACGGCAAGCGCTGGCGAACGTCGACGGCGAGCGGCGGGCTGGTGCTCACTTCCGTGTGGACCGCGGGCACGGAAACCTTCGCGGCTGGATGGGAAGGCACCATTTTGCAGCGCACGCTGCAGCCGGCGCCGGCCACTGCGCCACCGAAGTGAGTTTCGAGTTAGGCTTTGGCTATGGCGCCTCGGCTGAGCTTGGCTTTGCTACTCGGGGCTATTGCCTGCGGCAGTGGGGGTAGCGGCGGGGGCGCTGCGGGAAGCGGCGGCGCCCTGGGAACTGGCGCGGCCGGTGGACTCGGCGGTGTTGCAGCGGGCGGCAGCGGGGGAGCTGTTGGCGGTTCGGGAGCAGGCGGCGCAGCGGGTGCGAGTGGTACTGGCGGAGCGGGTGGAGCCGGCGGCAGCGGTGGGAGTTCCGCAGCGGCGGGGGCCGCCGGCAGCGGGGGCAACGGGGGTGCGGCGGGAGCCGCGGGCGCCGCAGGTTCGCCCAGCGTGCCGCTGCCCGGTTTCGGTTCGATTCAGGGGGACTGCGGGCCCATCGACAGCACGGAAATCTTGTCGCCTGCGCCCTTCGTGTTTCAGAGCAACCTCGATTTCGCCAGCATGGCGTTTGACTACAATGCGCTTTCGCCAGGCGGCAAGCAGGTGCACGACGACGGCAACTTGGGGGGCAGCTCGCTGTACTCAGAGATCTTCTCCTACGAAGTCCTGTACCGCTGCGAGCTCGCCGGGTTGCTGAAGACCGAAGGCAAGATCCTATACCAACCCGGGGCTACCAAGAAAACCGATCTGCTTGTGCAACTCGATGGTTACAAGATCGGCGTCAGCGTCACCCGGGCCTTTGCTTTTCCCGCTGGCAGCACCTACAGCGTGGCGCAGGCCCAAGGGCTTTTGGACGGCAAGCTTGCCGACATCACGCTCAGCACGCAGGGCGTGCAGCCCGCGGACGCTTGGCACAAGCAGATCTTGCATGTGTTGGCCTATAACGAGCAACACCGTGACGCGCTGAAGCAGGCGTATCCGAATGTGCCGGTCGCCACCAAGGCCGACACCATCGTGATGGTCACGGTCACCGACGGCAGCGATGGTTTTGTCTATCAGTGAGGTAGCTGGCAGTGAGGTAGCTGGCAGTGAGGTAGCTGGGCGGCGCGCACCGCGCGAAGTGCTCGCTGGGGGGTACTACGCGCGGTGGAGGAGCACTGTCTGGGTCAGTTCTGTCCTCGGCCTGATGGCATGCGGTGGTGCCGCAAATCCTGACAGGCCGCCTGTGTCGCCGCCGACTCTACGCGTGGAGCAGACGGCATCCGAGCCCGAGCCCCTCGACAGCCCCGTACCCGTCCGCGTGACGACGGAGCCCGCCCTGGAGCTGAACACGCCCGAAGCGCTTGCGCGCGCCCTGGTCGAGGCGCTGCGTACCGGCGACGACCATACCGCCGACACGCTGTTGCTCAGCGCGGAGGACATCACAAAGATGTGTCCGCATGCGGCGCAACCAAGCGAGAAGTGGGACAAGATAACGGCGGAGTTCGAGGGCAAGCTGCGCAGAAGATTCAAGCAGAGCTTTCACGACTGCCGGACGATCTTCGACTTCTCCGGAGCCCAGATCGTGGAAGTGCGCCTTGAGCCCATCGAAACCGAAGACAAAGACGACTGCGGCGCCCCAGTTGAAATCAGCGATGATATTTCAGTCGTGGTGCAGAGCGGGCACAGTCGTTACACCTTTCGCATCGACGACGCGGTGCGCACGCCCCAGGGCTGGAAGACGGCCGACTTACTGCGTTGCCCCACCTCCCAAGGCGAGTAGGTGCGCGCAAGTCAGTGCAGCTCGATCGGCGTCCCTCTAACCGTGGTCACTGACTCCGCCCCTGAGGGTTGTCGACCACGCCGATGGCAAAAGACATGAAGCTTGCCGCCGCCAGGGTGATGACACTGCCGAGGCCGAAACCGAGCCCAAGCCCGAGCGATGTTAATGCGAGAGTCAGTGCGGTTGCCGTGCCCGCGGCGCCGGCCTGGAGCGCAGTCGCATGCACGACTCGACACAGTTTCAGCGAAACCACCGCCGCGAGGACCGCGACGATCACGATAACGCCCCCGTAGAGCTGTCCGCTTTGGACTTTCGCCTGCAACATGCCCCACAGCGCCAGGCTGCCCAGTGCGCTCGCGCCCGCGGTCGCCAGGAGTGCCTTGTCCAGGTGGAACCCGCTGTTTTCGAGCATGGCCTCACGCTCGGCGCGCCCCATGTGGCGGTCGCGCAGAGCACGCCGAGCAAGCTGGACGTGCGCCCAGCGCACCAAGCCGGGAAAGTTGCTCCAAGTCGCCCCACTGGCCGCGTCGATGGCCACGACTCCGACGCCGACCTTCGGACTTTGCACGCCGCGCCGCTGGTAGCCCGACGTGCGCTCCGCGTAGCCCGCAGGGAAGCCGTCGGGAAAGATCTCGAAGATCTGAAAAGTCACCGGTAGCGTATTGCTCACCACTTTGCCCGTCATGCCTGTCAGGCTTTCGCCGATTTCAACAAGGTGGGCCAGGCCGATCCGATCCGTCAGTGGATCCTTCTTGACGACATCAATGAGCGCGACGTTGAACACCATGCGTCGGCCCGCACCAACACGCGATCGGCAGCCTCGCGCAGAATGTCGAGACGCCCTTCCAGGGTCACGCCGAATGCGAATCCAGCCAAAGCGCGGGTCACGGACTTGCCGACTTTCGGAAACCCGCTGGCGTCAGGGCCGGCCAAGTAGTCGTAGCGCTTCTCGAGCAGCAGCTGTCGCGTTAGCTCGTCACGTGCCGCGCGGGCGGTCTTTAGAGCAGACGTGCTTGCCACAGCGGGACTGTAGCGTATCAGGCTGCGAGCCGCGTCATCGACATAGGAAGCGTGCAGAGGATCTCGACGCATGCGCTCGCGTGGGAAGGCGCGTGCCGTGGAAGGCCCACGGCTCGGAGGACGAGCGGCCCCCCGCGTCTGTTATCGTCGCCACATCGCTGGCAGGAGGCTGCGTCAATGAGCTCGAGTGAGAAGGTCACCCTACCAATCGCAATCGTTCCGCTATTCCTCGGCTTTGGCCTGCTGCTAACGGGGGCGATCCTCCTGTTCATCGCTCTCAACCCCGCCATGGACTCGGAGACGACCGGTTCGATCAGCGAAATCGAACAAGGCATGTCCTCGGGTGGCAACCCGCGTTGCGGCTTGAACGCGACGTTTGCAGTCGACGGTCGGACCTATGCTGCGACCTCCCTCGATTCCTCGGACTCCAACTGCGAACGCGAGATCGGCGACCCCGTCGTCGTCCAGTACAACGCGGCCAATCCCGCAAGGAACCAAATCAAGGCGGCTTACTTTCCCTGGCTCGGAGCGGGTCTGACGGCCGGCGGCATCGTGCTCCTCGTGCTCTCTGGCGGCCTCTTCGTTGGATCGAGCCTCAAGCGTCGGCGGTAGGTTTCCGCGGGTGACGAGTCGCGTGCGGCGTCTTGAAATTTGTTCCCACCCCCGCGGCCCCGCGGGTGGGCACCGTGTCGGCGGGACGGTGGATCGAGTTGCGCGCAGAAAGCACGCTCGTTCCCGGGTCGGAGCGCCGCCCCATTGGCGAACAATTGCTACCGAGTTAGCAGCGCCAACGCCTCCCGCAACAGCGCGTCGATCGGTGCGCGACCCAGCTCCGATCTGCGCTCGAGTCTTCCGATCGCGTTTCGCGTTTCGCCACGCCGAAAACCCATGATCGTCAGCGCTGCGAAGAGTTTTCCGCGGATCTCCGCCGTGTTCGTTTCGCAGGGCGCGTGCTTCGCCGCTCGGCTTTCGCACTTTGCACCGCGCGAAGAGCCGTCGTCCTTGCAACTTGAGTCGTCGCCACACCGCGCGCGCAGCGGCTCTCCCGGACCGTCGCCCAACCTCTCCTGGCGACGGTGATTCCCGCTCTCGTCAGAAGTCGCCTGGGTCAACGAGCCCTCGGGGCGAAACGAGCCGGCGTCGCGGCTCGCGCACGAGGCCCCTACCGAACCGTTGCCCAGCCTCTCCTGGCGACGATGATTTCCATTGTCGTCAATTTCGCCCCCACGCGCACGTGCACCCACGCGACAACTGCGGGCGCGCGTTCGCCGCTCCTTGATCTTGCGCGCCACATGCTCCGCACCAAATGTCTCCTCGGCCTCGAACAAGTTGTGCGGCTGGCACAGCACCCGAGCGTTGTGCGCATCGCCGCTCCCGCCCAGCGCTCGGGCAATCACGTGGTCCGTCTGCAGAAACACCCGCGACGTGCAGCGCACGCCCGCTTCCG
>CBDUPW010000411.1:0-6088 GCA_965369205.1 uncultured Polyangiaceae bacterium | reverse complement strand
TGTACCCATGCCGCCCGTACCCACGCCCCCCGTACCCATGCCGCCGGCCCCTGCAGCCCCGCTACCACCCGCTCCAGGAACCACACAGGCACCCGCGACGCAGAGCGTCTGGCCGGGACACGCCCCGCTGTCACCGCACGCGACGCCAGCATCGGATTCCGTCGAACCGCATGCAAGCACTTGGCTCAGCGCCGCCGCAGCGAAGATGAGCCGACCGCTTCGAAGCACTTGGACCATGCGGGCAGCCTAGCAGCGCGGCGCTGCCCCCGCTCGGCCCGAAGGCTGTGGCGGGGGCGCAAGCGCACCGACCCTCCCTAGAACCAGAACGTCGAACCAAGGATCCGCCGCGGTAGAGATCGCGCTCCGCCGCGGCGTTCGGGCTCGAAACGCCCTGAACTAGCGCCGGCGCTGACGGCGGCGGCGCGCCACCAGGACACCCGCGCCGAGCAGCAGCGCGAGGCTACCGCCGAGGGGCGTGCTGTTGTCGGATCCGGGAGTCCGGCAACCGCAGCTGCCGTCATCGCCAGAGTCAACGTTGCCATTGCCGTTGTTGCCCGTCTCGGGAACACACTGACCGATGGTCGCGTCGCTGCTGGTGCATTGGTAGCCGGTAGGGCAGCCGTTGCCGTCTTTGCCCCGGCAGCCGTCCATGCACATGTCGGTCACGCCCACGTTGCAGACCTTGCCGCTGGTGGGATTGCCGCAATCGGGATCTTTGTCACAACCGCAGAACGAGTCGTTGTTCGGATCGACCTTGCACACAGGACCACCGGGGTCACTGATGCACTGGTCGGGTGCGCCGGGGTTACAGGGTGCACACTGGCCCTTAATGGTGTTGCAGACGGGCTTCGCGCCGCTGCACATCACCGAGTTGGTGCTGGAGCATTCGCCGCAGGTGCCGTCGGGCTGACACGCCGGCGCATTCGGATCCGTGCAATGGGAGTCGTTGCTGCACGGCTGACAGGTCTTGGTGGTGGTGTCGCAGAAGGGCTTGTTCGCCGGGCAATCCGCGTTGGTATTGCACTCCTCGATCGTGATGATCGTGGGCTGGGCGCCCGGTGTGAGCGGATCGGCGTCAGAGAACCAAGACTTTTCCGGGCTGCCGCTCTCGCCGCTGCCCTTGATTTCACCTTGATTCGGGATGCTGCCGGTCTGCGCGGCCACCTTCACGCGGAAGCGCACGGTGACCGTTTCGCCCACGGCGACTTTGCCGCCGCTCGAGCCGCTGGCGCCACTGCCCACGCGCACGCGAATGGTGCGGGTCGCGGCGTCGTACTCGGCTTCGTCGGCGTCGGTGGCATCGGTCTTGATGCCGACTGCGCCGCCAGCCACGAGTTCGAGGGTGCCGGGCACGTAGTCGAGGCCCGAGTCGAGCACATCGCTCAGCACGGTGCCCGTAGATGGGTCGTTGCCGCCGTTCTTGGCGGACAGCACGTATTCAACTTCGTCGCCGGGGCGCAGCGCGCCGCCGTTCAAGTCTGTCGCGTTCTTTTCGAAGCCAAGGAAGTCCGGCGCCTTGTTGGTCACCGATGTGACGAAGCCTCCGAGCAAGAAAATGTCCAGGTCGCTGGAAGCGCCGACGATGGCATTATTGTCCCCGGCTTTGACCAGAGACGTCACGTCGGCGGTGTCCAGGTCGTAGCCGCCCATGGTGCCTGGGGCGCCGCTGAGCTTAGGAACGTCGAGCGCGCCGCTCACGGGATTGCCAAGGTAGCTGCGACCGGCGTTGAAGAAGTTGTCGATGGGGTTTTGCGCGTTGGACAGCTTCTGGCCATTGAAGGTGAAGGAGTCGCCCTTGTAGACGGTGTCGCCTTCGTAGGTGAAGGCGGTCATGCGCGCGGAAAAACCGGGCGGAACCAAGAAGCCGCTCAGAGTGACTTCGGCCTTTTCTTGGCCGGGAAAGCCCGGGTCGATGGAAGTAAAACCATCGAAGAGCGCCAGGTTACGCAGTTCGTCGCCCTTGTTCTCGTAGAATACGACCAGGGTCCACGCCGAAAACGCGCGGTCGACCTCAACGCCGGTGAGCGGCAAGCCCGTCACGCCGGAAACGCGGAAGTCACCGGCGCCGGAAGCGGCGACGATGTTCGTCACGTCCGCGGTGGACTGATAGTAGTACCAATCCGGGTGAGTGGCGAAGCCGTAGCTCTCGACCCAGGAGGCGTCGGAGTTCACGGTGTTGACCGCCCCGCCCTTCATGTCGAAGGTCACTTGCTGGTCCGCGCTATTGCCGACCTTCAGTGCCGACCAATACAGCCGCGCGTAGGTCACTTGCGCGCCGGCGGGCAAGGTCAAGGTGGCGCTGGTGCGCGCTTGCTCCGACGTGATCGTCGTGTTGGCCAAGTTGTCGCGCCAGTACAGGTCCGGCGCCGTATCGTCGATCTGGGTCTGCGTGGCGCACGCGGTGGTGGTCCCGCTAGGAGGAGCGGGCAATGCCGTCGAGCAGTCCAGGGCCAGCGTGCTGCCGAGCACGAGCACGTCGCCCTGCTGGTCCGCCTGGTGGCGCAGCTTGGGGGGTGCCGCTGCCGTGCTGGCGGCCAGGGAAGAAGCGAAGAGTCCAAGGGTGAGCGCCGAGTGGACGCGAGAAAAGCGACGAGTCATGCGCACTCTTTACCACCTGCACCTACATCAGACTACCTACGTTTTGTACGATTCTTCTGAAATATCCGCAGTCAAATCCGAAAATTGTGCCGCCAGCGCAATCCGGCGCAGCTAAATGTGGTGGCGAATGCGCATCGCGACGAAGTGGCGGCAACTGAAGGCGATCCTTCGCGGCCGCGTTGCTCCGGCCGTGCCGCTGGCGGTGGCCCTGGTGGCCGCAGGCTGCGACCGCGCCGCGGAGCGCTTGGGCAAATCCCGGGATCGCGGCGACGGCACGTTGCCGGAGCTGACCCTCCCGCGCGCCGCGGAGCCGCCGAAGATCGACGGCGTGCTGGATGAAAGCGTCTGGCGCGGCGCTGGCGACACCGGCCCCTTTGTCGCGCCGGGCAGTGGCAAACCTGCATCCAAATCGAAGGTGCAGGCCCGAGCGCGCCTGCTCTACGACGCGGCGAACTTGTACGTCGCGTTCGAGGTGTTGGACGCGGCGCCCACGTCTGCCTTTGCCCGCGACGCCGTCGACCCGCACATCTGGTCCAAGGCGTCTGGTGTCGAGTTGATGCTCGCGCCCGGCGACTTCGCCGACAACCGCGACTACTTCGAAGTGCAAGTCGAAGTGGGCGGCGCGGTGTGGGACACGCGCTTCGACGACTACAATGCGCCTGTGCGTCAGGCCAAGGATCCCAAAGACGTGCGCTTCGGTCACCAAGAGTGGAAGAGCGGAATCGAACGCGCGACCCAGCGTCACAGCTGGGGCTACGTGGTGGAACTCGCCCTGCCCTTTGCCCAATTGAAGACCGCGCGCACGCCCGCGCCGCCCACGGCAGGTTCCAAGTGGCGCATGAATCTCTACACGTTTCGCGATGGACAGGCCGACGCGCTCGCCTGGTCGCCGATCTTGGGCAAAGGCAACTTCCATCGCGCCAGCCGCTTTGGCGTGCTGCGTTTTGTGCCGTAAGCCGCTGCGATAGACCGACGTGTTATGCCTGTAGGCATGCTGGCTCCCGCAGACGTGCTCACGTTTTGGTTTGGAAAAGTTCAGGACAATGGCACCGCGCAAGAAGGGATCTCCGCGCGCTGGTGGAAGAAGAGCGACGCCTTCGACGCCGAATGCCGCGAGCGCTTTCAGCCAAGCATCGAGGCCGCCCTCGCTGGCAAGCTGGACGATTGGACCAAGTCGCCCGAGGGACGCACGGCGTTCATCGTGCTGCTCGATCAGTTTTCCCGGAACGTCTTTCGTGGCACGGCGCGTTCCTTCGGCAGTGACGCCCTAGCGCTGACGCAAAGCAAACAGGCCGTCGCTGCTGGCGAGCAATACGAAGTGCCGGTTTGCTACGGCTACTTCATCTTGATGCCCTACATGCACTCGGAGGCGCTCGCCGACCAAGAGCGCTGCGTGGAGCTCTTCCAAGAACTGGCCGACAAGACGCCCGCAGGCCCCGCCCGCGAGTCCGTTTCCGGCGCCGTCGGCTTCGCAGAGAAACACCGCGACATCGTGCGCCGCTTCGGGCGCTTCCCGCATCGCAACGCGATCTTGGAGCGCGAGAGCACGCCTGAAGAAGCCGAGTTCCTGAAGCAGCCAGGTTCGAGCTTCTAAGCCTCAGGCGACATGCCGTCGTCGTTGATTCGGGTTGGGTTTGGGTCGTGGCGCTGGGGCGCACTGGGCCACTAATCCCAGGCGTTCGCCGCCCCTTCACGCGGGTGCAGCCGGCACGGGCCCGGTGAAACTTTGCGCCAGCGGCATGGGCACAGCGCGCGCCAGATGCACCAGCCAGTACAATGGCGCCGCTGCAAAGCCGAAGAACACCAGGCCGAAAGACCAGGCAAGCTTCGCGCCGATGGACATATACGCCCGAGTGAAGGCGTGCACGATGAGCCCGAAGGCGAGCAGCAGATCGTAGATGGCGATGAAGAACGCGGCGGCCAGGATCACGAACCAGATTTCCCGATCCATCTCCAGCAACGCTGTCAACGGATCCCGGAGCTGGCCATGGGTCGAAAGCTCACTCTGCACCAATAAATACGCCGCCACGCACGCCACGCCAAAAACGGCGACCAATGGCAGCAGCGTGAGCGCACCGACCAGCAGACGAACAGGGCCCTTCACCGCCCCAAATACGCACGAAGTCGGGAAATCTTCCGCCGGGGCAGCGTGCGCGGGACGCGACGGCCGAGGCGCGCTTTGACGCGACGTATCTTGCGCGGGTCCCGAGTTTCGTGCGCCGCATCTACCAAGCCGAAGGAATTGCCTCTGCGGCCGATCGCGGGCCAACGCGGAGATCACGCCGTCAGTGGTCGTCTGCTCAGCTCTTGCCTGAGTTTAGGGGCGGCAGCGACAGCAGACTTGGAGGCCTCGACGCTTGGCT
This sequence comes from uncultured Polyangiaceae bacterium, assembly GCA_965369205.1. Classification (GTDB taxonomy): domain Bacteria; phylum Myxococcota_A; class Polyangia; order Polyangiales; family Polyangiaceae; genus JACKEA01. Next base: position 1,127 of record CBDUPW010000411.1, on the reverse strand, counting down.
TCTTTCTATGGGATCTGCAATGCGTCCCGAGGCGACTTGCTGGACACGGCAGTGCCGATGCCCGCCATCACACCCACGAAGCCCTCGTTGTCCTGAGAAGTCCAGCGAAGATCGTATTCGGCGAAGGTCGAGATCACGAAGGGGCCGAAGAACATCCCGACCTCGCCGCGAGGCCCGAGGGAGCCGAAGGTGCCGGCGCCGTCGACGCTGCCCACCTCGAGCAAGGTGGCCCCCGCACGTGCATAGGGCGTGACCCAGGACGAACTGATCAAGTACAGGTGGGGGCCGAAGGATACTTGCTGGATGTCTTCGGTGAACTTCCCGCGGACGTCGAGCCCCGGCCCGACGCTCTCCGCCGACCTGTCCCGATCGCTCAGGTTTCCACCGGCGGCCAACTGCACCGCGCCGCCGTAGCGCCCCTGCGTGAAGCGCGTCGACGATACGGCGCCTGCTTGTGCGTCGTACACCATGGAGAAGCAGCCGCCGGACAGCACGCCGAAGAGCATCACGAGAGTGCGTCGCATAAGGGAAGGCCTCCATTTCCAGGATCCCCCGCCAGCGCCCGTGGGTCAAACCCGCGGCGCGCACGCGCCACGACCGAAGACCACTGGAGACCTACAGCGCTTCGAAGGCGCTCAAAGGACGGAAAGCGCGGGCCGCCCAGGCGGTTTCGCTGTGGGGTGCGCCGGATTCGTACCAGTGCCAGAGGTCTGTGTCGAAGGTGTATCCAGCGGCGCTCAGCACGTCACGGAGTTGGACCGTTTCGCAGTAGTTGTCTTTGGCGCCAGCGGCGTCGTCTTGGATCCCGTCGCTGTCGCTGTCGATGCAGCCGCTGCCGGGCCCGCCGCCGGAGTCGAGATAGATCTTGGTGGTTTGTTTGCCGGCTGTTTCGAAACGCTCGATGAGAGTTTCTTTGTGGGGGCCGATGCTGCCCCAGCCCAGAGTGCCCGACAGACTGGCGGCGAAGTCGTAGCGGCCGGGGTGGCGCAGCACTTGGTTGATGGCGATCAAGCCGCCGAGAGAAGAGCCCATCACGCCCACTTTGGACGGCGTGCCGTAGCGCTTTTCGACGGCGGGGCGCACCACCTGTTCGACGAAGTCCGCGTAGTCGTCGCCCTTGCCGCCAA
>CBDUPW010000410.1:0-6092 GCA_965369205.1 uncultured Polyangiaceae bacterium | reverse complement strand
CGTGCCGTCGTCAAGGTTCGCTTCGTCGGCACCGACGATGCGGTAGGTCACGTCTTCGTCAGTGTCCAAATTCGTCAGCGTGACGGTTGCGCCAAAGCGCACGCGTGAGCCGGTGAGCTTCGAGGGATCAATGACCTCGGCTCGCCCCAATTTGTCCTCAATGTCTTTGATGCGCGCCTCGACCATGCCCTGGCGTTCCTTGGCTGCGTGGTATTCGGCGTTTTCGCTGAGGTCGCCGTGCTCCCGGGCGACGCCGATTTCTCTCGAAATCTTGGGGCGCTCCTCTTTGAGGCGGCTGAGTTCTTCTTTGAGGCGTTCGGCCCCGGCTGGGGTCATCGGTACCGATTCGGGCATGGGGCGGACGAAACTACCCCATGCGGGGCGCCGATCAAGGCCTGCCGCACCGGGAACGCCCTATTTTTTCGCCTTGCGGCCGGCAAATCGCGCCGCTACCACCTGCGCGATGCGGTTCGGACATGCCCTCTTGGCTGCGGCGGCGCTCAGCGCGCTCACCCCTGCCTGCGCCAAGCCGCCCCCAGCGGACAGCCCCCTGCAGTACACGGAGAACGCAAAGCGCGACTACGACGAAGCCCTCGACGCCTTCTTTGATCGGGATTGGGAGCTGACCATCACGCTGATGCAGGAGGTCAAGCGGCAGTACGGCTACAGCCGCTACGCCCGCCTCGCCGATCTGCGAATTGCCGATGCTCAGTACCATCAGGAGAAGTGGGCGGAGGCCATCGGCTCCTACAAAGCGTTTGTGCACGACTTCCCCAACGATCCGGAAGTCCCCTACGCCCGCTACAAGATTGCGAAATCCCTCTTCGAACAGTCTGGACAGTCCATCCTGCTGCCACCCCTGGAAGAACGGGACTTGGCCAGCGTGCACGAGGCCTACGCTACCGTCCGCGCCATGCTGCAGGACTATCCCGGTTACAAACACAGCCGCGAGCTGGAATTCATGCTCGAATCCGTGGCGGGTTTGCTTGCGCGTCACGAGATCTTTGTCGCGCGCTTCTACCTGAAAGAAGACAACTTCAAAGCTGCCGTCGCGCGCTGCCAGTACGCCTTGCGCCACTATGAGGGTTCGGGACTCGAAGCCGAAGCGATGCTGCTTCTGGGCGAGACCTACATGAAAATGAAGAAGCGCCGCAAAGCGCGGGCAGTATTTGAGCTCCTCCTCGCGACCTATCCTCACAGCCCGTTTGAGACTCCCGCCCGGGGCTTCTTGAAGATGCTCGGCGGCGGCCCGGTCGCGCCAGCTCCCGGACCGCCACCAGGGAAAGCGGCACACTGAGATGGCCTCCGAGCCGCAAGCGCTGGCGCCGGTGATGCCAACGGTTTTGGTGGTCGACGACGAGAAGAACATCCGTCGCACCCTCGACATGGTGCTCTCTGGAGAGGGGTATCGCGTGCTGGAGGCAGAGAGCGCCGAGCAAGCGCTGGAAACCCTGCTGAATCCCAGTGAGCCAGTGGATCTGGCGATCTTCGACCTGAAGCTCCCCAAGATGAGCGGCCTTGAAGCCCTCGAGCGGCTGCGTGCAGACGAGATCGAAATCCCAGTGATCGTCATCAGTGGGCACGCCACGGTGCATGACGCCGTCAACGCTATCAAGCTCGGCGCGAGCGACTTCTTTGAAAAACCGCTGAATCGTGAGCGAGTGCTCGTCAGTGTTCAAAACTGCATTCGTACGGCGCGCCTGAGTCGCACCGTCGAGCAAATGCGCGGTGAGCTCGAAGCCCGCTACGAGATGATCGGGACGAATGCGCTGATGCAGCGTCTGTATCAGGACATCGACAAGGTCGCGCCCACCAAGGCCAGCGTGCTGATCACCGGCGAGAGCGGTACCGGCAAAGAGCTCGTCAGCCGCGCGATCCACCGATTGAGTCCCAGGGAGGACGCGCCGTTCATCAAAGTGAACTGCGCCGCCATTCCTCGGGAGCTGATCGAAAGTGAGCTATTCGGCCACGAAAAAGGCTCCTTTACGGGCGCACAGCAGCGCAAGCGTGGGTTCTTCGAGCAGGCCCACGGTGGCACGCTGTTCCTAGACGAAATCGGCGACATGGACTTAGCGGCCCAGGCGAAAGTACTGCGTGCGCTTCAGAACGGCGAAGTGATCCGTGTGGGGTCTGAGCACGTGATCCAAGTCGACGTGCGCGTGCTCGCCGCGACAAACAAGGATCTCGCCAAAGAGGTACAAGGCGGCACCTTTCGCGAAGACCTGTTCTTCCGTCTGGATGTCTTTCCCATCCGGGTGCCGGCGCTCCGCGACCGTGCCGAAGATATCCCGCTCTTGGCTGAGGCGTTTGTGCAGAGTTTCTGCAATGAAAACGGCCTGCGCCAGAAGCGCATTGACCCCAGCATGATGGACGCACTGCGTCTGCGGAAGTGGCCGGGGAACGTGCGGGAACTCAAGAACGTGGTTGAGCGGGCCGCGATCCTTTCCAGCGACGTGATCACGATCGCCGACCTGCCCGAAGACCCCCACGATAGTCCCTTCGACGACGATGGTCCGGCGACCCCCGGTCGCTCGCTGTCCGCCCCACCTCCGGAAATCAACTCCGATGGGCAGCGGATGAGTTTGCGCGAATACCGTGATGCCGCCGAGCGCGCCTACATCGTTTCGACGTTGAACGTGCACGAATGGAACATCTCCAAAACGGCCGTGGCGCTCGGAGTGGAACGCACAAATCTGCATAAGAAGATCCGCGCGTACGGGATCGCCCGGGGCGAGTCTTGATAGCCACAAACGCAGAGCAGATGGCGACGTGGTCGTGACGTGCCGGCCTTTGGCGCACTGATCGGCCCAGGGGATCCGGCTCCGAGGGTGGTGCCGGGCCAAAGCCCCGCGGTGCTGGCAATCCACGGCTTCGGTGGAACTCCGGTCGAGGTCGATCTGGTGGTGCAAGTGGCGAAAGAATGCGGGCTGGCAGCGCGCGCTCCCCTCCTTGCGGGCCACGGGCGCATCGCCTCGGAACTTGCCAAGACCCGATTCTCAGATTGGCACGGCAGCGCTGAAGCCGCGCTGGCGGCGCTGCTCGAGGAACACGCTCAAGTGGTGCTCGTCGGGCTTTCGCTGGGCAGCCTGCTGGCGACCCAGTTGTGCCTGGATCATCCAGGGCACGTGCGGGGCCTCGCCCTTTTGGCCAACGCCTTTTGGTTGCGTGAGCCTTTCCCTGCGCAAGCTCTCGCTGCCTATGCACGCTTCCCACTGCCTGATGTGCATTTGCCCAAGGCAGCTGCGGATATCCAAGACCCCGAGGCCCGCGCGACGCACTTGACGCTCAGCGCCCAGCCCGCGCGCGCCGCCTCCGAGGTGTGGCGGCACGGGCGCCGACTGCGTCGCCGCCTCGGCGAACTCAGCTGCCCGGTGTATCTTGCTCACGGCGTGCTGGACCGGGTCTGCCCATTTTCGAACCTGGCGCGGGCGGCGGCACGCATCGGCAGCCGCGAGCTCATCGAGCGCGCATGCGAACGCTCGGGGCACATCGTGACCCGAGATTACGACGCACCCCTGGTCCGAGACGACCTACGGGGCTTCTTCGGCGGCCTGCGGGCGGACCTACTCCGCTAGCCCCCGGTTGAGCCGTAACCGCCGCTGCCGCGCTCGGTTGCGTCCAGACGCTCGGAAAACTCGAAACGAGCCCGCACCACCGGTGCGATCACCAACTGGGCGATACGCGCAAGGGGCTCGACGGAGAACGACAGACTGCCATGGTTGATCAGCACGATGCCAACCTCGCCGCGGTAATCCGAATCGATGGTGCCTGGGCTATTCACGACGCTGATCCCGGATTTGAGCGCCAGCCCCGAGCGGGGACGCACCTGCCCCTCGAAGCCAACTGGGATCTGCAGCGCAAGGCCGGTTGGGATCAACTGTCGCTCGCCGGGGGCCAGCACCACGGGGCTCTCCAGGGCGGCGCGGAGGTCGACGCCCGCCGCCTCGTCGCTCTGGTAGCTGGGCAAAGGCACCAGCACGGGCCCCATGCGTCGGACTAAAACACGCGGCAGCACGAGCTCAGAGCTCCGCAAACCGCCCGCTCTTCAGCGTGGCATCCAGCAACTGTACGACGCGCTGTTCCAACTGCCGCGCGGCGTTGTCCGGGATCTGCGCCAGCGCGGTCTTGATTTCGCCAAGCGCCTTGAGCTGACTGAAGAGCTGCAGATCGCTTGGCGGTGCAGCTCCGGTGAGCACGTGGCGGATCCGGTCCACTTCCGCGGCCAGCGCTTCCAAGCCAATGCCCAGGGCGCCCACGCGTCGTCGATTGGGATGCTCACGGTAGAACGCCTCCAGCACGGGCTGTACGATCTGCTCCAAGATCGGCGCCTGATCCTCGGCGTTCCAGATGTGTTTCAGCACGAACAAGTCGCTGTTGTCGGCTTGGTCGCGACCGTCCAAGTAGGCACTGGCTGCGAATAGCTTGAGCATTTTGACAATGCGCCGGTCGCTGACGCTGATGCCCTCGGCGCGGATTTGAAAAACGAGACCTTTGTAGGACGACAGAAACGCTTCGGAAAACGATAGGCGCTTCGCCAGATCGTCGGTCATCGCGTGCAAGTCTTTGGCGCTGACCAGCGGGGCAGCCTTCTCGCGCTTGAGCTTTTTGACCTCGTGGCGCACGCCCAGATCCAGCAGTTCGTTGAAGTGATAGGCGTCGAGGTTGTCGCTACGGATCCTCAGCAAGAATCGGTCAAAGAGCGCGCCCAGGCTTTCGTCGGTGGGCACTTCGTTGCTGGCGCCAAACGCACTGATCAGGGGCACCTCCACCACCTGGCCGCCACTGGAATACAACCGCTCGTTCAGCAGAGTCAGAAGGGAGTTCAAGATCGCGCTGTTGGACTTGAAGACTTCATCCAAGAAGACGATCTCCGACTCCGGCAGCATGCCGGCGGTGCGGCGCCGGTAGTGCCCGTCTCGGAACGCCTGGATGTCGACAGGACCGAAGATCTCGTTGGGCTCCGTAAAACGGGTCAGGAGGTACTCGAAGTACTTTGCGTCCAATAGATGCGCCAGGTTGCGAAGCAGCGCGCTCTTTGCCGTGCCCGGAGGGCCGATCAGGACCGCGTGTTCCCGGGCGACGACGGCGATGAGCAGCAGTCGAATGACCTCGCTTTTTCCGAGGAATTGGCTGTCGAGGCTTTCGGCAACCTGACGCAGGCGTTGGGAGAGCGGGTTGGACATATTCGGAGCTCGGGGAGTTCAGGCGGCGGGTCAGCTTTCTTCGGGACCGAATGCGCGACGGTGACGGTCAAAGATCTCTTGGGCCATTTCACTGAGCTTGGTGGCTTCCCGTTGGATATCGACGTTGCCCGTGTAGTGGTCAGACGCCTGCACGTAGCCGGCAAATGCCCGGTAGCTCTTGGCCGTTTCGAGCTCGTTTTCTATCTCTTTGAACAGCGCAACGGACCGCATGAAGTAGTCGACCGCTTTGTTTTCGTGGCCTGCTCCCCAGGCGCCGGCGCCCGTGATCTCCCCCAGGGTGCGCAGGGCCGCCGCCAGGTGAGACTTGCTGCGGATCTGCCCAAATAGATCCACCGCGCTCTTGATGCTCTCGCGCGCTTTGCGCAGTTCGCCTTGCAGCAAGAACGCCTTGGCCAGCGCGCGCTTGGCTTCCGCCAAATGCAAACGGTCGCCCATCTCGTCGCATAGGGCTTCTGCCTGCGAGAGCACCAGAACGGCCTTTTCGGGATCGCCCATGCGGTAGTGGGTTTCGCCAATATTGGTGAGCACCACGGCAATGCGATTGTGCTCGCCGATTTCTTTGGCCAGATCATGTGCTTCTTGGAAGTAGCCAAGCGCCTTTGCGTCGTCACTCTGCTCTTGCGCCAAGCGCCCCAGGTTATTCAAGGTCTGCACCATGCCGAGGGGATCGCCAATATCCCGTCGGATCTTCAAGGCGGCGTCGAAGGCCTCCGCGGCGCGTCGGGTGCGACCGTGGTCCAACCACACCAGCCCGATGTTATTCAAGCTCAGCGCGATGGAACGCCGGTCGCCGAGAGTCTTGCGCATCTCCAGCGCGGTCATCATCTTTTCGAGCGCCGCGTCGTAGTCGCCTTTGAGCCACAGCAGCTTGCCGATGTCGTCGTGACA
>CBDUPW010000409.1:0-6092 GCA_965369205.1 uncultured Polyangiaceae bacterium | reverse complement strand
CGGCGCGGCCGGCGCCGCGGGAGCCAGCGGGGCGGGCGGGGTCGGCGGTAGCGCGGGCGGCAGTGGCAGCGGCGGCGGAGGCGGCACGCCGCCGAAGTATCCCAAGGAAGGGAAGCTAACAGCCTACACTGTGCCTGGGCAGAGCAAGCCCGCGTATTTGGCGTCGTTCATTGACTCGAACTTCGGCACCAAAGTCACGCGCGTCACGGACAAAGCGGCATTCGGCGTTTCCAGCAATATCGTGCGGCACAACTATCCCAAGGACCAACCTTGGAACAGCGACGGCTCGCTCATCTACATCGGGGCGGGACGGACGCTGCTCAGCAACGCGACCTACAAGAAGATCGGCAACGTCTCCTTCAGCGGTGAAATCCGCTGGTCCAACCTGGTTCCACACCGCATGTGGAACGTCGACATCAACGCGAAGCAAATCAATCGCATCACAGTGGTGCCGGGCACGCCGTACACGAGCAACAAGACCACACTCACCACGCTGTCTGAGTTCGACGCGCTGTACATGGGGCCTTGGGAAGGCAACGTCGACGACAGCGACAAGTACGTGGCCGTCTTGGGCAAGAAGGGCACCTCAGCCACCGCCGTGGTCTGGGATCTGGAGCTGAACAAGGAAGTCAGCCGCAAGCTGTTGCCGGAATCCTTCGACAGCATCGATTGGATATCGATCTCACCTTCCGGCAAGTACGTGGTGGTGCAGACGGACGGCAGCGGCACAGACATCTACAACCGAGATTTTACCGGCTATCGAGAACTGGTTCCCGGTGATGGCCATGCAGACATGGGCTACGACTCCGCCGGCAAAGAGTGCCTCGTGCATGGCGTCTGGTTCAACTGGCCGATCCACGTGCAGATCTGGAGTACGCCCTTGGACGGCAGCGCGGCAACGCTGCAGTTCAACAACACGATGTACCGCGACTGGGACGGGGACCACGTATCCATGCGCGCGCGGGGGCGCCCGGGTTGGGCCTACCTGTCCGTGAACAGAAATACGACCGGCGCCAACGCCATCGAAAAGCATAGCTTTTCGCTCAAGCTGGACGGATCCGGAAAAACGGCGGGCTCAGAGAAGGTGAACCAATGGGTGCATATGTACGTGTCCGTCGCCAACTACGACCGCAACCCGTTCGCGGTGCCGAACCGGGACGGAAGCAAGATCATGTTTGCCAGCGACTGGGGGGATACGAGCGGCGAGCACAACTCGTACATCGTTGAGATGCCGTAGCTCGCCCCACTTGGACCTGCCCGTCGAGGAGGGACTGCGCCTACTTGCGGTCGAATGGAGTCAGTGCCGTCGCGGCGGCGGCGGAAAGTGATTGCGACGGCGCCCTGGCGCGGCCACCCTTAGGTGATGACGCTTCGATCGGGCGTGGGATTCGGCGCGATGCTTTTGGTTTCCGTCGGCGCGTCTGGTGCGTCGGGGTGTAGCGCGTCGGGGTGTAGCGCGTCGGACGGCGGCGATGGCCCCGGTTCGAGTGCCGGTGGCGTCGTCGGAGTCGGTGGTGCGGGCGCCGGCGGGGGCGCGGCGGGCATCGGCGCAGCTGCAGGGGTCGGCGGCGTAGGCGGTGCGGGTGGCTCGGCGGCAAGCGCCGGCACCGGCGCGACCGGTGCCACGGGCGCGACCGGCGGCAGCGGCGGCGGCGCGACGGGGCCGTTGCGCGCGTTCCCGGGCGCGGAGGGCTTCGGCGCCGACACGAAGGGCGGTCGCGGAGGCGACGTCTATCACGTGACCACCCTGGCCGATTCCGGCAAGGGCTCGCTGCGCGACGGCATCAGCTCTGCGACCGGTCCGCGCACGATCGTGTTCGAGGTAGGCGGCGAGATCAAACTCAAGTCGCGCCTGATCATCAATAAAAACAACCTCACCATCGCTGGGCAAACCGCACCCGGCGATGGCATCACGATCCGCGATCGCAGCGTCGACATCGCTAAAGCCAACCACATAGTGATCCGCCACTTGCGCATGCGCCGGGGGGACATCGACATCCTCGCCAGTGGCAAGCCCACGGGCTCCGTCGGACTCGATACCGTGTCTATCGACGACTCCAAGAACGTGATCCTCGACCACGTTTCCGTATCGTGGAGTTGCGACGAGCTCTTCGGGATCGTGCAAAACGAAAACGTCACCATTCAGTGGGCGCTGATGGCAGAGCCCCTGGGCGATCCAAAGCTGCACCCCTACGGGGACGAACACGCTTACGGCCTGAACACGAGCGCCAATACCCTGAGCCTGCACCACTCGCTGCTCGTGAACTACGTCATGCGCGGCCCGCAGTTCGAGGCGAACGACGCCAGCAACAGCCAGGGCTACCACGTGCAGATGGAAGCTGTGAACAACGTGTTCTTCGACTACGAACGCTCAGGCTCGCGCTACACCACGGGCATCGAGACGAACCCGAGCGCCGCCAGCAACATCGACTTTTTCTTCCACTTTCGCAAGAACTACTACCTGAATCCGAACGCCTCACGCGCCGAGATCCATGCGGAGCTCAAACACGGCGTGAGCAACCGGGTGAAGGTGCACGTTGCCGGCAACATCGGCCCGAATCGACCGACAGACACGGGCAACGAGTGGTCCATCGTCTGGACCAGCAACGCCGACCCCAGCGACGTCATCGCCAACGCTGCGAGCAACGTGAAGGCGCAAATGGCGAACGGTCCGCTCTTCGCGCCGCCGGTACCCGTGACGGAGCAAGCGGCGAAAGATGCCTACTTCGCCATCCTCGAAAGAGCTGGCGCATGGAAGAAGCGCGATGCGGTGGACAAGCGCGTCGTGCAGAACGTCGTCGATCGCAAATGGAGCAGCTACCTGCACTCGCAGTCCGCGGTCGGCGGATTTCCGTCCTTGCAATCGGGCACGCCGGCAGCCGACGTCGACCGTGACGGCATGGCCGACAGCTGGGAGCTCGCCGAGGGGCTCAACCCCGCAGACCCCGCCGATCGCAACGGCGACGCCGACAAAGACGGCTACACAAACCTGGAAGAATACCTGGCGGACCTAGCCAAGTAGTTTGTTTTTTGAGACCCCGCGAGCCGCCGAGTTGCGCGCTGTGCGAAGCTTGCACGCCGAAACTTAGAGCGACGCCGCGCATTGACGCAGGACGCGATGCGCTCCATGCCCACAGGTATGGAAAAGCCTGTGTGTGTGGTGATTGGGATCGGCCCCAAAAACGGCGCGGCCTTCGCGCGGCGATTCACCGAGGCGGGGTACCGGGTCGCGATGCTGTCCCGCAGCACGGAGCTATCTGGCAAACTCGAAGCTGAGCTCGCCGGTTCGAAAGCCATCGTCTGCGACGTGACGGACGCGACGGCCATCGCGCGGGCGTTCGCCCAGGTCCGCACGGAGCTCGGGGACCCAGAGGTGTTGATTTACAATGCTGGGTCCGGCGTCTTCAAGAGCGTCGACGAAGTCAGCGCGGAAGAATTCGAACGTAGCTGGCGCATCAATACCATGGGCGCACTGCTCGCCTCGCAAGAGGTGCTGCCTGCCATGCGCCAAGCGAAGCACGGCAACATCGTGTTCGTGGGCGCAACGGCATCCCTGCGCGGAAAACCCAAGACGTCTGCGTTTGCATCGGCCAAGGCCGCACAACGCAGCCTCGCGCAGTCCATGGCGCGGCAGTTCGCACCGGAGGGGATCCATGTGTCGCTGATGATCATCGACGGCGGCATCGGGGATTCGGAAATGCCCCTGGACAAGACCACGGACAAGCTGCATCCGGCGCACATCGCGGACGCGGCCTGGTACCTGACGCGGCAGCCCGCGTCGGCGCGTTCCTTCGAGATCGATCTGCGTCCGCAGAGCGAGAGCTGGTAGCCAGCCGGCTAGCCGGTGCGCCTAGAAAGGCCGAGAAGCCGCCCTGGGTCTAGGCGCCAGCTCTCGCCAGAACCCAAATAGTTTGATCACCGGCCTCGTCAAGGCCGACGTGGGGCGTCGTTCGCCTTGCGGGTCACTGTTGACCACGCGCCGACGCGCTCTTCCGTGCGACCTCAAGCGCCGCGGCCACACGCTTGCTGACTTCATCGCTCTCGATGCTCAAGTCGAGAGTCTGCGCCCATCGCTGGACGTAGGCTACGTCTAGGGACGTGATGCGCAACAGTGCAACCAAATCATCCACGTCGCGCGGGCGATCCGAGAAAGCTTTCAGCACGGCCACATCCTCCGGACTTGCCAGCCACACAGTCCGACCGCCCAGCTGTCCTGCCTTGCGTCGCGAAAGAATCGCTTCCCCCAGCGGGCCTACGGCGTTGAACATGTCGACGAAGACGCCGGTTGCCAAGTGCTTCGAGCGGAATACACCAAACTGTTCTAGCTCTTCGGTCATGGCCGGCACTTCAAAAGCGCTTTCGGACAGCGCGGCTTCGAGTTCGGAGCGCGTTGGTTCCAACTCCACCCACAGGTCTGCGTCACGGGTCGCCCGCGGCACTGCCCACGCGCTCACAGCCAATCCACCGACAAGCGCGTAGCGCGCGCCAATTCGATCTAAGACCAATAGCGCGTCCGTCAGCGCACGCTGTACGCCCTGCTGCGTCATCGACCCACAGGATAGCGACGGGCCTTTTCGCCTAGGTCGGCCGGCGGCGACGTCACCCAGGCGGCACCGACGGAGCGTGCCAGCTCCCGCGCGACGCCGCTGAGTTCGAGCGCTTGGCGCAACCTTTCCGACGCGGTAGTCCCAGCCGCTTCGCGCGCCCGCCGCTCAACTTCGTCCCCGTCCCGCTCGGGAAGTCGTCGCAGGCGATGCATTGGGTCCATGTGGGAAGTATAGCGAATGCGCCCGCCGCTGGGTCGGCGAGCCTAGTTCGCCGCGTCACGGCGCTCCCAACGAAAGCTCGGCGCGGGAAGGCGCCTAAAGGTTCTGCTGCCCTGGCCGTTCACTGGATCGAGATGATTCCCATTTCGGGCCTGCCACTGTACGGATTGACGCAATTTCGCGAGTTGCGGGAGCAGAAATCCGTGGGGCCCGTGCCGCCGGTCAACCCGGTAGAGCGCCACAACCCCCACGCCCATGGCTTCGAGCGGGAGTCACAGCCCGCCGCGCACGTCAGCATCAGTCCCGAGGCCCGCGCGCTGGCCGAGCTCGCCCAACAGCGTGCCGTCGAGGCCGACGAGGGCTAGCGGGGGTCGTTCAACTTCTCGATGGCCCGAGCAGTACGAAGCCACCCTGCTCAGCGTGGCCACACACTAGTGCCAAGCGGGAGGCCTTGCTCGCGCGTCCGCCCTTGCGGACCGTATCGTCGTCGTCTTAACGCAAAAACGCGGCGCTCCGTGGGGAACGCCGCGCTGTTGCAGCTGAGTCGCGCCTGCGCGCGGTTTTCCTGATCAGTACTGTTGCTGACCGCCGCCGGCTGCCTGCCAGATCTCGTTGAGATCGTTGGTCAGGAAGAACGGCCAGAGGAAGAAGTACATGATCGGGTGCTGGACGCTTGGGTTCGGCACACCGGCCATGTGCTTGGCTTCCAACACCTTCTCGGGCAGGCCCCAGATTTGGATCAAGTTGATGATCGGGATGAAGAACATGATTGGGTTGAGGTCGTCCTTCTGCCGGAAGGCCTTCAACTCGCTGACCTGCGTGAAGAGCAAGTAGAGCAGGTACACAAAGCAGATCATTCCGATCACGAGGTTCATGATCGCGTTGCGAGTCTGACCGATGGGGCCGTGGGCACCCGGCGCGCCGCCGCCGAATCCGCCGCCCTGAGGCGCCATGGGCGCGCCACCGGGAACGGGGCCGGCCATGGCCATGCCGGGACCGGGGGCCGGCCCACCGGGAGGAGGACCGCCGAAGCCGCCGGGCGCGGGGCCCCCGGGAGGAGGACCGCCGAAGCCGCCAGGATCAGCGGGCCCACCAGGCGGGGGACCGCCAGGGCCACCAGGCGGAGGACCGCCGGGACCACCAGGCGGAGGACCGCCGAAGCCACCTGGGTCTCCAGGGGGTGGGCCACCTGGAGGAGGGCCGCCAAACCCGCCAGGGGGACCACCGGGAGGGGGGCCGCCGAAGGCGCCGGGATCGCCGGGGGGAGGTCCGCCGGGGGGAGGTCCGCCAGGTCCGCCGGGCGGGGGACCGCCAGGCGGGGGCGCT
>CBDUPW010000408.1:0-6152 GCA_965369205.1 uncultured Polyangiaceae bacterium | reverse complement strand
CCTTGGAGATCGTTTCGCCGGTGGACCGAGCCGCGCGCATTGTCGGCACGTTGAAGCGATCGCGCCGCTCGCCGTTCGTGACGCGACTATCTGATGGCCGCGTGTTCGTGGCGGGAGGACTTGACGATGGGTTCGACCCGGTCGAGTCGTGCGAGTGGCACTCGGCAGACGCCGAAGACTTCGTCCAAGAGCGCACAGGCCTGGTATTTGCGCCGCGGCAGGCCTTTGCTGCTCTGCCGGGGGCCTCGGTGCTCGCCGTCGGCGTGTGCGATCCAAATAAGGCCGACTGCTCAGAACCACAGCGCTCCGTCAGCTTCATTCGCGCGAACGGCAGCGTCGACCCGCTGCCGGATTTGCCGGGCGACGCGGCGGACCCAGTTCTACTATCGGCTGCCGATGGTGCGCCCTGGCTGGCGATCGGTAGCGCCGCGGGGCGCGTGATGCGGCGCTACGATCCCTGGCTGGGCATGTTCGTGCAGCCCAGCGCCCGACCCTCACGCGCGCCAGAGGTGGATCTACCCGCGCTTGCCTTCGACGGCGGCAGCTTCGGCTTTCTGTCGAGGAGCGGGAGCAACGCCGAAGTGTTCGGGTTCCGCCATGGCACCCGTGGCAGGTACGCGCGCGCCGCCGGGCCGCTACTCTTGGGCAGCGCAGAAAACCTGGTGCCTGACCGAGCGCCGGGCAAAGAGATCTACTTCGATGCCGCGGGTCTCCATTTGGAGGGCTCGAGCGCAACCGCGCACTTGGCCGATGCCGACTTCGCAGACGTACACGTCGCCATGGATCTGACCTCGGGTCCCCCGCCCATCGTGCACTTGGGGGACACCCTCGTGGGAGTGCCGAAATGCCCGTGGCCGGAGCAAGACATCGCCATACAACTCAGCGTCAGCCGCGCCGGCAAGTCCTTGAGGGTGCAGCGCGGCAGCGCTCAGACGACCTGTGACGGACCCACGGGACGCGCAACCCTCGCGCTCAGCGCGGCGGGCAAGAGCAGTGTGATTCGTAGCCTCGAAATACGGCGCAGCGTGCCCTGAGGGACGGCGTCAGCGCTTGAAGAGCTTGCCGAACAGCCCGCCGGACTTCCGGCTCTCCTTTTCGGAACTCTTGCCGCCGCGCTTGCTGTCCGGGCCCCGGGACGATGCGGGCGACCCGCGACGCATTTGGTACAAACGCAGCTCCCGCACGGCGTCTAGATTGCGGGGATTCTGCTCCGCGACCCAACGAAAATCCCTGATGGCGACATCCATGCGATTCATGCGTTTGTAGATCTGCGCCCGAGCGAATCGCGCGCGTTCATTCTGAGGCTCGCGGCGAATGGCAGTGTCTAAGACGGCGATCAGGTCGTCCATGCGCCCGTCCCCGCGACGTTCGGAGGCGATGGTCGCATACATGGCGATGTAGTCTGCTTGCTCCGGGTCGTCTTCCATGGCGCGTCGAGCACAGATCTCGGCCGACTCTAGGCTGCGCTTCTTGTACAGCACCTCGGCCTTTTGATACTCGGTAACCGCGCGCATGACTTTTTGCACGGCCTCCTGATCCTCTGCAGACCCGCCGCCGGAATCGACGATGCCGTTGTATTGCTCGCGACGCTCATCGTCGGTCAGCACCTGATGCGCTTCGTTCATGCGGGCAAAGATGCTCAGCGCGATGTCGCGTACGTCTGCGAGCTCCGGACCCATGCGGTCGGGGTGCCATTTCTTGGCTAGCTGGAAAAACGCAGCGCTAATTTCGGCGGTCTCTACTTCCTGCTTCACGCCCAATATCTCGTAGTAGTTCTGCGAATTGATTACGTCCGCCTTCTTTCGGACCTCGTCCATGAAGGCGAGTTGCTCTTTGGACGCCACCGCGGGTTGCGGAGCTGCGGGAACCGGCTTGGCGACGGCCGCTGGCGCGCGCGTAGGCGCTGCCGGCGGGGGAGCCGGTGTGGCCTGTGCAGGCCGCGACGCGACCGGCGCCGCATGCGCCGGCTTCGACGCGACTGGCGCCGCGTGCGCGGGCTTCGACGCGCCTGGCGTCGAAGGCAGCGGCTTGACCACCACGACAGGTGGGGCGCGACGAGGCAGTTCGTGCTCTGGAGTTTCTGATCGCAGCGTGCGTGAATGCGTCTCCGCACTTGGCGGGGACGAGTCTTGCTGCGCGCGCTGCGGCGCCGGTGTGCCCATCTCGGGCAGGGGGTCGACGGGGCGCGTGTTGGTGCGGGACGCACGCTCCGGCGCTTCGCGGATTGCGGGCGCGACCGGTGGCGCTACTTGCCGCACCGACGAGGGCGACTCGCCGTGGTGCGATGGTGAGCGTTGCCGCGCGGATGCTGGCGGCAGTGGGGGCTTGACCCGAGGGGACGAAGCGGGCCGCGAGGCTGCTGCTGCTGCTGCCCCTCCGCTCAGTGCGCGGGGCACGTTGATCGACGGCGGCGTGGGGTCGTCATCTCCGGGCACGGAACTGGGCGGCGGCATATGTGCGCGGGAACGCGGGGAAGCCGGGTCCTGAGCGCCCACACCCACGGGCGTCGCGTGTGCACCCAAATCCAAGCTGCGCGTGAGCGCCAAAGCGTAGATCAAACGCTTGATTGCCAGCTCGTCGTCCACATTGGAGGCAAACAAATCCTCCAGCATTTGTGGCCGGGCACGGATCAGATCCAAGGTGCCCCACTCGCGGCTCGCGAAGCAGAAGCGAGAAAGCTGCGCCGCGGGATGCAATCGCAGCTGCTTCTTCGAAACGCGCCGAACCGTCTGCTCGATGCGTTTGGGGTTTTCGTGAGCCCGGATGCCCCGCCAGATCAGCGACAGCGGTTCCACGACGACGTCTTCGGGCCCACCCCATTTTTCGAGCAGGTTCGTGCCGTCGTAGAAACCGTACACGCTCGTCGGCGGCAACTCGAATAGCGACAGTACCTTGCGCACCGTTTGTTCACGCAACGCATCCATGAGCTGCGTCGCGTCGATGGCGTTTTCTTCGAGCAAGATTTGCCCGTGCGGCCGACGTTCTTTTGCGCAGCGGCTGAGCGTCTTGTTGAGCGTTGCGTCGTCAATCGCGCCAAGCTCCAGAAGCAAACGCCCCAGGTGGATCACCGGATTGTGCGTCTTCGCCTTGGTGGGCGCGCCATTTAGAAACTGCACGGCACTGCGACCGCCTTCGGCGGACTCGAACACCATGGTGCCCGTCATGCTCTTGTCCAACGCATAGACAAGCAGGCTCGCCATAGGCGTGGCTTTCAAGGTGCCACTCGCGGTCGGCTTGAGCTTGGACATGACTGGGGACCCGTAAGCCTAGTAGAACGCCGCGCACCCTGCTACCGGCCGTGGAACCTTGGGGAGAAAATCGCGGGCTGCCCCCACAACTCGCCGCCACTCGTCCGCCTGGCCGCGGGTCTCGGTCGGGCCATCCGTAGCGCACGCGTTCGGATCGGGTTAGCGTGCGCCGCATGCGCGGTCGCGTTCTGGTGGTAGACGACGAACCGTCGATTCTGAGCACACTCAAGAAGGCGCTGAGTCTCGAGGGCTACGAGGTGGACGTTGCGGGCGGCGTTGCGTTGGCCCAGCAGCGCCTGGCGGCACGGGGATACGACGTCCTGTTGCTGGACGTGGCGCTGCCGGATGGCAACGGCCTGGAGCTGCTGGAGAGATTGCGCACAGCCGGAAACGACGCACAAGTCATCATGATGAGCGGGCACGCCACCGTCGATGTGGCAGTCCGGGCGACGCGTTTGGGAGCGCTGGACTTCTTGGAGAAGCCGGTTTCCACCGACCGCTTATTGGTGCTGCTGGAGAACACGCTGCGGTTGATGCGCGCCGAAGAGGCCGCGGAGGAACTGCGCGCTGAGGCCGGCCACTTCGACGAGCTGGTCGGAACGAGTCGGCGCATGAAGGAACTAGTCGATCAAATCGCACGCGCGGCTCCGGCAGCCGCGTCGGTTTTGATCACCGGCGAACGGGGCACCGGCAAGGAGCTCGTCGCCCGCGCCATCCATCGCGCGTCGCCGCGCGCGAAGGCGCCCCTGGAAAAACTGAACTGCGCAGCCGTGCCCCGGGAATTGATCGAGAGCGAGCTTTTTGGCCACGAAGCCGGGGCATTTACCGGGGCGACGCGAAAACGCAGGGGCAAATTCGAGCGCGCCCACGGGGGCACGTTGTTCCTCGACGAAGTGGGCGACATGCCCTTGGACATGCAGGTGAAGCTGCTGCGCGTGCTGCAGGAGCAGGAAATCGAGCGGGTCGGGGGCAGCGAAACCATCCGCGTGGACGTGCGGGTCGTGGCCGCAACCAACCAAGACTTGGTGCGCGGCTGCGAGAGCGGGCAGTTTCGAGCAGATCTCTTTGATCGGCTCAACGTACTGCCCTTGGAGTTGCCGCCGCTGCGAGCACGGCGCGACGACATCCCCATGCTCGCCACGCATTTTCTGACCATCGCCGCCCGCAGCAACGCGCGGCCCGGGGTGACATTGTCAGAGGAGGCCATCAGCGCGCTTTCCGGTCATTCCTTCCCAGGCAACGTGCGGGAGCTACGCAATCTGATCGAGCGACTCGTGATCCTTTCGCCGGACGACAGCATCACCGCGGAGGACGTGCAGCGCGCGCTGGGCATGTCCGGGGCGCCTGCTGCGGCTGGACTGTACCGACCCGGTGTGCCCTTCAAGGTCTTGGTCGAAGAAGCGGAACGCGCGATTCTGGAAGAAGCGATGGCGCACAACTCCGGACAGATGGCGGCGACTGCACGGGCCTTGGGGCTGGAGCGCTCGCACTTGTACAAGAAGGCCCGCGCCCTGGGCTTGCGTGGCGGCGACGAAGGCTGAACGCGCGTTCAAATTCACGTCAGGCTTTCGGCCCGACGGCAGCAAAGAAGCTAAGCTTCCCCGGTGAAGATCCGTGGACTCGCCCTGTTTGCTCTGGTGACTGCCCTCGCGGTGCTGTGCGTGCCAGCGTGCGGCTCACGGGTCGGCTTGAAGGACCTCGGCGGCAGCGCGGGCCAGGGCGGGACCGGCGCAACGGACGGCGGCACGGTGGGCTGCGGAGATGGCAGCTGTCGTAGCGGCGAGAACTGCACGAGTTGTCCCGAGGACTGCGGCCTGTGCGCCAGTTGCGGGGACGGCAGCTGCCAGTCGGACGAATCTTGTGCGTCCTGTCCCGACGACTGCGGCCTGTGTCAGACCTGCGGCGACGGCAGCTGCAATGGGGGCGAAACTTGCTTTTCATGCGTGGCCGACTGCGGGACCTGCAGCAAGTGTCAGGACGGTCTGTGCGACGAAAAGACCGAGACGTGTCTGACCTGCGCGCCGGACTGCGGCCCTTGCGAGAAGTGCGGGGACGGTACCTGCTCCGCGGCGAACAACGAGACCTGCTTCACCTGCCCGGACGACTGCGGCATCTGCCCCGGCTGCGGCGATGGCAGCTGCAAGGGCACCGAAAACTGCGCCTCCTGCTCCAAGGACTGCGGCGTGTGTTCGGTCTGCGGCAATGGCAAGTGCGAGTCAACGCAGTTCGAAACCTGCACGAACTGCCCCAAAGACTGCGACGAGTGCACGCTGAAAAACTGCTTCCAAATCGTCAGCTGCGCCCTGGGCTGCGTGCAGCTAAACAAAGACCCACCGGAGTTCAGCGTCAGCTGCGTCGCCAACTGTGTGTCTCAAGGTTGTGCGGACGTGCAGTTCTTCGTGGACGAAGCGCTCAGCTGCGCGTTCCTGAACCTGGACGAGCTTTCAAATTGCGGCAGCGACTTGTTTGGCTGCCTGCAAAAGTCGTCCTGCGGCCCGCAGCTGACCGCCTGCCTCGGCGCCACCTGCTGAGCGGGGGCGTCAAAAGCCCTGCGCGTCTCAGGGCGTCTTTTTCGTGGTCGCCGCGAGCTTCTTCGCTGCGGCCGCATGCTCGCGCGCTTTGCGTGCGTTGGGGACCATTTGGTAGGCTTTGGACAGTTGCTCGTGCACCTTGGCTTTGTCTCCGGGCCGTCCGGGGCAGAGCAACGCCGTCTCGAGTTCGTAGATGGCGCGGGGAACCATCTTGAGAGCTGTGAGCGCTTCGGCGAAGAGCGCATGCGTCTGCATGCCTTCGATGTCCGCCCACAGCGCCCGCTCGCCGACGTCTTTGGCTTCTTGGAATTGCTTCTTGTCGAGCAGAGCGCGCATGAGCCGGCGATTGACGCGGCCGTCGTGTTCGTCGAGC
>CBDUPW010000407.1:0-6155 GCA_965369205.1 uncultured Polyangiaceae bacterium | reverse complement strand
CAGGAGCGCGTGCAGGCCAAAGGCTTGGGCACGCCCCTGTACGAAGTCGTCCGTGCCGACGGTCCGGACCACGCGCGTTGGTTCGAAGTGGCGGTGCGCGTCGGGGACTCGGAGCTTGCGCGGGGGCGTGGGCGCAGCAAACGGGCGGCCGAGTTTCAGGCGGCGGAAGCCGCGCATCAGAGTGAGTGGTTCAAGGAGGAAGCAGAGTGATGAAGCGCAGAATACAGCGCAGGAGTTTCATGGCGTCGGTTGGGGCAGTCTTGGGCACCTTTGCCCTGCCGGCCCAGGCCGGGAGCTACCTGGACCGAGCAGCACTATTGGTGAACCAAGCCGGGCGCGACGCGGACTACCTACGCGCTCGGTTGACCGACAAGGATCTAGCAAAAGTGATCCACACCCTGGCGTCCGCACGGGTGAAAGCAGCGAGCACCACTCCAGTTCCCAAAGAGGTCACCCTGGCGCACCCTCATTTGTTGCTCGTGTTGGAAAACTACGAACGCGCAGCCGAGGGCGCTGCGAAGGGGCAGACCCAACGTTTCTTGATCTACCAACTGCGCGCGCGGGACGAAGAGCGCGTGCTACGTGGTGTGCTCAAACAACTCGGTTGGCCGCTTCCGGACACCAAGTAATTCAGCGCAGGCCGCGCTCACTCGCCCGGGGTGTCAGCGGCGTCACTGGCTTATGCCGCGGCACAACACCGGGCCGCGCGCGTTCGACCAGATCGCCCATCGGGTCGATGTCCAAGAACGACAGCAGTCCTAAGTTCTTGGATTGCACAGCGCCCTTCATGAGCTTCTCGGACACTTCGTTCAAGCCTTCTTCCAGGCGCGTCCGCATGAGGATCTGCCGGATCGTACGCTCCTCTTGCGCAACTGTACGCGTCACTGCGGGCATGCTGCCACGCCGCCAGATCACCGCGAAGCGCTCGCCTTCTTTGACGGGTGTTGAGAACAGTTCGCCGTCCTTCACCTTATCCGCAGCTTCAAACAGCGCGGGATCCACCCGGACTTCCGGCGTCTCGGTCTTGCCATCGGGGTGCACGAACCCAAGATCGCCGTCGCGCATGGAGGTGGCCTGGTCCAGGGACTGTTCCCGCGCGAGCTTGGTCCAGCGGACCGTGCCCGTCACACCGGCGCCGCGCATCTCCGTCAAGATCTTCGTGGCCGTGGCTTCGTCCGCCACCAAGATGCGCCAAATCTTGATGCGCTTCGGTGTGTTGAAGCGGTGTGCATTCTCGTCGTAGTAGGCCTGGATCTGCTGCGGCGTGACGGGCTTGTCCTTCGCAATGCTCTCGCTGATTTCCTTTTCGAGAGCCTGCCGCAAGACG
Organism: uncultured Polyangiaceae bacterium; assembly: GCA_965369205.1. GTDB lineage: Bacteria > Myxococcota_A > Polyangia > Polyangiales > Polyangiaceae > JACKEA01. Next base: position 4,828 of record CBDUPW010000407.1, on the reverse strand, counting down.
TCGCGGATGCGGTCGGCAACCGACTGCTTTTCTTCCAGCTTTCGTCGCTTGCTTTCTTCGACGTAGAGCAGCTCCGGAACGATCTGCTGATCGACGAAGTTGCGCCGCGCTTCCTGCTGAGTCTTTCCCAGGTTCTGTAGCTGGAACGGGGCGAGGGCGCGCAGGCGTTGTTCCACCTCCGCTGCCGTTGTCGAGCTGTCGCCCACGCGCACGAGCACGGTCGTGTCCGCGTCTGCCCGCGCCAACGGGGCGGCCAGCGCGAGGAGAGCGAATAGCCCGAACCGAGCGGCAAGTCTCATCGTGGTGGCTTCATATCGCGGCTAGGCGGCGGGCGAAAGCGCGCCACGCTTCTGCTAGCTGCGCTTTCGCCGCTTAGCCGCCTTGCTCAGCTGGTTTTCGGCCTTGGCGACGGCTTCTGCGACCGCTTCGGGTTCAATCCCCACGACTGCGTAAGCCTCCACGTGAAAGCCGTAGGCTTGGTGCAGCTCCACCACAGCGGCCAGTAGTCCGCTTTCAGCTTCGACCGCCGGCCGCTTCTTCGATAGGCGCCGCAGCTGCTTGGGATCCTCACCGAGGTCGATCAACTCGTGGGCGTGCGCGACCAGCTCCAGGGGCTTCAGGGCGCGGCCCCGGGCCGTCACGCCGGCCTCGAGTTCCTCGAGCAGGCGCTTGCGCCGATTCTCACTGCGCCCATCCCGCCGGGGTCCGCCGCCGAGCAAATCGTTGAACGCGCGCCCCGCGCGGCGCTTTGCAACCGCTTCTGGACTCCCGCGCCGGTTGGCCGAGACGGCTTTCTTGCTGCGTGCCACAAATCCTCCACCGCGCTAGCGCCGGTGGACCGCAACATATCAGAAACGAAAACTCTGCGGCTGCCCCGCGCCCCGGCTCAACCGGCCAAGCGCTCGTCGTCGTCGGCAACGGGCACCGCCGCCGTGGGCAGCGGCCGGGTCTTCTTCGGCTGCTTCGCGTCAGCAACGCGTTCCTCAAGAGGTCGAATGCCGAGAGCCTTGAGCCGCTTGCGAGCGACCCGCAGTGCCTCGCTGCCCGCATCGATGCCAATGGCACAACGCGAGAGGCGCGCGCTCACAGCCAAAGTCGTGCCGCTTCCCGCGTAGGGATCGAGCACCAAGTCGCCCTCGTCCGTGCACGCCTGGATCAGGCGCTCCAACAGCGCTTCCGGCTTCTGCGTCGGATAGCCCGTGCGCTCTTTGGAAACCGGCGCAACGATGCCGATCTCCCAGACGTCGCCCATGGGCGCGCCGGGCGTGCTTTCTTCGGTGGTGCTGGAGCGTACGCGGCGGCCAGACTTGCCGACGACAGCCCGCTGCTTCTTCGTCCCCCAAGTGGCCAGGGTGGACGGCGCTAGCGGTTCATATAACTGGCGAAACCGCGGCTTTGCGTCGGGATCCTTCACGTAGCGCAACAGCACGTCGTGCACGCGTTGGAAGTTGGCCGTCTTCGCTGGCCAGCGTCGATAGCGCCACACAATTTCGCTAGCGAAGCTGCGCGGGCCGAAAACCTCGTCGCAAATGACCTTGATGTAGTGGCTCGTCTTCGGGTCCACATGCACGATCAAGCAGCCCTCTGGCGCGAGGAGCTCCCGTGCGATGGCGATGCGATCCCGCAGCTCGCTGAGGTACGCCCCCAAGCCGTCCCACCTATCGTCGAACGCTGGCTTCAGGGTGCGCATCATCTCGCCGGTTTTGGGATCCCGGCTGCGCTTCACGTGCTCGTGGCTCCGGCCCGTGAAAAATGGCGGATCCATGTAGGCCAGCATGACCGACTGCATGCCCCGCCGGGCCAGGGCGTGCATGGCCCGCAGATTGTCGCCGGCGATGAGCATCTGGGAAGGATGGCCGTGCCGGTGGTGCTCCAAAACGGCTCCGACAGCCGCCTTGGGCACCGTCTTGCCGGGCCACTCCAATCGAACCGGCGCAGAGCGCTGCGTCATGGTCCGGATCGTACCGAGCGGCCCCGCGCACGGGCCAAGTATTCGCAGGTTTGAGTGCGGTGCTTGCTGCGCAGCGGGCCCTTGGCTACTCCACGCTCATGGCACCGACGCCGCGCATCTTCTCTGGCATGCAACCCACGGGTACGGGTGAATTGCATTTGGGCAACTACCTGGGTGCGCTCAGCAACTGGGTGCAGCTCACCGCGGCGGGCAACCACGAGGCGATTTTCTGCGTGGTGGACGCGCACTCGACCACCATCGAATACGACCCCAAGGCGATGCCGGCGCGGATCTTCGGAACCGCGCTCAGCTACCTTGCCGCCGGCCTTGACCCCGAACGCTGCACGCTCTTCGTGCAAAGTCAGGTCCCCGAGCACACGGAACTCGCTTGGTACCTCGGCACAGTCACCGCTATCGGTGACTTGAACCGCATGACCCAGTTCAAGGATAAGAGCGACCAGCACCAACACAACGTGAATGCTGGCCTATTCACCTATCCGATCCTGATGGCAGCGGACATCCTTGTGTACAAGGCCACCGCCGTGCCCGTGGGCGAGGATCAAGTGCAGCATCTTGAGCTCTCGCGGGAAATTTGCCGGCGATTCAATCGCCGCTACGGCGAAATCTTTCCGGAACCCAAGGCGCTGTTGACCAAGACGAGTCGCATCATGGGCTTGGACGGCAAAACCAAGATGAGCAAGTCTCGGGGCAACTCCATCGACCTCTTCGACACGCCGAAGGTCGTCGAAAAGAAGATAAAGTCCGCATTTACCGACGAAAAGAAGCTGCGCCTGGGCGACCCGGGCAGACCCGAAATCTGCAACGTGTTCACCATGCATACCGCCCTCACGGACGCTGCAGAGGTGCAGGACATCGAAACAAACTGTCGCAGTGGCGCGCTGGGTTGCGGAGACTGCAAGAAGCGCTTGGTGGAGTCGGTCAATCGCGAACTAGCACCCATTCAAAAGCGTGCGGAAGAGTATCGCGCCGAGCCCGAGCGCGTATTGTCCGTGTTGCAGAACGGCGCCGAGGTGGCCCGGGGGATCGCGCGAGAGACTCTGACAGAAGTCCGCGAGCGCATGGGACTGCGCGTTGAGGCCCCAAAGAAGTGAACCCTTCGTTGCAGGCCGGCAGGGCCGAAGGCGCGGCGGGTGCCGGCAGAACGCTTTTGGCTGTGCTGGCGCTTCTGCTTTCGCTGGCTACTTTCAGCGCATGCGATCGGGAGCCCGTGGACGCTTCGCCTGAAGCGGTCGTGGAGGAGTTCCTGATGCGGATGCATCGCCACCATGGTGATCCGAAGGCCGCGCGACTTGCGTACGACTTGCTGTGGTCCGAGGCCAAGAACAACCTGGCGGAGCGCGCCAAACGTGCGAGCGCGCTTTCGGGCCGGAACGTTGCGCCCGAGGAAATGCTCGTGCCCTCACGCTTTTCCCTGCACTTCAAGCCGAAGAAATTCGAATCGAAAATCAACGGGGAGTGGGCCGTAGTGAGTATTTCCGGAGAAGAAAACCAACGTCACGACGTGCGCTGTGTGCTCGAAGACGAGCGCTGGCGCGTCGTCGTCCAGGTCCCGGCGCTGCCTCCCATTCAGACGCGCCCGGACGCCGGCTAGGACAAAAAGAAAACGGCGCGCTCCGTTGAGGGCGCGCCGTTTCTTGAGCTCAGAAGGAGATCAGTTGCTGAAGAAGATCGCTTCGATCTCGTCCTTCACCTGGTCTTCGGTCTGCTCACGTGCAATCGCGATCTCTTTGACGATGAGCGTGCGTGCTGTGTCGAGCATGCGGCGCTCGCCAAAGGACAGTTGTTTGTTCGCCTTGAGACGGTACAAATCGCGAAGCACCTCAGCGACGTCGTAGATGGATCCAGTCTTGATCTTGTCCATGAACCCGCGATAGCGGCGGTTCCAGGTCTGCGTATCAAAACCGATCGTGCGCTCTTTCAGGATGTCGAAGATCTCGCGAATCTCTTGTTCGCTGATCACCTGACGCAGGCCCACGGCATCGGCGTTCGAGACCGGCACCATGATCTTGCGGTTCGTGTCCAAGATGCGCAGCACGTAAAAGCGCTGCCGCGAACCGGCAATGTCCTTCTCATCAATGCTGATGACTTCCGCCACACCTTGTGCCGGGTACACTGCCTTGTCGCCGACCTTGAACTGAATTTCCTGCTGCATATTGACTCCCTTTCGTCGACACGAGTTCGTGTCTTGGGTTTGGACGCACACGCGCCGCCCCTGCGTTCACAAGCCGAAGCCGGACCCGGTCACTAAAAATTTGAGCGCTTTGATGAGCGCGATTAAAACGGACCGGGAAAGCGTTTCATTCCGCGAAAACTAGACGATGCCGCCGAATCAAGTGCCGTGCCAAAGCATGGCTGGCGGCGTTCCCCTTCTCAAGATATAGGGGTCGCCAGGCGCGGCACTCTAGTCAGCTAGATATTATCTGTCAACTTATTGTTGCAGAACTTTGACGCGCCGCACGAACAGATCTTGGGCTCGCGGATAAGTGTTTGAAATCCTTTTGCTTATACAGTAGCCCGTACCCCCCGGCCTAGTTTGTGGCGAAACGGCTGCGCCACCGGCGAGCGAGCCCCACGGCCGGAATTACGAGCCCAACGGGGGAACATGGGTGTGCTCCGGGCTTCTCGCCCAACGGGGAAATTATTCTTGCGCGGTCACGGGGGTCGGCATGGGGCCAAACGGCGCGGGTGCACGTGGGATTATTCTTGCGCGGTCACCGGGGTCGGCATGGGGCCAAGAGTCTTTGGGTCGGCGCGGGTCACGCGTGATCGACGGATCGCGCCTGATGGTGGATTTGTTTGGCCGCAGAAGCGGGGAAGTTTCCCCGCCGGACCCCTCGCTCGCGGGGCCCGGCCCGC
>CBDUPW010000406.1:0-6200 GCA_965369205.1 uncultured Polyangiaceae bacterium | reverse complement strand
CGGGGGCTTCGGCGCCGTCTACCAGGTGCTTCGGGCGATGGAGGAAGCGGGGCGAGCTCGACGCGGATACTTCGTTGCCGGGCTCGGTGCGACGCAGTTCGCGCGGCCGGGGGCCGAAGACCGTCTGCGCGCGTTGCGCGGCGCGGACGCAGCGCCGCCGGAGCCAGTGATCCTAGCGGCGACGGACCCGGCGAATGTGTACGGAGCCGTGGTGGCGTTTCCGGCCTGCGCCGAGCGCCCGCTGCGCGCGGCCGGTGCTCGGGTCGTGCTGCTCGGTGGCAAGCTGGTCGCATACCTCGCCCGAGGGGCGCGCGCCGCGCTCAGCTTCTTGCCGCCGGACGAACCCGAACGCGGCGTGGCGTTGCGCGGCGCAGCGGACGGAGTGCGACGTTTGGCGCAAGAGAGCCGCTCGATGTTGATCGAGAGCATCGACGGCCGCCCCGCCGCCGAGACGGACTTGGGCGCCGCCTTGGTGAGCCGCGGTTTCCTGGGCAGCGCCCAAGGGCTTCTGTTCCGACCGCGTGCCGCGCGGCACGCGTCCGCATTTTTGCCGAGCTAGTCGTGCGCTCTTTCGGGTGCGCGGCGGCGCTTCAATGCTCCGGCTCGAGCTTCGCGTGCTCTTCGGCGGCGAGGGCGTGCTCGCGCCGCGCGGACACCAGCTGTCGCCGCGCAGCGGCGAGCAGGCGCCGGGCCGCGTCGAGCGCCGCCGAGGGTGCCGCCAGGGCGTTCGCCTCGAGATCCGGTTCCCTTGCCGCCTCGGCGGCCGTGTGCACGACCCGCGCGCCGCGCCGTGCCAATCGCTGTCGCACCTGCTTCTCGCGCTGCTCCCGCACGGCTTGGCCGTGAAGCCGGCGTGCCTGCTGCAGCGCTTCGGTGGCGGTCTCTACGCCCAGGAGCGCTTGGCGCTCTGCAAGCCGTGCGGCGTCCTCGCGTTCCACCGCTAGCTGCAGGCGCCGACGTGCGGCTTCGACGCGATCCGTAGACTGACGGTAAGGCATGCCCGAATGCTGCGCTCGAAAGGCGGGTGCGATTCGCGCCCGCCTGGGAACATGATACGCGATCTGCTCAAGATTTGGCGTAGGGACGACGACGTGCAGATTGTGATCACCCATGAGCTGGCAGACTTCGACGCCTTGTCGTCAGCGGTTGCCGCGCAGAAGCTCTACCCGGGCTCGCAAATCGTGCTGGCGGGCAGCGTCGGCCCGGAGGTGTCCAACTATTTGGCACTGCATAAGGATCGCTTCGTGACGGTGCGCCTTGGAGAATTCGATCCGCTGGCCGTAACCCGAATCATCGCCGTCGACGTCCGGGTGCGCGGGCGCCTGAAGGACTACGAGCCCATCTTCAAACGCCGAGACGCAGGGCACGCCGTGGAGCTGATCATCTACGACCATCACCCTGCCACCCCCGAGGATCTGGTCGGAGACGAAGAGCATGTGGAGCCGGTGGGCTCCGCGACGACACTTTTGGTGGAGCGGCTGCGCGCCGCGGGGCACAACCTGGACCCGGTGGAAGCGACCCTATTTGCCCTCGGGATCCATGCGGACACGGGCTCGCTCACCTTCGCTGCCAGCTGCGCCCGGGACGCCAACGCTTTGGGCTGGCTCTTGGAACACGGCGTGCAAATGACCGTACTGCGGCGCTACCTGCGGCAGCCGTTTTCGGCCGAGCAAGCGACGTTGCTTCAAAGCGCCCTCGCGGGGCTGCAGCAAGATGGCGTCGGCCGCCTTCCCGTGGCGCTGTGCGCGGTGCGGACCGAGTCCGCCGTTGGCGGCGCCGCGGAGGTCGCCACCATGCTGCTCAGTCTCACCGGTGCCGCCGCGATTTTCCTTGCCGTCGAGCATGGCAAGGGACGCGTGCACTTGATCGCCCGCTCCAAAACACCGCTGATAGACGTCGGCAGCTGCCTCAGGTCCTTGGGTGGAGGCGGGCATGCCGCGGCTGCCAGCGCGTCACTGCGAAACACGACCGCCGAGGCGGCCGTCCTGGGGGTGCAGGACTTCCTGCGCGCCCATCCTCCTGCTCCGCGACAGATCGCGGAAATGATGAGCAGCCCAGTGCACGTCGTTGACGTGCAAACGCCGCTTTCTGAGGTGCGCGATCAGCTCGCGGCTCGCGGGCACGTGGGTGCTCCAGTGCTACGCGAGGGCCAGCTGGTGGGCATGTTGTCGCGTCGAGACTTGCGGCGAGCCGAGGAAGCGGGCCGCCTCGCTCTTCCCGCTGCCAGCTGCATGTCCCACGAGGTGGCGACCATCGACGCAGCCGCGAGCCTGGAGCAGGCCCTGGGGGTGATGCAGGCCCGTGACGTCGGCCGTTTGCCCGTCGTCTCTGCAGGCCGCATGGTCGGGATCGTGACCCGGAGCGACCTGCTGGCGGCACTTTACCCGGCGGACGGAAAGCCGCCGCTCTCTGACAGCAGTTGAGGTACTCTGGAGGGCGTGAGTCAGTCCGAAGGCCCGACGCGGCGCCCCCCACGGTCCCTCGCCAGCATGCAGGTGGACGTGACGACGCGATTGGGCGCCCTCACGCCTGCGAGTCCCACGGGACTACCCATCTTGGATCGCATGCTCGGCGGCGGTCTTCGCACCGGGATGATGTTCGGCCTGTTGGGGCCTGCCGGTATTGGCAAGACCGCGCTGTCGCTGACCCTCGCCTACATGGCGGCACGCTCCAAGGCGGCAGTGGTTTTCGCGAGCGCCACCCTGGACGAGACCGAAGTCGTGGCGCGCCTCGCTGCGCGCGCATTGCATCGCGAAGAGCCTGACAGCACCACGACCTACGGCCAGATCTGGACCGGCGAAGCGTGGTCCGGAGCGACGCGCAACTTGGTCACTTTGGCGGTGGATACCGTGGCCAAGAAGGTCGGAACTCACTTGCATCTGCACAAGGCGGATCCGTACGAATCCACACAGGCCTTGCGGCGTGCAGCCGGGGAACTCTGGGACCGTCACGAACGCGTCGTGCTGGTCGTCGATGGGCTGGAAGCGTTTTCGGCCCACTGCGGAGGGGATCCGGAGCGCACGCAATCGGCAAATGCCGGCATGCCGAGCCGCATGGCGGCGGTCGCGTTCGAGTTGCGGCGCCTCGCGGAGCGCGGCTGCGCCGTCATTGTGACCAGCGGCAGCGGCTTCGCCGATAGCGTGTCCCCCGCGCTCAGCTTCTATGCGGAGATGCGCGGGCTCGAAAGCTCGGGCGTGCCGCTCTCGGAGCGCGCGGTGTCGCTGGGCGCGCGGCCCGTCGACTTGGTGGTGAAGAAGAACACCATTGGCCGGACCGGTATCGTTCCCCTGCGCTTCATTGCCGGCGCGGCAACTTTTGAGGAACGGGCACCCTGACCCAGTTGCGCGTGCTCTTGTTGCACGGACTGGAAGGTAGCCCGACGGGCGCCAAGGCACAGGCGCTCCGCCGCAGCTTTGATTTGGTCGCGCCGGCGCTTCCCACCGGCGACTTCGACGCGTGCGTGCAACTTGCGCGCGAAGCAGCGCGGGAGCACACACCGGACGTGCTGGTCGGATCGTCCTTCGGCGGGGCGGTGGCGTTGCAGTTGCTCCAGGGCGGCAGCTGGAGCGGTCCGACGCTGCTTTTGGCTCCCGCCTCGCGCTTTTTGCTGGATCCCATCGCGCTTCCGGATCGCGCGCGGATCCTGATCGTGCATGGTCGCGACGACGCCGTCGTGCCCATCGAGCAGAGCCGCGATTTGGCCGCTACGCACCCGTGCGTCAGGCTCGTCGAAGTCGACGACGGTCACCGACTATCCAGCTTGTTGGAAGGCGACCGCCTGGCCAGCTACGTGGAGCAGGCGGCCCGGCTCTGAGATTCCGTACGTATTTTTCAACGTTGGTTGCTCTCGGGGCGCGCCGACGATAGACGACGGGCCATGAGCGAAGCAGTCGCGGGGGCGCCTCCGGCCGGCGTTGGCAAGTACCGCGAGATCACCGTGGGCGCGATCGTGCTTGGAGTCATCCAAGGCATGCTGATGACCAGCGCGTTCGTATACATCGGTCTTAAGCTTGGGTTCGGCTTGCCGGGCTCCAGCGTCGCCGCCATCCTCGGGTTCGCGCTCTTGCGTGGCGTCGGCCGCAAGGCGCTGAAGATCCCGGGCTGCGGTTCGATCGTCGAGAACAACATCAACCAGACGGTGGCCAGCGGCGTGAACACCGCCAGCGCGGGCGTCGTGTTCACATTCCCGGCGCTGTTGCTGCTGGGGCTCGACTACAGCTTCTACACGGTGCTGCTCGCGGCGGTCGCGGGTTCGTTCATGGGCATCGTCGTCATCATTCCGCTGCGCAAGCAGTTGATCGAGATCGAGCGACTCAAGTTTCCAAGTGGTGTTGCTGTTGCCACCATCCTCAAGACTCCGGGCGCCGGGATCCAGAAGGCCAAGCTGCTGGGCGTGGGCTTCGTGGTCGCCGCGCTCTTGACCCTAGCCACGCATCACAAGTTCCAGCTGCTGCCAGAGGCGGTGCCCATCGGTCCGTGGATCAAGGGTCTGCTTGGCGTGGGAGATCGCGGCGGGCTCGCCCTGGCGCTGATGGGCACGACGCTGGCGATCAGCATGGCGAACTTCGGTGCCGGCATGCTCGCAGGCCGTGGCGGCCTAGCCTTTGCCATCGGCGGCGTGATGGCCTGGTGGCTCGTCGGGCCGTTCGTGGTGTCCCAGGGCTGGGTGGCGCCGGCGCTAAAGGGCGACGAACTGGTGGGAGCGGTCTACGGCACCATGCTGCGTCCGACGGGCATTGGGATCTTGATCGGGGGCGCCCTTGCCGGTGTCGTCGCTGCGTTTCCCGCAATCAAAGGCGCGATCGCGTCGCTATCGGCCGCAGCGAAGCTGGCCAAGGCCGGCGGGCAAACGGCGGAGGAACTCTCGCCCAAAGTCCTTGTCGTTGGACTCATCTCGAGCGTCGTGGCCCTCATGGCCGTAACGCTGATCTCGAGCGCCGAATCTGGTGGGGAGCTCGGCGTAGGCGCGGCGCTTGCTGCCGCGATAGCGGGCGCGGTCTGGATCGCACTGGCCGGTTTGATCGTCGCGCAAGCCACGGGCGCGACAGACATCTCTCCGTTATCGGGCCTGGCTCTCATCGCCGTCACGCTGATGTTGGCGATCACCAGCGGTAACGTGGTGGTTGCGGTCACCATTGGTGTTGCCGTCTGCGTGGCGACGAATCAGTGCGCGGACATGATGAGCGATCTGAAGACTGGGCACCTGATCGGCGGCGTGCCACGGCGACAGCAACTGGCGCAGTTCGCTGTCGCCTGGGTCGGCCCGGCCATTGCTATCGGCACCACGATCATTCTGTGGAAAGCCGGGCCCGGTGGCACGGCGGGCTTCGGCCCCGAGAGCCAGGCCTGCCTGGAGAAGCTGCCCGGCTGTCTGCCCGCGCCCCAGGCCAGTGTGCTTCAGGGCATGATCAAGGGCGTGCTGTCCGGCCAAGCGCCCGTCGACAAGTACCTGGCCGGAGCCGTGATTGGTGGCGGACTCACCTTGTTTCCCATCGGTGGGCTCGGCGTGCTGATCGGCCTGGCCATGTACCTGCCCTTCGACATCACCTTCGGCTACGGCATCGGTTGCATGATCACGCTCATCGCGGAAAAGCGCAAAGGCCATCGCTTCATCAGCGATGTCATCGTGCCTTTGGCGGCGGGATTCATCGTGGGGGAGGCGTTGACTGCGCTGACCATGACGCTGATCCAGCTGGGGGGAGGAGGCGCCTGATGAAGACTGCAGGTTATGCGCTGTTCGTTGCGGGTGTGATCGTCAGCTCCTGCTTTGCGGCGCGCGCCGTGTCGCCGGCGGGCACCGGCAAAGACGGCCAAGTCACGCCGCGGGATCGCATCTCTGCGTGGGCGGGCGTCGCGGGCGTGCCCTTCGGCATGGGCGTGGTGTTGATGGTCGCCGGCGGCTTGCTCGCGCGGCGTCGCCGCGGCGTTGGTGCCGGGCAGGGGACAGAGCGCCGGGGTGGCGCTCCTGAAGGGGCGGTCGATCGCGCCTCTGAAGGACAGCGCGTGGGCTCGGATCGGAGCATTGGCGAAGCGCACCGCGATCCGCGGAGCATCGTCGGAGACATCCGGGACAAACTGGCGGTCATCGCCGCAGACCCCGCTGCCACGGAAAAGATATTCGCCAGCTTGGACGACATCGTCGAAAACGATGTGGCCGAGTTTCTGGAGTATCGGCAAGCGCTGATCGACGAGCTGGGGCT
>CBDUPW010000405.1:0-6208 GCA_965369205.1 uncultured Polyangiaceae bacterium | reverse complement strand
ACTGCCGCCGCTGCCACTCGTCCCGCCGCTGCCCGCACTGCCGCCGCTGCCCGCACTGCCGCCGCTGCCCGCACTGCCGCCCGTCGCAACCCCCGCGCTACCGCCGCTGCCCGCATTGCCGCCCGTCGCAACCCCCGCGCCGCCGCCGCTGCCCGCATTGCCGCCCGTCGCAACCCCCCCGCTGCCACCAGCTCCACCGGGGCCAGCGTCGTTTGCGGAGCCGCCGCCATCGCCGTCACTGCCGCATGCGGACAACAAACCAAGTGCAAATAGGATCGCGAGGCTGCTTCTCATCGGGTAACCCTTCTGTTCGGCAACCCGCCCGGGGAGCCCCACGGGCTCAGCATACGCGGCGCTGTTCCGTGTTCTTCCCGTGTGCCCATCCCGGATCTCTAGCCCTGCCCGGCCAGGCGAGAACAACGGCCCAGCGCGCCCCCGCCAGAGCGACCAAACAGAAGTCGAGCGTCGGCTTTCGTTCAGGCGTCCCTTGAAGTGGGTCAGCAGTCAGCCTATCTCGCTGTTCATGGCGGACGACAAAGAAAAGCGTGCGGACACGACCGAGGACGCGGATCCGAGCGAAGACCGGCCCAGTCTCGTTGAAGAGATCGAGCCCGAGCCTTACTCCAAGCCCGGCGGGTCCAAGGCCGAGGCTGCCCTCGAGCGAGCGCACCACCCGCCCCCACCGCCGCGCCTGCGTTCAGCTGAAGGTCGCCCCATCAAAGTTACGGGGGAGCCTAAGCTCGCGCGCGAGCTGATGACGCGACAGCTCTTTACCATCGAGCCCGACGCCATCATCGGGTCGCTCGAAGGGCAAATGGACAAACTGCGCTTCCGTCACCTGCCCGTCGTCGACGGGGAAAAACTCGTCGGCTTGATCAACCACAGCGATTTGCTGCACGCTTCGTCGAGCTACCTCACGAGCTTCGCCAAAGAAGTCGACGAACTCGTGCACAAGCTACCCGCCAAACGCATCATGCGTGACGACTTCGTCACAGTGCGACCGGACGCGACGCTGGTCGACGTTGCTGAACAGATGTGGAAGGAACGAGTCGGCTGCGTGCTCGTCACCGACGAGGGCGGTGTGCTGGTCGGTATCATCACCGAGGGAGACTTCCTGCGCCTTGCGCACCACTTCTTGAGCGGTTCAGCTGCAACGTAGCGGCAGGTGCTTTTTCATCGGTCACTTCTCCGAACCGAAAGCGCCGCCGGTTCGGATCGGCTCGAGTCCGGACGCTGACTCAGCACGTCACTCCGGGTCACATCGCACACACAAAACACGCCGTAGCAGCAGGCGTTGGAACCCAACGCACTGGGAGAGCCTAGCCGAGCAGTGCCGCTGGCGTCTCCAAGTTGCATCAGCATGCGATAACCCCATAGGGTCGACGCCCATGAAAAACGACCCGGATCGAAGTTTGCGCTCCTTCGTCTTTAGCGTCCTTGCCGGCGTTTTGATTAGCTGCGGCGCGCCGCCGCACGAGGCCGCGACGCCGCAGACAGCCGCCGCGGCGCCGCCCATGCTGCCAGACCCAGGCGCGCCTGGCGCCGCGAACGAAACGGGCGCCGCAGGGCTTCAGACTTTGACGCGCAACGCCAGCTTGGCGCTCCCCGACAGCCGCGTCCGGACCACCTACGACGTGAAGTACACCGCGCAGACGTTGGTACTCGACGAGAGCGCCACACGCGCGTTGCGCAGCGCCGATCCCAAGGCCCATCGCTATACCTTCGACGCGGCGGCACTCGGGGGGACCTTGGCCAAGATCAAGCCGAGGACGGTGCTTCTGATCCCTGGCCAGGCACTCCGGCGAGTCACGCGTGCGGAGCGTGCGGGGACCGAACTCGTGGTCGACACCGAGTACGCGGCGCTGACCGATGCCATTGAGAGCGGAAGGATCGGCTGGAACGCTCACCTTAGTTTTGACCGCGCGCATGCGGTCGCCCTGATCGACGAAGCCGGACACGAGCACCCACTGCCCAGCGCGGCGGAGCGAGCGTCACTGGCAACCCCTGGAACGCGAATGCTCGCCGATTCGGCGGGGCTCGTGGATCCAGGCGTCATCGCGTGGAGCTTCAAGCAGGGCCCGATGACCTACGAATTCCAGGTCGAACCCCAAGGGGAACAGGTCAGCATCAAGATCAAAGCCATCAAGCAGCAGGGGCCGAAAGCCAACCTGGCCTATACGGCAGTCGGCACGTTCAAGAACGTTTACGCCAAGGCGGACGGCACCTTCGCTGACAGCCAGGTCAAGTCTCTGACCTACGACCAACCGGAGTTGGTCGGCGACGTCACCCTTAGCATCGCAGCGGCGGGCGCCGGTCTCGGCAAGATCGATTTTCCATTTCCGGGCGTGATGTTCAAGTTCGTGGTGATGGTCGGACCCGTGCCCATCACCATCGGAGTGGGAGCAAAGCTGATCGGCAGCATCGTCGTGCCCGCCCAAGCTTCCGCTACCGCCAAGTCCCGCTTCCGGTACCAGAGCAGCTCGGGCTTCGAGTATCAAGGCAGTGACGTCGAGGTAAAGGGCAATATCGGCAACTTGGAATTCTCCCCGGACCCCTTCGATTCGGCGGCAATGATCAGCGTTCCGGTGGATGCTCAGTGGGGCGTGGCCTTTCCGCGCATTTCCGTGAGTGTTTTCGATTCGCTATTCGTGCCGTACTTGCACACCGGCGTCGTCGTCGGCAGCTCCTTGAAGTGGGGCCCAGTTTGCAAATGGGGATACGTCAAATACACCAGCGAAGTGGGCTATGACTTCAAAGTGTTTGGCGTCACGCTGAAGAAGGACAAGGTGAAGATCGCGGAAAAACAGAAGCGTGCGCCCGAGGGCGGATGTCAGTGACGGCGCCGAGCCACCCCTTGACACGCCAGTGCCAAAGCTGTTTGCGTGAGAGATGATGCGTCATTCCGCTCCCGCGCTGGTCTTGCTGCTCTCCGCTCTATTGGCCTGCAAAAGCTTGAAAGAAAAGGTTTCCGGCGCCGCGCCAGCGACCTCGGAGGCCCCCGCAAGCGCCGCAAGCGCCGTGGGGTCGGCCAATCCCGGCAGTGAGGCCCCAGCAGGCGGCGGCATGGCCGCACCCACCTCGCCGCTGCCGCGTCCCCTCAAGACAGGCCAGTACGTACGCTACAAGGTCGTGCAGGACGGCAAAGCGAGCGAGATGTCGTACTCCGTGCTCGGCGAGGAGGCCGACGCGCACTGGATCCAGTTTGTGACCGCGCCCAAGGGGCGCCGCGTCGTCATTCAACTATTGCTCCACATCGGCGACCGCAACCACCCCAAGAGCGCCAAGCTACTGGCCGTCAAGATGAAGATGGGAAGCATGGTGCGTGAGTTTCGCGGCGCCATGCTGGCCAGGCTGAAGAATGAAGTTTCCGGCGCTATGGCGGAGCTCACCGTGCCCGGCTTGCAGGGCCTTGAACAAGAAGACGTGACGGTTCCTGCCGGTACCTTCAAGAGTTCCTACAAGCGAGAATCCACCGTCACCCTGTACGGATTCCACGACAGGAGCCGACAGTGGCTCCACACGGGTCTGCCGCTGCTGACGCTGGTAAAGGCCGAATCGCAGAATAAGGACCACACGATGGAGCTCGTCGAGTACGGCGAGACCGGCGCCAAGAACGAACTCGAGTGAGCGCGGCGCGCCATGAGCCGGCATTCCCAAGGCAGCCCCAGTCTCGAGACACGGCACGTCCCCCTCGTATTCATAGTCGGCGCGGGCTTTCAGTTGATCTATGAGCCTTCACCCGAGGGCCGGAAGGCACTGGGCGTTGTGCCCATCGCAATCGGTCTGGGTTTCGGTTTCTAGAACGCCAGAGCCTAGTCGCCGAGCACGCCGATCAACGCGTTTACGCTGCCGTCGACACCGAGTAGCGACGTGTCGACGACGTGATCTGCCATGGCGTACAGCGGTGAGCGCGCCTTGAGCAGCGCGCGCAGCTCCGACATGGCGTCGGAGCGATTGTGCATGGGGCGTTCGTCGCCTTGGGCGCGCACACGCTCCATATGGTCTTCGGGGCGCGCCTTGAGCCAGACGGTGGTGGTGGCTCGGCGCAGGAGATCGAAGGCGTCTTCATCGCTGACGATGCTGCCGCCGGTGGCAATGACCGCGCGAGGCGCCTGCGAAAGCAAGTATTCGAGCACGTTGCGTTCGAGCTTGCGGAAAAACGCCGGCCCCTGCAGTTCGAAGACCTCGCCCAGGCTCATGCCCGCTTGCTGTTCGATCAGCTGGTCAAGCTCGATAAACTCGGCGTCGAGACGCTCGGCGAGCATGGGCCCGACGGTGCTCTTGCCAGCGCCACGCAGGCCCAGCAGAGAAATCACCCGACTGCGATCCGGCGCTTCTTCCGCGCCGGCTATCAGCTCCGATGCCGTCGTGCCCAAGGCGCGGGCAACGTCGGCGAGTCGAGTGACGGAGATGTTGCCCTGACCGGATTCCACCTGCGCAAGAAAACGCGGGGACAGCCCCGAGCGTTCGGCCAGCTGCGCAATGGTCAGATCGCGCTCATTTCGGCGTAATTTCAGGGCTCGACCCAGGGACGCAAGCAAGGGGTTTCGTGCTTCCACGGCTATGCACTATATTTCTTGTTTGATGCACGTCAACTGCAATTTAGTGCTTGCTTGACGAACGTCATGTAGCTAGATCTTCGGGGCCATGGAGCCCATCAGTTTCGACACCCACCCAGACCGCTACACCCGCTGGAAGCTCAGCTTCGACGGCCCCGTCGCCACCTTGGCCATGGACGTGCCCGAAGACGGCGCGGTTGCCGGTGACTACACCCTGAAGCTCAACAGCTACGATCTGGGCGTCGACATCGAGCTGGCGGACAGCATCTCACGCATTCGCTTCGAGCATCCTGAAGTGAAAGTGCTGGTGGTGACCAGCCTCAAGGACCGCATCTTCTGCTCCGGCGCGAATATCTACATGCTGGGCAGCTCCAGCCACGCTTTCAAAGTGAACTTCTGCAAGTTCACCAACGAGACGCGATTGTACCTAGAAGACTTGAGTGCCCACAGCGGCGTGCCCAGCATCGCGGCGCTCAACGGCACGGCGTCCGGTGGTGGCTACGAGCTGGCCATGGCTTGCGACCACATCTTGCTCCAGGACGACGGCAATAGCGCGGTGAGCTTGCCAGAAGTTCCGCTGCTGGGCGTGCTGCCGGGCACCGGTGGCCTGACGCGCCTCGTGGACAAGCGCATGGTGCGTCGGGACTTGGCCGACGCGTTCTCGACCGTGGCCGAAGGCGTGCGCGGCAAGCGCGCCATCGAGTGGCGCTTGGTCGACGAGATCGCGCCGCGCAGCAAATTCGATGAGAGCGTCAAGGCCGCCGTCGCCAAGCTCGCAGCGGGTGCCAAAGAACGCACGGGCAAAGGCGTGGCGCTCCCGGAGCTGTCCCCCAAGCGGGAGGACGGCTGCGTGGAGTACCAATACGTCAGTGCGGAGATTGACTCGGAAAAGCGCGTGGCCACGCTGACGGTGCGCGGCCCCACGGACGCCCCGGCCAAAGACGCCGCGGCCTTGCGGGAAGCCGGCGCCGAAAACTGGAGCTTGCGGGCGTTCCGCGAGTTGGATCACGCGCTGCTCAATCTGCGCTTCAATCACCTGGAAATCGGGCTCTTCGTGCTCAAGACCCAGGGCGATCTGAATCAGGTCGTCGCCCACGATCAAAAGGTCGCCGAGCTGTCCAAGAGCGATTGGTTCGCCGGCGAGATCTTGCACCTGCAGAAGCGCGTCTTGAAGCGCCTCGATCTGTCGGCCAAGACGAGCTTCGCTATCATTGAGCCGGGGTCGTGCTTTGCGGGCAGTCTCTTCGAGCTCGCGCTCTCCGCCGACCGCTCGTACATGCTCGACGTAGACGACGGACCGAAGCTACAGCTGTCGCCGCTGTCCTTTGGCGCACTCCCAATGAGTAACGGCTTGGCCCGCCTCGAAACGCGCTTCCTAGCGATGCCGGAGCGCGTCCAAGAGTTGCGCGGGCGCGAAGATGCGCTCGACACCGAAACGGCCATGGGGCTCGGCCTGGTCACCTTCGCGCCCGACGATCTGGATTGGGACGACGAAGTGCGGATCGCCATCGAAGAGCGCTCCGCGTTTTCTCCCGACGCACTCACCGGCATGGAAGCGTCCCTGCGCTTCGCCGGCCCGGAAACCATGGAGACCAAGATCTTCGGCCGGCTCACCGCCTGGCAGAACTGGATCTTCCAGCGACCCAACG
>CBDUPW010000404.1:0-6239 GCA_965369205.1 uncultured Polyangiaceae bacterium | reverse complement strand
GTGGGGTTCACGATCGCGAAGGGATCGGCGAAGGACGACGCGGATGCGTTGCGCGCGGACGCGGCTGCACAGTTGCCAGACCAGCAGTGCCGTGCCGGAATCACAGTGTGTGACGACCTGAGCGACGCCAATGCGCGCGGCCGAGCCGCAGAGACCTGGTCCACGGTTGGCATCGTCGGCGCCGGCGTGGGAGTGGCGACCATCGTCGCTGGGTTGCTGCTGCCGGCGGAGAACAAGGATTCGAGCGGGTCGCAGATTCGCATGGGCGGCTTTGTGGATCGTTCCAATGTGGGTGTGTCGTTCGGGGGCGCTTTCTAATTAGGAGAACGTAAATGCGTAACTTGTCTTCGTTGCTGGTGTGGAGTCTGCTTTCCACGGGTTCGGTGGTTGTAACGACTGTGGCGATAACAGCGTGTAGCAGCGGTGACTTCGACGGCTGCGAGGCGGACTTCAACTGCAACGCGGGAAACGATTCCGGTGTCGGTGGCAGCTCGGGTGCCGGCGGAACCGGCGCGAGCGGCGGAACCGGCGGCACGGACGGCGGAGGCGGCACGGGCGGAAGCTCCGGAAGCTCCGGAAGTGGTGGCGACGGCGGTGGGTGCGACCCGACTGCATCGCCCAACGACCAAACGTGCGTCATTGACGAGCAGTACGGTGTGTTCGTGGACTCCGGGGCGAGCGGCAGTGGCGCAGACGGCTCACGCGCGAACCCGTACAAGACGATCACGGAGGCTGTCACGGCCGCCGCCGGCAAGCGCGTCTATGTCTGCAACACGAACGACTCGTACAAGGAATCCGTCTCACTCGTCGCCGCGAACGACGGCATCGAGTTTTGGGGTGGCTTCGATTGCGCCAACAACTCGTGGACCTACGGCACGACGAAGAAAGCGAAGATCGAAGGTGGAACGACCGCGGTTACGATCGATGGGTTGACCAGCGGAGCGGTGTTCGCGGACTTCGAGATCGTGAGTGCCAAGGCGACGACGGCGGGTGGCTCAAGTTTCGGCATGTTTGTGAAGAGCAGCAAGGCAATCCAATTGCGACGGGTTAGCGTTGCCTCGGGGGATGGTGCCAATGGCGCAGACGGAATGAACGGGAGCGACGGAGCTGCCGGGAGCGTCTCGGGCAGTTCGCCCGGGGGCACGGGGGCCACATGTACCGGAGCACCGGCAAGCCAGACGGGCGGGACCTGGGGAGGCTCAAGCCCATGCGGCTCGTTGGGAGGCGCGGGCGGCACTTCAACAAAGGCAGGCTCCGGTGGGAACGGAACCCCCGGCGCGCCGCTGACCAACGTTACACCCCCAACGAAACTGAATGGCGGTGATGGGAAGAACTTGCCGCCAACCTCCGCCGACACCGGTCAGAGCGGTGCGGACGGGAATGCGGGGGTGGCAGCAGCGGCGAGTGCGACGGCGGGCGTCTTCTCTGATGCCGGGTTCACACCGGCAGCTGGGAACCCTGGCGGTGATGGCTTCGCTGCGCAGGGAGGCGGAGGTGGTGGTGCTAGTGCGGCCACGGGCCTTGTGTCATGCATTGGCGCGTCGGGCGGTGCGGGCGGCATGGGCGGCTGCGGTGGAAAGAAAGGAACGGGAGGGGGCGGTGGCGGTGCCAGCATCGCGCTGTTGTCGTGGCAGAGCGAGGTGTCGCTGGACGACGTCACGCTAGCCTCAGGCAAAGGCGGCGACGGCGGCAAGGGGGGTAACGCAGGGAGCGGAGGCAGCGGAAGCAGTGGTGGTCCCGGTGGTCCTTCCGGCTCGGGGATGGGCAAAGGAGGCGACGGCGGTTCGGGTGGGACTGGCGGGCCCGGCGGTTCGGGCTCTGGCGGTACGGGCGGTGCTGCACATGCGCTCGTGTTCTCGGGCGGCAAGATCGACAAGCCGGGTGCGGCCACGCTTGCGGCGGGCACGCCCGGGGCAGGGGGCAAAGGCGGCTCGGTTAGCGGCGGCGGCCTGAATCCCGCGCCCGACGGCAGCCAAGGGTCGGCCCAACAGGAGTTTGAGCAGAAGTAGCGAGTGCCGGAGATCGCGTTGCGTCACAGGCCAGGCATCGCGACGGTGCCGGCGCTGCGCGGCGGGGAACGGTTCAAATTGGATGTGATGATCCACGGGGTTGCAGGGGCGGGTTGACCGCGAGAAGGAAATCTGGGGGCGTGGCTGGGCGGACGCTTAGCGACTACCCGGAACTACTTGCGGAGTGGCATCCGACAAGGAACGGTGCTGCTGGGCCCGGCGCTGTTCGCGCGAGCGAGAAGGCACGACGCTGGTGGCGTTGCTCGCACGACGGCCGTCACGAGTGGCAGGCTCCGACGAGCGTGCGCACCTCGCGGGGCAGCGGATGCCCTTACTGCGCCGGCAAACGGGCGACACCTGAGAACTGCCTCGCTGCGCGGTCACCGGAAATCGCGGCGCAGTGGCACCCTGTCAAGAATGGTTCGCTAACTCCAGCCGACGTGACGCGCGGGTCGAGCAAGCTGGCGTGGTGGAAATGTTCGAAAGGACCCGACCATGAGTGGGAATCGAAAATCTATTTGAGGCAACGCCTCGGTTGCCCCTTCTGCGCCGGACGAAGACCGTCCATCACAAACTCGCTGGCGACCCTGCATCCCGATTTGGCAAAGGAGTTGCACCCAACGAGGAATGGCGACCTAACACCGGCGGACATCGCGAGCGGAACGCACAAGAAGTTTTGGTGGAGGTGCTCGGAAGCATCCGATCACGAGTGGGAAGCCAGCGTCAACAACCGAGTTCAGAACGGTACAGGCTGTCCGTTCTGTGCAAGCCAGAAAGTGTCCGCCACGAACAGCCTCCTGGCGTTGCACCCCAGCGTTGCCGAGGAGTGGCATCCGACGCTCAACGGGCAGCTCCGGCCCACCGACATTGCGCCGAAGTCCACCGCACAGAAGATCTGGTGGCAGTGCTCGAAAGTGGATGCACACGTGTGGGAGGCAACAGCAGCCAGCCGAATCCAAATGAAGACCGGGTGCCCCTTCTGCGCCGGACAACGTGTGTCTCACACGAATTCGATTGCTGACCTGTTCCCAGGGGTCGCGGCTGAGTGGCACCTGAAGAAGAACGGCGACAAGACTCCGGACAAGATTGTTGCTGGGTCGCGCAAACTCTACTGGTGGCGATGCGCAGAAGCTGACGACCACGAATGGCAGGCAACACCTTCGAATCGAACCAAGCTTGCTTCTGGTTGTCCGTTTTGCACGGGGCGCAAGGCATCGAAGCACTACAGCCTGGCGGCGCTGTTCCCTGAGGTAGCCGCGCAATGGCACCCGACCAGGAACATCCCGTTGTCGCCGTCGCAGGTCACGCCGAGCTCGATGCGCAAAGTGTGGTGGAAGTGTGCCGTCGGCTTGGACCACGAATGGGAAATGGCGGTCCAGACGCGGACGAATGGCGCCGGCTGCCCGCGGTGCAGCGGCCGGTGGAGCGGCGACGCGCTCCGCGCGTTCGTGCGCGGGATCCTTCCGCACCTGCCCACTCTGACGCCGGCGGAACGCTACGCCATCGTAAGACAGAATGGACTCCTGGATTCCGGTCACCGTGACTTCGGAGTGCTGCTGGCCGCGGGTGGCTTGAGTCAGCCAGAACTGGAGAAGTTCTCGCGCGGCCAGCAGGCTCAAGCCGACATTGCGCCCGACGCATTCGACACGGTGGGTTCGGCGACCGCGCAACTGGAGGACTTGCGCGAGGTGCCGGAGACGGCAGTGGTTCGGCGAGACGAAGCCTCCGACCACGCGCTGCCCGAGGTTTCAGCCGACGACGTGCTTGGCGCGAGCCTTGAAACATACTTGGCAAGCGCCGACGAAGAAGCCGTCGAATTCTTCGTTGCGTCCGGAGTCGCAAAGCTCTGGCGCCATGCGTACGCGGACGAGAAGGCAGCAGACGCGCAGACCCGTGCGGCGCGCTCCGACCCTTACGCCGAGCGCATTCGGGAACGCTTTCGCTCGGAATTCGAGGCGGCCCGCGGGCTCTCGATTCCACCTGGGTACCAGTTCCGCGCAGACGGCAAGACAGTGGCGCTCCCGAACCTCATGCAACGCCATGTTGCCGCTCAGGTGCGCGACCGCCGCCGCGTCGGCAATTGGTCTGGCACGGGCGCTGGCAAGACGCTCTCTGCGCTGCTGGCTTCGCGAGTGATCGACTCTGGCCTGACGGTCATCTGTTGCCCCAATGCCACGGTCGCCGGCTGGGAAGCTGCCGCTTGCAACGCCTTCCCTGACTCGCAGGTCGTCACGAAGACCCTTGCACCGGAGTGGAGCGCCAGGGCGGCTTGGCATCGGTACCTGATCGTCAACTACGAGACGTTCCAGCAACCTTGGTCGGAAGCGCGGCTCAAGGCGCTGGTCGAGGAAAGTTCCATCGACATGGTCGTCGTGGACGAGATCCACTTCACGAAGCAACGCAACGAAAAGCAGATCAGCCAGCGGCGACGCCTCGTAGCTGGACTTGTCGCCGCTGCTGCGGAGAAGAACCCCGATCTCGCAGTGCTAGGAATGTCAGCCACGCCGGTCATCAACAATCTTCAAGAGGGGAAGTCGCTCGTTGAGATGGTGACCGGTTTGGAGCATCCCGACCTGGTCACTCGCGCGATCGTCGCCAACGCGATGGCACTCCACCAGCGGTTCGTGACCCTCGGTTCTCGGTGGGTGCCGAGCTACGACGTTTCCTGCGACGAGTTGCTGGTTGACGTTGACTGCGCGGAGTACATCGACGAGTTGCTCGCGCTCGGCGCGCGCCCTCACCCGTTGCGGGTTGAGCAGATTCTGACGCGCGCCCGGATGAAAGCGATACTCGAAGCGGTCCGGCCGAAGACGCTTATTTACACGCACTACGTCGATGGAATCGTCGAGCTGCTCCGCGAAGCACTCCGCGAAACCGGCTGGAAGGTCGGCGTGTACACCGGTGTTGAGAAGGCTGGGCTGAGCAGTTTCATTGACGGCGACGCCGACGTGCTCATCGGCTCATCCGCGATCGGCACGGGCGTGGACGGGCTCCAGGCCGTGTCGTCTCGCCTGATCGTCAATGCGCTGCCGTGGACCGCAGCCGAGTACGAACAGCTCAAAGGCAGAATCTACCGGCAGGGCCAGTCCGAGCAGGTGAGCGTCGTACTGGTTCGTACGGGCGCCGACGTCCACGGCGAGCGTTGGTCGTGGTGTCAGAGCAGGATCAATCGTATTCGCTGGAAGCGTTCGCTGGCCGACGCCGCAGTCGATGGCATCGTGCCGGAAGGCCACCTTGTGTCCGACGTCAAGGCGACGGAGGCGTTGATGGCATGGCTGGCGCGGCTCTCTGACGGCGAGCTGAGCACCATTGAGCGGAAGCCGATCCGCGTACCGCTAACTGGAACCGGGCAGGAGCTGTCGGCGCGCCTGGCGCGCTACGGGGACTTTGCGGCGATGAACCAGCGATGGAACGCGACGGCGTCCGCGAAGACCCACCAACGCCTCATCGACCAGCCCGAGGAGTGGGCGCAGTACCACACGCTGTATCGCCAGGCGCGCGAGTCGTGGCGCATCGTTCCGTTCGAGGCAATCGCCGACGACCTTCTCCAGCGCCGCTCCGGGAAGATTATCGGCGACTTCGGCTGCGGTGAGCGTCTTCTGGGCAAGAAATTGGAGGGGCACCACACGGTGTACTCCTTTGACCACGTCGCCATCGACAACATGGTCATAGCCTGCGACATGGCGCACGTGCCGTTGCCAGACGGCGCGCTGGACGTGGCGGTGTTTTCGCTGTCGCTCATGGGCGCGAACAGCGCCGACTACCTGCGGGAAGCACATCGCTGTCTGGAGATCGGTGGGCAACTCCTGATCGCCGAAACGAGATCGCGCGTAGGGGAGGAGTCTCGGTTTCGTGCGGAGCTGGAGGCTCTGGGATTCGATGTCGCGTCGGTTGATCAAGGTGACCGATTTGTGTTTGTGGTGGCTGTCAGAGCTCCGCGGAGTCCCCGGTGAAAAGCCTCGTTGACGTCGTGAGGTCAGAGGCCTGGTGGGCGACGCGAGTTGACCGTGGTTTTGCCCGTCAATGTCGATCCGTTCGGTCTTGCGACGCATCACGCCAACGCCTCTCGCACCACGCCCACCACGCCCTCCACATCCCGGCACACGTCCGCCGCCGACACGCGCAGCACGCGCCAGCCCAACCGCGCCAGCACGCGGTCCCGGCGTGCATCAGCGCTGCGCTGCCGCGCATGGCACGGCCCGTCGACCTCAATCACGATGCGCGCGGAAG
>CBDUPW010000403.1:0-6269 GCA_965369205.1 uncultured Polyangiaceae bacterium | reverse complement strand
CAATGCCGTAGATATCCATCAAGGCGAAGTGGGCAGCTACGGAATGCACTTCGGGAATCCACGTGCTCGGCGGCGGTGGGTCTTCGAGTAGTACCCGCAGCTCCTCGTGCAAGCCGTCTGTGTCTCCGCTAGAACTGCACTCGACGAGCACGGCTTTCAGCAGCGAGCACTTTGCTTGGCAGCGCGGATACGAATGGATACCGCTGGGCAGGCGCTCTAGATATCCGGCGAGGATCGGGTAGCGTTCGGAGCGAAACGTCACTCGCGCAGTCTAAAGGAAGTGCGCCGCTTGGGGGCTGCAAGTTGCCTCGGCCGGGATCTGTGGCTCGGGGCGGGGCGTCGCGTTCGGCCGCGCAGCACGGCTCATAGCCGCGCGGCCTCTTCCCGCAGGTCAGCAACTGCTTCGTCGATGCGGTCGCGGTGCGTTCGGAAACAGAGCACGCAAATCCGCAAGGAGAGGCGACCACGCAATCGCGTGCTGGACAAAAAGACACGACCGCGTGCGTTGACGCGTGAAAGCAATTGCGCGTTTGCCGCGTCGTCGCGGCTTTTGAGGCGGAACGCCACGACGGACAGTTGCGGCTCCTCGACCAACTCAAAGGCGGGGTCCGCAGCGAGTTCGCGTGCCGCGTGCCGGGCCAAGTCGAGTTTTTCCGCTAAGGCGTCGCGAAAGGCGGTCGCGCCGTGCAGCATGAGTGGGAGCCACAGTCCGAGGCCGCGAAACGCACGAGAGAGCTCAGGAGAAAGATCGGTGAAATTGTCTTGTCCGTCGTCGGGCGCGACATCCCGCAAGTAGTCGGCGTCGCTGTGGTGCGCACTGCGTAGTGCATCGCCGTCGCGCACCAAGAGGCACCCGGTGCCGTAGGGCAAAAACAGCCCCTTGTGTGGATCGAGGGTGATGGAGTCCGTCAACTCAAGGCCAGGAACCAGGGCCGGGTCGGCCCAGCGAAAAAAACCGCCGTACGCGGCATCGGCGTGGACCCAAAGTCCTGCGCTACTCGCGACGTCTACGAGTTCGGGTACAGGGTCTACGGCTCCGGTGTTCGTCGTGCCAAGGTTGACGTTGAGCAGGAACGGCTTGCGCCCCGCAAGACTGTCTGCATGCAGCGCGTCTCGCAGCACCTGTGGCGAGAGGCGAAAGCGCTCGTCGGTGGGCAACAGCCGGAACTGGTCCTGACGGAATCCAGCGATCCTAGCCGCCTTGGGCAGTGACGCATGAGTTTGTTCCGAGGCGTAGATCACGCCGCGCCCAAAGTCGTCGCCAAGCCGGCGCGAGCGCGCTGTGACGATGGCGGTCAAGTTGGATAGCGAGCCACCCGTCGTCAGCACGCCGCTCGCGCTTGGTGGGTAACCCATGCTCTCCGAAAGCCAACGGACTGCCGTGGCTTCGATTTCGGCAAGCACCGGCGCGGCCTTCGCCACGCCCACATAGCGATTCACGCTGGCCGCGATGTAGCTGCCCAGGGCGGATGACGGCAGCCCGCCTCCAGGAATGAACGCAAGGTAGCCAGGTCCGGGCGTCGTGAAGGACTTCGTGACTGCGGGGCCAAGCCGGGTGAGCAAGTCCTCCAAAGCGGCGCCGTGGTCAGGCATGGCCTCACGAAACGTGCTGGCGAGTTCCTGGGCGCCCTCGGTATCTGCAGCCGGCAAATGCGGGAGCGCCCTGAGCTGTTCGCGCACGAACAGCACTGCCGCATGGGTCCACGCAGCAAGGGTGTCTTCATCGGGTTCTAGCGGTGCGGACCCATCCTTCAGCTTGGCGTGGCCACGGGTCATTCTGCGTCCCAGCCAAAGAGGCGTCGCAGGCTCGAAGTCAGCTGCTCCAAGAGCCCGGGGTCGTCCGCCGCGTGATCTTCAGGCGTTGACGACGCCAGCTGTTCGACCGAGCCTCGCGGCACGAACGCGCCGGCGCACTCACCGCAGCGGAGCACCTCGGCGCCGTCGACGTGACTCGGATAGCGCCTGAGCTCGAGGTCGATTCGGCAGGTGGGGCATGTCAGGGAGCCGTCTTCACGCTTCGCGGGAGCCGCCTCGGGCAAGTCTCCCGCTTCCGCTTCGCGCGCGACCTGGGTCATCTCGCCATCAAACCACTCGATCCACAGTCCGCTGCACTGGCCGCAGACGTCCACGACCGCGTGCGCGGTCCGCCGCTCTCGCATCGGCTCGTCGCAGTCCGGGCAGCGCAACGCCTCGGTTCGGTAGCTGCTCACAGACCCATTGGTACCATGGCCCTGCGCCCGTGGAGAAACGTTGTTGCTAGCGCTGAGATGTGCCCAGCGGGGGCTGGGCGTGGCCTCGCTGCGCGGGTAGCGAGGCCACAGCTCAGGTCATTTGGCCGCGAGCGTCTTGCAAGGTTGTAGCTGCTTTTGCGCTGCGTCTACCGAAGCCACACCGTCAAGCCCGGTCGTCTTGCAGACGTAGTTCTGCCCGCCGACGTCCACGAGCATCAGGCCAATGTATCCGCTCTTGCCCTCGTTCTCGAACTGCATGATGGCCAGGTTGTCTGCTTCCTTTTCCCACTTCTTGAAGGGAAAGAGCATCTTGTCCTTTTCATAGCCCTTCTTGACCTCCGCAAAGCTTTCTTCTTCTGGCTTGATGTTGATGGACGCACCCTCGCCGACGTCCACGGTGACGCTCTTCTTGTCCGCGACGGACATGTCCATCGCGCCCATGCCGCCGGGCTCTACTTGGATCTTGAGCGGTAGCGGGTCGAGGTTGACTTCGGCGAGTTCGTTGCCTCCCGCGGCCGCTGCTGCTGCCGGTGCCGCCGCGCTTGCGGAGGCTTGACCGCTCCCACTTTTCTTGCCGCCGAGGTTGCAGCCAACTGATAGCACCAGAACCGGAAACCAAATGATGTGACGCATCTTCATACTCCTTGATGTGCGCGCTCACCGCGAGCGCCGCAGTGCCGTGACTTACGGTCCGGACTGCGGTCACCCCCCATCAAATATCGGTCAAACGTCGGTCAAAACGACCCCTTGCACTTTGACCGGGTCAGCCCGCAAGGACCTGGTGTTCGGTTGCCAGGGAGGAAAGTTGCGCGAGCAGCACGCGAACGTTTTCCGGGCGCTGCTGCGGCGCAGTCGCAAGGGCTTGCGCCAGCACCTGTTCGAGTTCTGCTGGGTGCCCGCCGGGTGCGAAGCGTCCGAGTGCCGGCGCGGCTTCGCGCAGCAGGCGCGCATACACTTCCGCGACGGTCTTGTCGAAGAACGGCGGAACTCCAGCAATCATTTCGTAGGTGACGACGGCCAGTCCGTACAGATCCGATCGCACGTCCAGGGCTTCGCCCCGGGCTTGTTCCGGTGACATATAGAGCGGTGTGCCTGCGACGACGCCACTGCTCGTACGGCGGGATTCTTCTGTCGAGTCGACGCGTTTGACCAAACCGAAATCGAGCAACATGGCGCGTTCGCCATTGGGAGTGCGCGCCAGAAATACGTTTGCCGGCTTCAGATCACGGTGCAGCAAACCCGCATCGTGTGCACACGACAGCGCGTCGCCTACTTGCAGCGCGATGTGCAGCGCTTCTTGCCATGGCAGACAGCCCAGTCGCTGCAAACGCGCCTCGAGGGTTTCGCCCTCAAGCAGATCCATTACGAGATACGCCGTGCGTTCGTCGATGTGCCCGAGTTCATGTATCGTCGCAATCCCCGCGTGGCCCAATTGGCTGGCCGCGTGGGCTTCTTGTTCGAAGCGTTGTAGTGCCTCAGGGCCAGTCGCGACGTCCGGAAGCATGATCTTCAAGGCGTACTGTCTTCCGCTGGGCACGTGCGTCGTGCGGTAGACAGCGCCCATTCCGCCCTGCGCCAACAAGGCGTCTACTCGCCAGCTGCCGCCCAGCGTGCGGCCGAGCCAGCCCTCCGGGGTGGCGGGCAGCAGTGGCTGCTCGCGGGAAGGCGTCGCCGCTGCGGGCGACAGCAGCCGCGCCAATCGATCCCGCGGCACAATGCCCAAGTCCAAGGCTTCGGCGGCGACGCTGCGGGTATCCCTTGGCTTCAACCCCAGCCGCTCTGCCAGGTGCTCAAGATCGCGAAGGTTCCCGGTTGAAACGATGGCCGCCAGACGCGCCGCCCACGCCGCGCGCCGCCAGCTACGAAGCGCGCGATTCGCGAGCACAATGGAGCCTGCCAGTGGGAACAGCCCACCGGGGATCAGCAGGATCAATCCGATCACCCATTCGCCGGTTGCGATCCCAGCCACACCGACCACGATCCAGAGCGTTGCGAAACCGAGCACCGGCACCGCGGCAACCGCGAGCCACAGCGCACGCCGTCGGCGCGCGCGACGAAACACGACGAGCTTTTCGCGGTCCGGACCCATGGGTAGTGCAGGGCGGAGGCCGGAACTCTGGACGAGCTGAGCGGCTCCCTTGCTGGCGGCCAACTGCAGCAGTTGGTTTGCGTGTGGATGGGGTACGCACAGCAGATGCGCCGCCTCGTGGGATGTCAGGTCTGTTTGCTGCTCTGCATAGATTGCGAGTTGTTCGAGCTCTTCCGCTTCACGACGTCGCCGCACCGCGGCCCAGGCCATGAGCGACGCGCCCAGGTTCGGTCCCACTCCGCCGAATAGGAAGACAATGACGCCATTGCGCAGGCCGACGCCGGTCAAAAACACAATCACGCCCCAGAACATCCAGAACGTGCCGAACAGCAGTCCAAGCACCGAAAAGGAAAGCAGCCAGGTGCCACCTCGAGCCCGCTTGCGTCCAAGAGCGCGGAGCGCAGCCGGGTCTAGCGCGAATCCTATCCCCTGGGAGGTCACTGCGCGTGCCCCTTGCCGTCTCGGAACAGCGGTACTTCCGCGGTAAGCAAATACCCGTCGCCCTGAGTCAACAAGTACTGGGAAAGACCCAGTTTGCGCAGGCTAGAAACGGCAACGCGCACGCGATGCGCGCCCGCTGCCTTCTGCAGCTTTTCTCCTGGCCAAGCGGCGGACTGCAACGTTGTCCAGCTCTGCGCCTCGCCAGGCCGCGCCTCTCGCTTGTGCGCCAGGTGATCAAGGATAGCCGCGAGCGTGCGCCGTCGATGCAGGCTGACCGTTTCCCCTGCGGGGACCCGGAACCACTGCCCAGCGTGCCCGACGACCACTGCATCGGCACCGGGCTGGGGCGCTGCGTGCGCGTCCGGCTCGATAGCTCTGGATAGCGCGCGCAACCAGAAATCGTCAGCGAGCTTCTCCTGCCCGCTGCCCGCGGGTTGCTTCTTCCCGAGCACGCGTTCGTCCAGCCAAACGGAGAGTAGTTGTGCGGCCTGCCCCGGACGGGTGATCCGAGTACTCGGTAGCGAAGCAGTCCGAAGCAGCGCGTGGGCGTCGCCGAAGCGTTTTTCGCCACAGGCCACCAGTGCGCACAGCAACAGGACCTGGGACTCCCCGGTTGCGTCCGCCAACGCACGAGCGCGCTGAGCGAGTTCTTGTAGTTGCGCCGGGTCGGCGTCGTGACCACGGTCGTGTGCGAGCATGGCAGTCGCCACGTCGCGTCGCAGGGTCATCAGTGCGGAAGTCTCGCCACCCCAGTGCAGCGCCGCTGCTGCGCCTTCGTGTTGTCCCCGCTGCAGCAGCGTCGTCGCCCAGTCCACGTGTACCTGTTGCGAGGCCGCCGAATCGCCCCGCGAGTCGAAGAGCGCAGCCGCGCGTTCGAAGACCGCGCTCGCGTCCTCTCCCGTGTCGGCGCGCACCATCCCGAGCACGTGTAGCGCGCGCGCCTCAAGGTCCGAATCGCCAATCTTCGTGGCGATGGTTAGCGCGTCCTGCGCATGCTGTAGCGCGGGTGCCGATTCGCCTTGGCCCTGCAAGGTTCGGGACAGTCCGACTCGAGCGAGGCCTTCCAGGTCCGAGCGGTTCAGGGATAGTGCCAGGCTATGCGCCTGGGAAAGATCACGCAGCGCCCGTGCGTCATCTCCGCTGCGCAGTCGCGCGGACCCCGTGGCTAGAAGCGCACGACAGATCAATGTCCCGTCCGCTCCCGAGTCACGACTGCGCTGCAAGACGTGATCGAGCACTGCCAGGTGGCGAAGTGGGGGCAAACGCGCGGTGCTGCGGTAGAGCGCCGCCAAGACCCGAAGCGCGGGTTCGGCCTGGCGGCGGGTCGGTTGCCCATCGGCGAGCACGGATTCGATCACGGCGTCTAAGTTGTGCTGCTCCAGCGCAATGTCGGCTTCGGATACGTATTGTTCCGCGTAGTCCGCGAAAAAAGCCGAGTGCCTTTGGCGCGCGAGCTCCGTCGAGCCACGCTCGGGCCGCGACAGCGCGAACTGGCGCACCGACGAAAG
>CBDUPW010000402.1:0-6276 GCA_965369205.1 uncultured Polyangiaceae bacterium | reverse complement strand
CGGCCGGCGAGACTACCCGATTTCCCCCCAATAGCGACCCCAACACGGTCAGGAAACCTGGACGACAGCACGAAGCGCTTGCTAAGTCGGCGACATGAGCCAAAGCCGCGGGCCCCGGCTGATTCAGTATCTGCTGCTCGCGCTGGCGGCCGCCGCGATGGTCTACGGGGTGCGCGCGCGCTACCAAACGATGGTTGCCCGCACCATCGCCGGCGCGGCCAGCGCAAGCGCAGCCGCCGCGCCGTCCCATGGCCCGCCAGCGCGGAAGCCGAACTGATTGCGGCGCGAGCCGCGCCCGTCAGTGCCCAGCGTGTCCGGATGGCATGCCGCTCTGAATAGCGATCAGCTCGACGTCGAATACGAGCATTCCCGCCGGCGCGCCTGGCCGAGTCGGTTTCTCACCGTAGGCGAGCTCTGCGGGGATCCAGAAGCGCATGGTCTCGCCCTCGACCATCAGCTGCAGACCTTCGCCCCAACCCTTGATCACTTGGCCGAGGGGGAACGTCGTTGGCTCCCCGCGCGGGATGGAGCTGTCGAACATCTTGCCGTCCGTCGTCCAGCCTGTGTAGTGCACGCTGACGCGATCTGCGCGCGTCGGGTGTTTGGCGCCCTTGCCTTTTTTCAAGCTGCGATAGGCCAAGCCGCTCTCGGTCTTCTTGGCGCTCTTGGGAGCTGCCCGCACATCTGCCGGCGCTTTGGGCGGCTTGGGCGTCTTCACTATTTCGAGCAGCTCGATCTCGAAGGTCAGCTGGCCCGTTGGGCCCATGCCGGGTTTGTCTCCGTAGGCGAGATTCGACGGGATCCAAACGCGAAGCTTCTGACCTTCGACCATTAGCTTCAAGGCCTCCGTCCAGCCCGGGATCACCTGCCCAACGCCAAAGGTCGCGGGTTCGTTGCGCGCCACGGAGCTATCGAACATCTTGCCGTCGGCCGTCCATCCCGAATAGTGCACCTTCACGCGATCTTCTTGGGTCGGCTTCTTGGTGCCCTTGCCCTTTTCGAGCACGACGTAGGCAACCCCGCTCGCCGTCTTCTTCGCGGTCTTGGGCGGCGCGGCCACATCCTCCGGAGCGGGGAGCCCGGCGGGTTTCGGCGCAACGCCGACGGCCGTGGCCATCGCACTGGCTACGCTGGCGGGTTTTTCGCGCAGCGCGGTATTCAGCGCGGAGCCCACCGGTGGGGGCGCTTCCATCGGGCGCGTCGTCTTCTTTGTTTCGGGCTCAGGTTTCGGCTGCTGCTCACAACCCAGGGCGAGCAGGCCCGCGCTGAGCAGCACCAAGGAGGGAAACGTTCGCATAGCCGGGAGCATGGCGAAATTCGACGCACAGCACAATTGGCCACAGCTGGGACAGTTGCGCAAAGCGCCGCTTGGCCTTCGCCGCTATTGGGGAACCGGCTGACAGCAGCCGGTGACGCAGAACTCACCCGCGGGGCAGGGTTGCTGCCCGGCGAGCCCACATTGCTGCCTGCCCGGTGGGCAGGTCTGGCCCGTGCACTCCGGCGGAAGCGTGGGTTTGCCGATGCAGATTTCGCAGTTGGCGCAGGTGTTCAGACACGCGGGAACCTGCGTGCATGGCTTGCACTTGAGTGGGTCGTTCTTGTTGGCCAGGTTGCATGTGCCGTTGCCTCCGCTGTCCTCGGAGCCGAGGTAGACCGTGTACGCAATGCCAGGCATCGCGCAGCAACCGAAACAGTCACAACCGTTGGGCACGAGCGGGCCACAATAGTCGCCACACTGTTGGCTCTGCGTAGAGGAGAGCTGCGCGCAGGATTGCCCAGTGCCCGGGATGTTCGCGTTCGGGTTGTACGCGCACTGCGAGCCTTCTGGCGGATAGTTCGGTGGAACCTCGAGGGGATCGCATTTGTGACTCCAGTAACACTCGTCGTTGCCCGACCCGGTGTCTTGGTCAAAGTAGCAGTCGGCCTTGCATGGCGCGTTGTTCTGCCCCGAGATGTTGCCCTTGAAACCCTGCTCGTTGTTGTCACACACGCCGATGCAGTGGTCGTCGGCGCTATCGATCTTGCAGTCGCCGTCGTTGTCCAGACAGTCACCGCATTGATAGGTCTTGCCTTGGCAAGTCGAAACGTTGCAGAAAAACCCGCATCCGCCTTGACTCGGATTGCAGGTCTGTCCGCAAGCGCAAGTCGTGTTGTCTGGGGTCGACACGCAGCCGACGCCCTCGACGCACGCTTCCGTCGTGCAGGCGATGCCGTCGTCGCCGCACTGTAGCGGCGCCGGACTCGGCTGGCAGCCCAGAGTCGCGCTGCAAACCTCTTGGCCGTTGCACATGGATGCGTCCTGACAGATCGTCGGGTCGGGTTGGTAGGAACAACCCAAAGACGCCATGCAGGTGTCGCTGGTGCAAGCAATGCCGTCGTCACAGGTCAGCGCGGTGCCGGCGACGCAGCCGCTGCCGACCACACACGTCTCGATACCGTTGCACTGGTTGCCGTCGTTGCAGATCCCACTGAAAGGCGTGTATTTGCACTGCCCATTGGTCGGGTCGCATTCATCAAGAGTGCACTGAATTCCGTCATCGCAGTTCACCGCCGTACCGCTTAGGCACTGCCCGCCGGCAACGCTGGTGTCGCAGGTTTCTGTGCCGTTGCAGGGATTGAGGTCATCACAATCCGCGTTTTGCGTGCAGTTCAGGGTGGTGCAGCCCGCGCCCGTACAGATCTGACCCGTGCCGCACAGGGCGTTGCTCGGAGTCGAGGTGCAGGTCTTGAGAGTCTCGTCACACGCCTCGACAGTGCAGGCAACGCTGTCTGGCGTGCAGCTCACGGCCGTGCCAGCGATGCAATCTTGGGTCAAGCTGCACACCTCTGCGCCGTTGCAGTAGACGTTATCCGAACAGGATGCGTGGTTCGGGTTGTGCAGACAGCCCTTCGACGTTTCGTCGCAGGAATCTTGAGTGCAGCCGATCCCATCTTCGCAGTCGATCGCCGCGCCGGCCTTGCACCCGGTGGTGGGATCGCCGGAGGACGGTTCGCAGATCTCTACACCGTCGCAGTAGATCGTGTTGTTACACAGCGTGTTATTTGGGGTGAACACGCACTTCGCCAGCGAGTTGCTGCAGGTATCTACCGTGCACGAGATCCCGTCACTGCAGGCGACCGGCGTGCCGGCGACACAACCCGTCGTCGGATCGGCGCCCGCCGCAGAAGGATCACACTTCTCGGTGCCGGTGCAGAAGAGACTATCCGAGCACTGGCCATCTTGAAGCACTGTCTTGCAACTCTTCGTCGCGTTGTCGCAGACCTCCGCGGTGCACGTCTTGCCGTCGCCCGGGCAGACGATCGGCGTGCCGGCAACACACTTACCCGCAGCGCATGTTTCCACGCCGTCGCAGTACACCAGGTTGTCACAATCGGTATGGGTCACGCACTCCGGGGTGCCCGCGTCGGCGCCGGCTGCGCCGCCCGTCGCTCCGCCGCCACTTCCGGCCGCGCCGCCCGTCGCTCCGCCGCCACTTCCGGCTGCGCCGCCCGTCACCCCGCCGCCACTTCCGGCTGCGCCGCCCGTCGCCCCGCCGTCTGTGCCGGCGCCGCCCGCTGAACCACCGGCCCCTGAGGCGCCGCTTGCGCCCGAGCTCCCTCCAGCGCCGGCGCCCGAAGTGCCGCCGCCTCCGGAAACGCCTCCCGTCGAGATCCCTCCCCCGCTGCCGCCGCTCCCAGAAGCGCCATCCGCGCCGGCGTCCTGACCGCCCGTCGAAACCGAACCGGCTTCGTCCCCGCCTCCGCAGCCCGCGGTCAGGGCGAACGCAGCGCCGATAGTGAGTACAACTAGTGATGAACGCGACAACATAACCGATGCCCCCATGACCACGCGGCCAAGTAGAGAAAACAAACCTCTGAGTGTAACCAGGTTACTCGTAGAAGAAGACTCCCTTCAAGTCTTCAGTCGCAGAAATCGCGGAGCCCGCCTTGATGCTGACCGCGCGGAATTGATAGAAGCTGCCGGACTTCAAGGTCGTGACGTCACCATCGAAGCTGACGTCCACGGGCTTGGAGCCCTTAGGTCCCGCAATGTTTTCTTTTCTCCAGATCTCGTTGCCCAGCACGTCAAATAGCCAGACCGTGTAGGTTTCCTCGCTCGAATCGTCTTCGAAGCTGAACAGCGGCACCGACGACGCACTTTGGCCGTCCTTGGGCGCGAACACCTCGAGGGCCGCGGTCACTTTGAAGTTCTGCGCAAGCGAAACGTCCGGGCCCGTCACGGTCACTTCGACGATCGCGGTGCCGCCGATATTGACGTCGGGATCGCGAACCAGACCGTCGTTTTCGAAAGCGGCCAAGACGACGTAGGTTCCGTCGGGAACCTTCGGGATGCTGAACGAACCATTCACACCGGCGGCGCGCAATCCAGGCGGGGCCTCACCACGTGCGGCGTTCACCACAAAGGTGTCTTTTACCGCCAGAATCACCGAAGTTGCGGAGCCGCCGGGCGCGTTTACGATGTTCACGTTGCCACTGACGGTCGCAGTCGCGTCGCCCAGCACATCCAAGTCGACTCCGGATGTGTTCTCTGTCGCCTTCACCTCGGCGCTCCGAATCTGCAGGTTCACGCCGGCCAGATAGCCGCGCACTTCGTGGCTTCCGGCGGGCAGATTGAAGATGGTGTACTCACCGTTCGTGTCAGCCGTGCCCGTGGCGCCAGCGGCAACGACGAGGGTGCCCGCTGGGTGATCCGCGAGCACCTTGCCCGAGATCGACCCCAAGCCCGCGGCGTTTTCCAGGGGCACGAGCCCGATGTCGGTTGCCGAGTTCGCCACAGTCAGCGGATCCCCAGCCGCAGTGGAAACGTCCACGGGCAGAGCGATGCGAGGAGCTTTGGGAAAGGTCAGAAACCCAGCGGCATCGGCGCGAAGGGTATAGTCCGTCTTTTGCGGATTCCCTGCCGCGTCGCGTTTCGCGGGAACGCGCAGGCTATACTTCCCGTCCTTCTCAGTGACTGCGACGCCAGAGATGGCGACGTCGTTTGCGTCACGCGCCACGACTCGAGCGCCTTCGACTGCTGAATCATCGCTAACGTCGTAGACACGACCTTGAATGCTCACCGGCGCGAAGCATGCCGGTTCGCCGTCAACGCCGGTTTCGCAGACTTGTCCAGTTTCGCAGCCGGTCTGCGCCTGAAAGTCGCAAGTGTCGGTCTTGGGCTGCTCGTCATCGTCGCTGCCGCAGGAAACCAGGGCCAACGATAGAACAAAACAGCATAGGTATCTGAACACGCTTTTCATGGGGAAGCCTCTTTTCAACGTGGCACCTGGCGGCAGCAGCCGGTGACGCAGTAAGCGCCGGGCGGACAGGCAGACTGTCCAGTCAAGCCACACGCCTGGACGCCGGCCGGACACTGCTCCGGGTAGCCAGCGTCGGGCCCCGCATCCGGAGTCGGCGTGCAGCTGGCCGGCAGGGTTTCTTTGCCGATGCAGAGCTCGCACTCGGCGCAGTCGTTCAGGCAAGACGGTACCGGCGTGCACGGCTTGCACCTCTCCGGGTCACCGAGGCTCGCGCGATCACAGCTGCCCACGTTGGATACGGTCGAGCCGAGCCAAACGTATTTGCCCCCACCTGCAGGAAGTTCACAACAGCCGAAACAATCGCAACCGTTCGGCGTCAGCGGCCCACAGTAGCTCTCGCATTGAGCCGACTGCCCCGCCACCAGCTCCGAGCAAGAAGCGGCCGTTCCCGGGGTCTTGGCGTTCGCGTCGTACCCACACTTCAGGTCGCCGCTCGGAGGAAAGGCCGGCGCAGTCGCCAAGGCATCACACTGGTGATTCCAGTAGCACTCGTCGTTACCAGGGCCCGTGTCTTGATCGAAGTAGCAATCTTGACGACAGGGCGCGTTGTTCTGTCCGGGGATGCCGCCGTAGTACGACTCTTCGGTGTTGTCGCAGGGGCCGAGGCAATCCGGGTCGAGGGCGTCAACCAGGCCGTCATTGTCGTTATCGAGTAGGTCGCCGCACTGGTACACTTTGCCCTGGCACTCACCGATGGCGGCTCCGCCGCCGCTGACGGCGGCCCCGCCGCTGGTGCCACTATCTGCGCCGCCGCCTGAGCCCGTGCCGCCCGCGCCCCCTGCGGGCAGGTCGGCGCCGACCTCCACGTCGTCGCCACAGCTAATGCACAGGGCGAGCGCTGCTAGTAGCGGTAGCGCTGGGCAACGAAGAGACAAAGCCATGATCACCCGTGAGTGGGATGCCCCGGGCCGAATTATCAGGGGTTTTTTCCGCGCAGCTCGTCCAGCTTGGGTTTGTGCGGCGAGTTTGGGTACTT
>CBDUPW010000401.1:0-6292 GCA_965369205.1 uncultured Polyangiaceae bacterium | reverse complement strand
GGCGTTGCAAGCAGCGGTTTGTGTGGCGCGACGCGAGTTTCAAGCTCGAAGCACCGAGATCCTTGTCAATCGAATTCGTAACTATTTGAGCCCGCGCTCCCGCTCGATCTCGCATGCCTCCGCCAACGCATTCGCGATGGCCCGGCGCGCGTCTCCGCGCTCGATACCGATGCGCGTGTGCGCACGCCCAGCGGGTCCGCACCCCCGACGTGCGCCGGCGCCCCGGCGGAGAGGCGGATCCAGCGGGCCTCTTCAAAGGCCCGCCCGCCTCGGAGCCCCGACCTTCGGAACGGCGCCGGTCGCCGGCGCTTCGTGTTCGCGGTGCGCGGCTCGGAAGCGCGCCCCAGATCTCGCATGCTCCCGCCGCGACGCTTTCCACTCACGCACCCACCGCGACGTATTGCACGCATGCTCCCGCGGTGCGCTCGGCGCGCTTGTGTCGCGAAAAGCACGCCACCGCGCTTCGCGCTACTTGCCCCAGATGGCCAGGTGGTTGCCGGAGGGGTCTTCGAATTCGAAGCGGCGGCCGCCGGGGAACTCGTAGATCTCGGCTTTGATCTTGCCGCCGGCTTCGTGCACGGCTTTGGCGCTGGCTTCGAGGTCTTTGGAATACAGTACAACCAGGGGACCGCCCCGGGTGACGGCGTCCACCAGGCGCAAACCACCCGCTTCGCGATCGCCGCGCGCGTGATCCACGAAGCCGGCGTATCCGGGACCGTAGTCCGTGAGTTTCCAGCCGAAGGCCGCGATGTAGAACGCCTTGGCGCGCGCCATGTTGGAAACGCACAACTCGATGTAGTCAACGCTGTGGTGGGTGCCCGTTGGGTCCGTCATTCAGAGGAGCCTACCTGCATTCTTGACGATGGGTCACGCCACATCGGCTCGATGTGGAACCATCGGCACCGCGACGACACCGTAGCAATAGCGTGGAACTGCGATTCGAGTGTAGCCATGCGCACCGCGACGACACCGTAGCAACAGCGTGGAACTGCGGTTCGCGGGTTACCGACTGTGCCCGAGCTAGATCTGGCGCGCGGCGGCCGCGCGGGATACGGACTGTGCCCGAGCTAGAGCCGGCGCGCGGCGGCCGCGCGGCTCGTGATATGAAGCGCCATGTCGCCATCAATGTGGCCCCCTCGTATCGCGGTTCTGTGTGGCGCGGTGTTCCTTGGTCACTGCGCGAGCAACCCGGCTCCACACGCGGGGTCCAGCACGGGAGCGCCGTCGGCCAGTTCCGCACCCAATCAGAGCGCAGCACCGACGTCCACAACTCCGACCCCGGCGGCCCCCCCAAAAATACCAGAGGCTCCGAAACCCAAGCCTCCCTACAACGTGCTCTTGATCACCATCGATGCGCTGCGCGCGGACATGCCCTGGGCCGGGTACCCGCGGGACATTGCGCCGTGGCTGACCAAGTTTGCGCAGCGCTCCACGTTGTATCCGCGGGCGTATTCGCTCTCCAGCTACACCGCTAAGAGCGTGGTGCCGATGTTGTGCGGCAAGTACCCGAGTGAGCTCAAGCGGGACGGATACTTCTTTACGCGTTGGTATCCGGAGAACGAATTGGTCAGCGAACGCGCTCAAGCCAAAGGCGTGCGCACCCTGGCGGGGCATGCGCATGGCTACTTCATGCCGCCCTATGGGTTGAATCAGGGCTTTGACGACTACCGGCTGCTCAAAGGCACGTTCCTGGACAACACCGGGGTGCAGGACATCAACAGCGACCGGCTGAATGCCCTGGCTAAAGAAATGCTGTCGGATCCAAAGAACGTCGACGCAACGGGGGAGCGACCGTTCTTTGCGTACTTTCACTTTTTGGATCCGCACTATCGTTATGTGAAGCACAAAGAGTCGCCGGACTTCGGCAATGGCCGCCGGGATTTGTACGACAACGAAGTGCATTTCACGGATCGCCACGTGGGCGACTTGGTGGATTGGGCGCAGGCGCAGCCCTGGGGGAAGAACCTGGTCGTGATCATCACTGCGGACCACGGCGAGGGCTTCGGGGAGCGCGGACACTATCGTCACGCTTACGAGGTGTGGGAGAGCCTGGTGCGCGTGCCGCTGTTCATCCATGTGCCGGGGGCGAAGCCACGGCGGATCGAGTCGCCGCGCAGCGCAATCGACTTGGCGCCCACTATTGCTGAGTTGCTGTCGCTATCCGTGGACGGTTATCGCGGCGTGAGTCTGGTGTCCGAAGTGTTCGGCGCGGAAGCAGCGGCGCGACCCGTAATCGTGGACCTGCCGCGGGCCGACTTGATGGACAAGCGCCGCGCCATCATCGACGGCGACTACAAACTGGTCGTGTACGGCGACAACAAAGGCTTCCAGCTCTTCAACGTGGGCGACGACTACAAGGAGACCAAAGAGCTGCACGTCAAGGAGCGCGACGAGTTCGCTCGGATGCGCGCCCTCGACAAGAAGCTTTGGTCGGAGCTTGAAGTCACTCCGGTGGTCGGCGGCGCGACGCTCAAGGGTGCCCCGGCGGGGCAGCGGTACTGAGGGCGCTGGGGCTTGGTGCGTCGTCCGGGGCGCGGTCCACACAATCTTCGCTTCCGTCCCCCCGAACAACGCAAGCCACGCTACCCTCGCTGCATGTTTCGTCCCGCGTCACTTCTGCTGCTGTGCAGCGCAAGCCTTGTGCTCACTGCGTGTCCCTCGCAACCGCCCGCGGCTCCCCCGCCAACCAGCGCGCCGGCGCCCGTCGCAAGCACAGCCGACGCCGGCGTCACTGAAGTCGCGGACGCCGCGCCGTCCTCAGAAGCCGGACCAAGTGGCGTCGTGACCCAGCCCGGCGGACCAGACCGCACTGGGTGTCCCTGCGCTGACGCAGACATGTGCAGCCCCGGTCAGCTCTGCGTCTGCACCGACGGGCTCGGCACCGATGGCAAACCCACGCCCGCAAATGTGCCTGTCACGAACGGACAGCCCGGCATCGGCCGCTGCCAGTTTGTGACTCGCTTGGACATCGGCGTGTGCATTCTGCACAACGGCCTGCTGCAGCTCCCCCGCGCGCAAAGCAAGACCCACGCGCAGCTCGAAAAAGACGCGCCGCCGACAGCTGCGCCGGGAGCGCAGTGCGCGTCGAAAGCTCCGCGCTGAGCGACGCCGATGCAGGGGTTGCGACGAGGTTACGACCAGCCCCGCCGTTCAGGTCCGCGCGTTCAGGTCCGCGCGTTCAGGCCCGCCCGTTCAGGTTCCGGAGAAGCGTGGCGCTCGCCTTTCCATTAGCGACAGGATGCCCTCGCGCGCGTCATCTGTCGCGGCGATGACACGCCCTGTTTCTTGAATATCGACTAATGCGGCCGCGCTACCGGCAGCCTTCGCCAAGCGCGCGTTGGCAAGACAGGCCTGCACCGCAAGGGGCGCGTTTTCAGCAACGCGCTTCGCCAGGTCGAGAGCCTGCGCCAGGTGCTCTCCTTCGGACGCCAGGATCTGCACGATCCCCATGCGCTCACCTTCCTCCGCGCTGAACGTGTCCCCAGCGAGCATGTAGCGCATGGCGTTATGCCAACCGATCGCTTCGGGCAGACGCAGCGTTGCACCACCAAAGGGGAAGATCCCGCGTCGCACCTCCATCTGGCCGAAAACGGTGCCGGCCGCAGCCACGCACATATCCGCCGCCAAGGTGAGCTCGAGACCGGCTGTGTAGCACCGGCCATGCACCGCAACGATGACTGGCTTTTTGCACGCTGCTGCAAACAATCCGAAAGGATCGACTTGCCCCGCTGCCAAGTAGGCGCTGGGCCCCTCCGCGGCCATGCGAGGCAGCGCGGAGGCGAGATCCAGGCCCGCGGTGAACACACTCCCCTCGCCATACAGCACCCCGGCACGGAGTTCGGCCTCACGATCGAGCCGTGTGTATGCGGCCGCCAGAGCGCTGAGCATATCAAGGTCGATGGCGTTCTTCTTTTCAGGGCGATTGAACGCCATGACTAGGAGGTTGCCCTCGGTGCGGACCGTCAGTTTGTCGGACATCGCTCGAGGCTAGCGCGCAGCCAGAGGACGCCCAAGGTGCAAAAATCCGGGTCGGAACTGCGTTTGTGCACGGAGTCCCCAGGGCTTGGGTTTCTGATCGCAAAGCGGCGGTTATCTCTTTCATCTCTGTCGCCTAGACTGCCCCGGCGTGCGTGACATGGGCCCAGCAGAATCCTTTTGGCTTCGGGCCGGCGTGGCGGTGGTGTGGTTGGCCACAGGCCTCCTGGTATTGCATCCGACTTACCGCAGCATCGGCGGAGGCTATCTTGACCAGCTGGGCTTGCCGGTGTGGCTCATGCCCGCAACCTGCCTATTCGAAGTTGGGTTAGGTCTGTGGGTGCTGTCTCGCCGGGCGGGCAACGTCATCACCCTGCTCCAGCTGTCGATGGTGCTCACGTTCACCGTCATCTTGGTTGTGTGGGATGCTCGGCTCTTGGTCAACCCCTTCGGCATGTTGACTAAGAACGTGCCCATCCTCGCCGCCGTGGCCACGGCGTGGCTGGTGGAGCGCGAGGGCTGGAGCCGCCGGGCACTGTGGCTCTTGCGTAGCGGCATGGCATTCATTTGGTTGAGCGAGGGACTGCTGCCAAAAGTCTTCTTCCAACAGGGCGAGGAGCTACGCATCGTCGAGGGCGTGGGACTGTCTTTCGGCGCGCCGGGGACGGTGCTCGCGCTAATCGGTGTGTTGCAAGCGGCGTCTGGCATATTGGCACTCACCTTGTCGGGTCGCTGGTTGCGGGTCGTGCTCGTCGCCCAGATAGCAGCATTGGTCGTCTTGCCTCTGGTCGTGTCCTGGCAGGTCCCGTGGCTTTGGTTTCATCCCTTTGGCCCTTTCACCAAGAACGTGCCAATCATCTTCGGAACGGGTGTGGTTCTGTGGCGTTGCTCATCTCCATCCTGAAGACGATTCACGTCTTTGCCGCGATCCTCTTTCTGGGCACCGGGGCCGGCAGCGCCTGGTACAAGCTGCGTGCCGCCCGTAGCCGCGACGTTCACGTCATCGCTTGGTGCGACGCTGAAGTGGTATTTGCCGATTGGGTCTTCACGGTTCCCGCTGGGGTCTTCGTCCCCGTGAGCGGGCTCTGGCTCGCGCATCTGTACAGCATCCCCTTAACGACGGATTGGCTGTTGCAAGGACTCGTCGGGTATTGCATCGCCGGCATCACTTGGCTTCCCGCAGCGTTCATGCAGGTCCGCATGAAGCGCCTGTCGGCGCGGGCGCGAGACGAAAAAACTGAACTGGCCCGGGACTGGTATCGCATGCAGCGAGCCTGGGCCTTGCTGGGCGTGCCCTCCTTCGGAGCGACCGTCGCAGTCGTCTGGATGATGGTCTCGAAACGCGCGCTGTTCTGAGGCGGGGCTGCGCAGGATCAGGCACCACCCAGTGTTTGCGAAACTTGCGGCGCCTCACTCCTTCGGCAAATCGGGCCGCGAGCCCCACTCGGCCCAGGAGCCGTCATATAGGCGCACGTCCGAGTAGCCCAACCAGCGCAGGACGAAGTAGGTGACGGAGGCACGAGTGCCCGTTTGGCAGTACGCAACGACTGTGGCGCTCTTCGGCACCTGCGCATAGAGCGCCTCGACATCTGCCTTGGGCTTCAGCACGCCGTTGACCACGTTCGTATTCCAGTCGACGTTCTTGGCTCCAGGAATATGACCGGCGGAAAACTCTGAGGCATTCCGCGCGTCGATCAGCACGACGTTGGGATCCGATAGCTTGGGAACGATCCAATCCGGGTCCACGCGGACCTGTGTCGCGTTCGCAGTAACGGAGTACGTCGACGGGGCCGCGCTGGAGCCGCCACTCTCCGTGGCGCCGCCCCCGGCGATCCAAGCGCCATACCCCCCATCCAACAGCCGCACCGAAGCATGTTGCGCCCAATGCAGCGTCCAAAATCCGCGCGCCGGCGTGGTATCCGTTTGCGCTCCGACGACGACCACTTCTTTCGCGGGGTCGAGGCCAGCCGTACTGAGGGCGCTCGATAGTTGTGCGTTGTCCGCGACCTGACCTGAAATCCCCGCGACGGTGGCGCGGAGCACGCTGACGTCCACGTGTAGCGATCCTGGGACATGACCGGCCTGGTATGCGGATTCATCCCGCAAGTCGAGAACCTGGACCGCTCCGCCGCCGAGCTGGGAGCCGAGCCAGGCGGCATCCACCCGCAAGTCTTCGGAACCGAGCCCCGCGCTGCCCCCCGTCGCACCGCCCGCGTCCATCACCGCCCCGCGACCCACGTTCACATCCCCCGCACCGCTCACATTGATCACCCCGCCCGCTCCCGTGCCGCCCGCCGCGCTCACCGTGCCATCCATA
>CBDUPW010000400.1:0-6327 GCA_965369205.1 uncultured Polyangiaceae bacterium | reverse complement strand
GATAGCGACGCAAGCGCGCCCCTCCGCGCCCGATCCGCACAGTGTCGCGCCGGGCGAGACTCCCAAAGATTCCCTCAGCGCGGAGAGCGCGCTTTTGGCCCAGGCGCAGCGGGATCTGTCGGCTGGCGACTCGACGCGCGCGCTGGCAACTCTGGATGCGCACGCGAAGCGCTTCCCTGGCGGCGCACTCTCGCCGGAGCGGGACGCGGCGCGCGTCATCGCGCTATGCAATGCAGGCGCTCAGGAAAAGGCGCGGGAGCTTGCGGCGGCCTTTTTGGCGGCGCACCCAAGCTCCCCGCTTGCTCCCCGGGTGCGCGCGGCTTGCGTCGAATAGTTCCATTTTTCGAAACGGATCCCATGTGGGGCGGACACTCACCTAGACAGACGGCTTTCACTGGATGGGACGAGAAATGATGACTTCTAAGCTTCTTCAGCGTTCGTTTTTCATGGGTTTGCTCTGCGCGGCCCCACTACTGGTCGGCGCCGAAGGCGGCGGCTGCAGCTCCGACGGGGACGTGCCCATCGGATCCCATGACGCGGGCACAGGCGTTACTTGCGGGGCGAATACCTGCGCCAGCGGCGAGTACTGTTGCAACGAAAGTTGCGGCATTTGCGCCAAACCAGGCGAAGGCTGCATCGAACTGGCCTGCACCAGCGATGGCGGCAAAGGCGGCGAACAGTGCGGCAAGAACGTCTGCGGCCCCGGCGAGTACTGCTGCAACGCAAGCTGCGGCACCTGCGCGAAAGAGGGCGAGGGCTGCACCGCGATTGCGTGCGTCGACCCGTGCGACAAACAAGACGCTGCAGGCGAAGGCGCTTGCCTGATGATGTTGGGCTACGCTTGGGATGGAAACAGCTGCGTTGGTCTCGGCGGCTGCTCCTGCAAGGGAGCCGACTGTGGCGACCTATACCAGGATCAGAGCGCCTGCGAGAAGGCGCATGCAGACTGCGGCACTTCCTCGGGCAAGCCCTGTGGACCCGTCACCTGTGGGGCCGGCCTAGAGTGCTGTAACGAAAGCTGCGGGATCTGCACTGAGCCCGGAGGCGCATGCATTCAGCTCGCATGCGAGCCCGAGTGCAAAGCTCAAGACGCCAAAGGACAAGGCTTGTGTGCAGCCTTCTTCGGCTACGCTTGGGACGGATCGAGCTGCGTCGGCGTCGGTGGTTGCAGCTGCGTGGGTGCCGACTGCGCGGCGCTGTACAACAGCCCAGACGACTGCAACAAAGCCCACGCGAAATGCCCATAAATCCGGGCTAAATCCTTAGCTCCGTGCCCAAGAAGCCGACGCGCCCACAGCGCGTCGGGTTCGACGTATTTGGCTCAGCGACCGATTTCCGAGGTATCGCATGCCGCACTAGAAAGCGTCACGCTCACCTCCAGAGGCGCCTCTTCATCAACGATCTGCGCAATGCTCTCGCCCCAGCTCTCACCGGCGGAGCAGGCCTCATTGCCGTCG
This sequence comes from uncultured Polyangiaceae bacterium, assembly GCA_965369205.1. GTDB lineage: Bacteria > Myxococcota_A > Polyangia > Polyangiales > Polyangiaceae > JACKEA01. The sequence goes on along the minus strand of CBDUPW010000400.1, from coordinate 4,870 downwards.
GCGTCCGCTATCACGCGCACGAGCAGCGTGTCGCCTTCTAGCGGCACCGTTTCCTCGAAGGAACCTGGCGCAGCAACGGTCATGCTGTGCACCTTGTTCTGTTCGGTGCTGTTCAACTCCCAGAACTCGACGAGCATGCTCTGCTGGCTCGCTGCGCCCACAATTTCACCCTTGACCTGAATGTCGCGGGACGAACTACAGCCAACGGACAGGCATCCGAGAGCGACGAGGGACATGAGTGTGATGCGTTTCTTCATTTGAATCCTCCATTCAAGAGACGTGCATCCCTAAGAGCAAGCCACGTGCCGTGCGCCAGTGCGTATTGGATTTCCAGCCCGATCTACCGAACGAAACGCCCTTCAATACACGCAACACCCAGTGGGTTTCGCCCCGCGCGTGGCGGGTACAGGCTCGCGGCGACGCAAAACGAACACACTCGCTGCAACAGCGAGGGCACAGCGACGCGAACCCGCCACACTTGATGGCGGAACGCGCGCTAGTCCGACCGCACTAGGACCCCAATGCGGCCTGCAGCGCTTTTCGCACGTCGGGATCTTTTGCGCCCAAATCGGCCGGCAGCGCATCACACGACGCGTAGTCTTTTACCCGCACCACTCGCTCTGCGGGCTCCCGGAAGGGCACGCTCGTCGCGGAGAGCTCGATGTGACCCGAAGACGCCGGAACCAGCTGCGCTGCGCTTTTTCCCGGCGCGCTGATCGTGACCACCACCGCGCAACCGCCCCCCGCGCGCGCGATCAACGCGCCGACGGCCACGGCTTTGCAGCCATCACGCGGGCAGACACGCTCAGGCTGCGGACGTACCTCCACGGGACGCTGGGCTGCCGCGGCGCGGGCGAGCTCCGCGACGTGTGCCTGCACCTTTCCCGCGAGCGCCAGAGTGGCCGCGTCCGGCTCGCCGCTGCCGCGGGGCAGCACAATGCGCGGCCAGAGCACGATCACTCCGCCGCCCTGCCCCACCGAACGACTGATCTCCGGCGCGTCTTGTTCGCTGGCGGGGCTGACCGCAGCTGCTGCCGGCGCTGGCGCTGCAGGTGCGGCGAGCGGCCCCGCCGGATCCGGTGGCGCAACGGGCGCGGGCCGCTTCTGTTCCGAGTCATCCGGGCGCGGGCCTGCGCCGGCGTTGCAGGCGAGCAGAGCGAGCAACAGGAGTCCGGCTTGGGCGAGCGGTCGTGCAAGAGTGCGCATGCCCTACGCTCGTCCCGACCCGTGCTTCGCGTCAAGGGAAGGTTCGCTCAACGGCTTGTGGCTGCGGTGCGCCGCGTTACAGCGGGACGAATTCTTCCCAGCCGAAGCGCTCGGGGAACTCCCGCCAGGGACCTTCACAGCGGTCCGTCGCGCTGCATCCGAGACACGGCGGGCCTTTCGCCTTGCCTTCGTGCATGCGCCACTCGGAATAGTCCACGGTGCCCTCCAGATCGATGACGGTGGTCGGTGGGATCGACGACTCGACGCACAGTTCGCTCATGCCGCGCAGAAAACAAAGGGGAACGGCTTCGGTAACCAGGCGCATCCCGCGACGTTGCGCGACTTCCCGAGCCGGCCGCAGCGCCTGCTCCACGTCCGGCAAACGCGGAACCACCTCATCGAATAGTACCTGGGCTGTGCCCACGGGATGCACCAAGGCGAGCTGCGCGTTATGCACACCCAAGTCGGCAAGCAGTTCTACCAGTTCGGCCAGCACGTGCACGTTCTGTCGAGTGATCACCGAGTTGGTCACCACGGGGATCCCAGCCGCCACTGCGTTTCGGATCCCTTGGGCGGATTGCTCGAAGCTGCCCGGCGTGCGGGTCAGCCCGTCGTGAATCGCCGCTTCCGGTCCATGGAGCGAAGGCGACACCTCTGTGACGCCGGCTCGAACAAACTCCGCGAGCACGCGCCCGTGGGAGAGCATGCGCCCGTTGGTCTGCAGCTGAATGGGCGCGTAGCCGAGGCGCTTTGCCAGTCGCACGAGGGCGAGGATGTCTCGGTGCATGCTGGGCTCGCCGCCGGTCAACACCAATCCCGAAGCTTTGCCTGCTGTGGCAACGAGCTTCTGCGCCAGGTCCTTGGCTGCGAAGGCTTTGGTGCCTTTGCGTTTGTCCCCCTGCGCGCAGAACACGCAGTGGTTGTTACACGCGAAGCCCACTTTGAGATCTAGCCGACGCTGGCGGCGCCGCGGATTCAGTCCGGGCGCGCCGCAGCCAGCGCACCTGCCCGGATCCCGGCCCGCGCTGCCTGCAGCGCACTGCGCGGAGCGCCGGCCGCGCAATCTCCTGCAACGAAGAGCCCCGGCTCCTTGGTCTTGCCCTGCCGCTCGGCGATGCCCACACGTTCTAGAGTCCCGAGCCCTGCCAAGCAGAAGTCTACGCCGTGCAGCGTGCTCACGCGCTCGACAGGTTTCCCGTCGAGCTCCAGGGTCACCGGCGCCTGCAGTGACGCGTGGAAACACGCGCCGCCAGGGTGCTCCGGGCGCGCGTCGTCCAGCAGGATCCCGCCTGCCGCCACGCCGCCGATGGCCAGCACCACCGCTTCGGCGCTGATGTCCTCCGAGCCGAAGCCAACGGAAAAACCACTCGCCTCAGCGCTGACCCGCTGCACCGGGCCCGTGCGCGCCTCGATGGCGCTTGCTTGAAGCAAGCGCTCCCGCGCACGTTCGAAACGGGCTCCGGCGACGCCGCCGGGGGCCGACGTCGACTCCCCAACGGGTATTCCGAGCGTCTGCGTCGCCTGCTGGGCAACGTCCGTTGCCAGCCCAAGCCACGGTCCCAAGAGCAGCGCGCTGGCATCGCCGCGTGCTTTTTCAAGAACGGCGCAAAGCTGTTGCAATCGTTTGGGCGCGTCAAAACGCGTTGCGATATCGTAGAGGGGGACGGTTAGCTCGTCCGTCGCGAGCAGATCCGGGGCGGGCAGCACGACGAACTCTGTGCTGGTTTGCTGCGCCCAGGTGCTGGCGCCGAGCTGCCGCGCCACGAGCGGCGCATTCCAGCTGCTATGCAGCGCGCCGATCACGCCGATGCGCTTGCCCGCGAGGGGCTCGAGGTCCAACAGCGCACTGTCGCGGCCGTCGACGCTGCGGCACAAGCCCGTCTCCGTGGCGATGCGATAGGGCCCCCCGCCGTAGGTCCAGCAGCCCAGCGCCGTCGCAAAGTGCGCAAGCTCGGAAACGACCCGCTCGGAAGGTTTCGCGCCGAAGTCCAACGCCCCCGAGTACAGTGCCGACGCGCCCGCAGCTCCGTGTAAAAGCGTGACGCGCGCGCCCGCGCGCTGTGCGGCCCAAGCCGCAGCGACGCCGGCGATGCCGCCGCCGACGACGAGCACGTGCCGTCTTTCGTCGCTCACCGCTCCTCTTTTTCCACGAAGCCGAGCTGCGACGAGAGCGTGGCAAGGGACAGCGCTTCTTGGCGTGCTTGCAGCGAACCCACTGCGCTGGCGCGCCGCGCCGCAGCGCCGCGCAGGAAGGTCAAAGCCGAGCGCTGCCCATAGCTGGGATCCGCATCGAGAGCGTCAGCCAAGATGGCGCCGCAGCGCAATGCGCAGCGCATGCCTCCGCAGGAACCCAGGCCAAGCCGGGTGCGACGCGCGACGTCGTCCACCGTCTTCGCCATCTCTCCCTCGACGACGTAGCGTATTTCCGCCTCGGTTACAGGTTCGCAGTCACAAACCACCCGAGCTTCCGGAGGGCACCGCTTGACGCGCTCGATCACCCGGGGCGAACGGCTACCGTGGCGATACTCCAAGCGCGATGCGGCGAGGGCGTCCAGCTGGATCCCGGCGCACAAGCTGAACGGATCGACGGTTTCGTCGCCGCCGGGGAGCGGCGAGCTGTGCGTGCGTTTCGGCGCAGTGTTCCCCAAGCGTTCGGCGACGACATCTGTCATTTCTTCCGCGAAGATGCGGTAGCTGGCCAGCTTGCCACCGATCATCGAGTACAGGCCGTCTGCGCCGTGTTTCTTGTGATCGACGATCTCGTGTTCGCGGCTCAGTTTGTCTTCGTTAACGCCCCAGCCGTACAGCGTTGGACGCACACCTCCCCAAGTGCCAATGGCTCGGGCCTGGGACACCGACGGGAAAACCCGGGCAACGGCCTGCATCAGGTAGCGAACCTCGTCACCGTTCGCGAGCACCTCGTCCAGATCGCCGTAGTAGTCGTCGTCCGTCGTGCCCAGCACGCTCATGTTTTGCCAGGGCATCAAGAACACTTGGCGACCGTCTATCGCCGTGGTGGCAATGGCGTAGTTGGTCAGGCGCCGATCGAGGAATACATGAATACCCTTGCCCGGCCGGATGCGCGCAACCCGCGGCTCCAGCCCCGCCAAGGTGGCCGTCACCGGAGCCCAGGCTCCTGTCGCGTTGACGACGACCCGCGCGGTGGTCTGTCCCGTATCGCCACTGACACGATCGCGCCAGCGCACGCCACGCACGCGCTCGCCGTCGAGCATCACCTCCATGACCGTGGTGTGCACGTGCACCTTCGCTCCACGTTCGATGGCGTCCACGGCGCTGCCCATGCAGAGCCGCACTCCGTCGATGCCCCATTCGTCGAAGGTCACGCCGCCGACTGCGTCGGCCTGCAAGCCCGGTTCGAGGCGGCGCAGATCGTCTGCATTCAGGCGTACGTGCGGCTTGCCGCGCTTGAGGGGCTGGTAACGATCGTAGAGCTCGAAAAATGCATCGTAACCATGCAGCGCCAGGCGTGAACCAAATCTGGAGCGATGCACCGGCACCAAGAAAGGAATGCGGAACAGCAAGTGCGGAGCGATGCGCTGGATATGACCGGAGTCGAGACACGACGTGTGGGTCACGTCCGGGTCGTAAGTCAGGTAGCGGGGACCGCCATGGATCATGCCGCTGGAGTTGCCACTGGCGCCGA
>CBDUPW010000399.1:0-6332 GCA_965369205.1 uncultured Polyangiaceae bacterium | reverse complement strand
AGCCATCAGGGCTCCGGCATGATCGATACGCCGAAGGACCACCCGTCCACGACCCCAGTGCCAATCGCTTCTCCAGCGAGTTGCTTGGGCGGCAAGAGCGACATCGTCATCATGCCAGAGGGCTACAAGGCCGACGAGCTTGTGCGCTTCGAGCAAGACGCAGCGCTGTGGCTGAAGGAGTTTCTGAGCCTCAGCCCGTACAAGGAATACCGCGAAGCCTTCAACGTCTGGACCGTGCGCTTGCCGTCGAAAGAGCACGTCGCAGTGGGCGGCAGCGACACGGCGTTCGGCATGGCGTTGACGTCCAATGGCAGCGGCGTCGCGTTCCCCACAGCGCCGGATCTGGTTGACATGGGCAAGGCGTTCTTCCAAGGACTCTCCTACGTTCCGGTCAATCGCCAGCACAAACAAGGCTCCGTGCTGCAGCAGGTCGTGGGCGTCGTGCTCGTGCTCAAGCCGACGTGCAGCAACCTTTCCGACCCAACCAAGGCCTGCGACGGTTTTTCAGGCTGGACCCGGACGCCGCAGGACCCGAGCGACTCGACCGTGGCCGTCAAAGTAGCGGTGGCCCAAAACCGCATGCACGAACTGGGTCACGCGCTCTCTCAGCTCAAAGACGAATATCGAGACGACCAGCTCGACGACAGTTGCCTGAATGCGTCGAAGTACGCGGGCTACAACCCGACGAACTACTCGATCTCCAACATTGGCAACTACTCCTACAGTAACAAGGCCAGCGATCTGCCCTGGGCCCATTTGCTCGACGGCGCCGGCATCCAATCCACACCGGGACTCATCGGCGCGTATCAAGGCAGCTACAGCTGCTGGGAAGGCGCGTGGCGTCCGGAATATCGCTGCTTGATGAACGGCACGCACGGCAACAGTGACTCGTGTAACCCCGGCGGCGGCGTCTCGCTGCGCCAAGGCGACTTCTGCGGCTGGTGCCGGGAGCTGGCGGTGCTCCGCATCTTCGACGCGCTCGGGATGCTAGACACAAAAGGCCCGCTCAAAGACTGGAGCGACAGCTATCGCTCGAACTACTGGAAACAGTACCCGGTCACATTGCCGAACGCGGGTATGCCCATCGTTGACTCGTGCAAAGCGCCCAAGCCTTTCGAAGCGCCGCTGTAACGCTGCACATTCCCAGACCGGCTCAGCGGTCGCGGCCGAGGGTGCGGGCTGGGTCGGTGTGGGCGGCGCGGATGGCGGGGCCGACGGCGCCAAGCACAGCGAAGATCGCGGCGAAGCCCACGCCCACCGCGAAGAGCCAGGGCGGAAAAACGAAGAATGAGTCGGGTTTGAAAGGGAAGTCTGGCAAATCCACGCGTCCTCGCCAATCCGCGATCCAGGCGGCGCCCCGGGCCACGACGCAACCGACGGCCCCTGCGGCGATCCCGACGACGCCGGCCATGCTGAGCAACCAACGGCGCATGTCACCGCGGGTGGCGCCCAGGGCGCGGTACAATCCGATTTCGTGAGCGCGTTCGGTGACGAGCACGCGGAAGGTGTGAGTGATGTTGAGGGCCGCCACGAGCAGGATCACCCCAGAGACGAGCAGTAGGATCGCCAGTACGCTGCTGATCAACACGCTGACGTCCCGCGCTCGGGTGTCCCGCGGGGAAAGGGAGTAGTTTTGGGCGGCGGTGATCACGTGGGCCGTCGTGCCCGGCGTATTCGCGATTCCAGCGACGGACCACCGGAGCGGGTAGGGTCACTCCCAAGTCAATGGCCTTGCTGGAGATGCCGACCACCCGGATCTTCACTTTACGCTCTTTGCCTTGGCGGGCGACGCCCAGCAGGCTGTTGCCTAAGATCATGTCGAAGATGACGCCCTGCGCGCGCGTGACCAGAGTTCCCGCGACTGGCGGCAATCCGTGAGCCGGTGCGACGGCATGATCGAATAGCTCCACCAAATAGCGGCTGACCACGGCGGGCACGGGCGCCGAACACTTGCCTTGTTCGGCCTCGCTCGGAAGCTCACAGTATTGGGCTTCGGGGCAATCCTCGTTTACGCGGCAGACTTTGGCGTCTGCCTTCAGTGGGTCCGCGAACAACTGCGCGTCGACGTCACCGCTCAGCAACTCAGGATCGATGCCGTCTCCGACCATCTCGTGGGTGCCGATTTCGCGCCCCAGGATTTCTTTGCCGCCCCGGGCCATGCTGGGAAAGCGAAAGCGCAGCTTTGGATACACCTCCGTGACGCCGTCGAGGGCGCGCAGCGCGGCAACGGTGTCGGCGTCGATGCTGGCGGGTTCGTGCGGGCCGCCGAGAAGGGAGAGCAGTCCCGCGGACGTCTTCTGCGGTTCGAGCTCGACCTGATTGATGGGAAAGACCTCGCCCAGCAAGACTTTGCGTGCGCCGAGTCCGAGAGACAGGAAAAATACGAGGGCCCCGATCCCCACTGCGATGCCGAAACCCGCTGAAAATAGCGGTCCACGTGTGCGTGCGAGCTCCCGTCGCACCATTAAGATGAGCGATGCGGTTCTCACGCCGCCGACGCTCCTTCGTCGCTTTGCACGACGCCGTCCACCATGGCCAGGGTGCGGTGCGCGATGCGCTCCAAGCGGTCTTCGTGGGTGACGATGAGGAGCGTGGTGGACAGCTCTTTGTGAATCTCCACGAAGAGTTCGATGATCTGTTCGCCCGTTTCGCGATCCAGGTTTCCTGTGGGTTCATCGCAGAGCAGCAAATCCGGCTCCCGCAATAGCGCTCGGGCAATCGCCACGCGCTGACGCTGCCCGCCGGAAAGCTCCCCAGGATACGCGCCAGACTTATCCGAAAGGCCCACCCGCTCCAGTAGCTCCGCGCCGCGTTTCGATAGTGCTTCGGGATCCTCCGGAGCAAAGAGCGCCGGCGCGGTGACGTTGTCCAGGACCGTCAGATGGGGCAGCAGATGAAAGGCCTGAAAGACGAAGCCGATCCGAGCTGCACGCAAATCCGAAAGCGCTCGGTCCGAGAGCGCCGACAGCTCTTGGCCGAACACTTTCAGCGTACCGGTGTACTGTCGGTCCAAGCCTCCAAGCAGCGAGAGCAACGTGCTTTTGCCGCAGCCGCTGGGGCCGAAGATCAGCACGACCTCCCCGGAACGGACCGAAAGCGAAACTGAGCGCACTGCGGTGAATTCCGCCTTCCCGCTGCCGAAAACCCGCGTGACGCGGTCGGCCTCGATGATGGCGGATTCGAGCGCTGCTTCGCTCACGCCGGGACGCCCAGGTCTTCCCGCGCGGCGGCCGTCATCTGCTCGACGAAGGTGCGCAGAGCGGCTTCGTCGGGTCCTTCGACCATCACTCGCAGCTTGGGTTCGGTTCCGCTCCAGCGCACGAGCACGCGGCCGCTATCGCCCAAGCTGCCCTCGGCGGCCCGGATCTCGCCTTGTAGGCGCGCCATCTGGTCCAAGGGGCGCCGTGCCGGCAGTCGAATGCTCTCGAGCAACTGCGGCACGGGCTGGAACAGCTGTTTCAGCTCGGACAAGGGTTTCTGTTCCCGGGCGAGGATGGCGAGCACCTGCAGCGCTGCCACCACGCCATCGCCCGTTGTGGCGTGATCTAGGAAGATGAGGTGTCCGCTTTGCTCCCCACCGAAGCAATACCCCTTGCTGCGCATGCACTCGACCACGTAGCGGTCACCCACCGCGGTGCGCTCGAGTCTGCCGCCGGCGCGCTGCAGGGCGTGCTCCAGCCCCATATTGCTCATCACGGTGGTGACCAAGGTGTTTTTCTGCAACTTGTCGTCGGCGATCATGCGCGACGCACACAGCGCCATCACCGCGTCGCCATCCACCACCGCACCCGTCTCGTCGACGACGATCAGTCGGTCGGCGTCGCCGTCCAGGGCGATGCCCAAGTGGGCCTTGCGCTTGCCAACTTCACGAATGACGCCTTCAGGATGTAGTGCCCCCGCGGCCTTGTTGATATTGCGGCCGTTGGGGCTCACGCCCAGGGCAGTGACGTCTGCGCCCAATTCTCCAAAGACCAGGGGCGCTACCTTGTAGGCGGCGCCGTGGGCAGCATCCACAACGATACGCAGGCCGCCGAGGGTGAGATCCTTAGGAAAGGTCGACTTGGCGTACACGATGTAGCGACCGGTCGCGTCGTCGATGCGCTCCGCGCGGCCGACCCGGGCGCCCGTATGCCCCACGGAAGACAGCGCTTTGTCGTCGCTCAGCAAACGTTCGATTTCGAGCTCCCGCTCGTCGGGCAGCTTGAAGCCGTCAGGCCCGAAAATCTTGATGCCGTTGTCGTAGTAGGGGTTGTGACTCGCGCTGATCACCACACCGGCGTCCGCGCGCATGCTCTGGGTCAGGTTGGCCACCGCGGGCGTGGGCATTGGTCCGCACAGCATGACTCGCCCGCCCATGGCGCAAATCCCAGCCGCCAGCGCTGTTTCCAGCATGTAGCCGGAAAGCCGCGTGTCCTTACCCACGACGACCCGGGGCGCGTTGCCCGACTCTCTGCGCGCCACCATCGCGATGGCACGCCCCAGGCGCACCACCATTTCCGGCGTCATCGGCGGCACGTTTGCTTCGCCCCGGATGCCGTCGGTGCCGAATAGTTTGCGTTCGTCAGTCACGGAAATTCACGAACTGGAGTTCGACGTCCTTCTCTTTTTCTTTGAATAGCGCGATGGCTTCTTGAAGGTCGTCGCGCTTCTTGCCGCTGATGCGCAAGCTATCTTCGACGATGGCCGCCTGGACCTTGAGTTTGGAACCCTTGACCAGCTTGACCAGCTCTCGGGCCTTGTCCTTGTCGATGCCTTCTTTGACCAACACGTTCATGCGTGCCGTGCCTCCCGGGGCCTTTTCTGGGTCTTTGGCCTCCATATGTTTGAGGCTGACTTTGCGCCGAATCAGTTTCTCTTTCAGCACCTCGTAGGCGGCCTTCACACGGTCGTCCGCGTTAGCGCGCACCACGATCGTAGACTCCGCGCGCTCGATGGCGGCACCTGTGCCTTTGAAGTCGAAGCGTTGCACCAACTCTCGCTGGGCCTGGTCGATGGCGTTCGTGACTTCGGACCAGTCGACTTTGGAAACGACGTCAAAAGACGGCATGTTACTTTCGGATCCTTTCAGGAATCCACCGGCGGGTCGGATTCGAGACCGAGCAGATGAGCGCGCGCAGCGCCGACCAGGAACGAGGAGCCCGTCACGACCACCAAACCCCGGGTGCCCACCTTCTCCCGGGCCAGGCTCAGGGCGGATTCGACGCTATCCATCACGTCTCCGCTGAAGAGCTTCGCCATCTCATGGGGGTCGACAGCCTTGCCTTCAATCGGTGGCGCCACGAAGATCCGGTGGGCGGCCGCTTGCTCCAGGCGCCGCAGCATGGCCTTCCAGTTCTTGCGCTGCAGCGAGCCGAATACCAAGGCGACCTGACGCCGGGACTCGACCTCGCCGTACATGGAGGGGTCGAGCACATGGGACAAAGCGACGGCGCCGTCCGGGTTGTGTGCACAGTCCAGCAGGGTCAGCTCCTGGCCTCCACGGTGCAATAGTTCGTTGCGACCCGGCCAGGTGGCGGCTTCGATGCCTTCGGCGATCAGCTTCGGCTCGATGCCCAGCTCTTGGGCGATGGTCACCGCTACGGCCAGATTGGAGCCGAACATCGCGAACCTTGGGTATGCCAGAGCAGCGCCCGGCAGGGGTTCTGGACTGCCGAGCGCCACGAGATGCGCGCCGACCCTGTCGATTTCTCGTTCGATCACGTGCCGCGCGTCGGGATGCAGTTTGCCGAGCACGACGGTGCTGCCCTTCTTGATGATTCCGGCTTTTTCGGCGGCGATCTTTGCCAGGGTATCGCCAAGCTCAGCCATGTGATCGAAGGCAACCCGGGTGATAGCAACCACCCGCGGCTCCGGCACCACATTGGTGGCGTCGAGGCGACCGCCGAGGCCGGCCTCGATCACCGCGATCTCGACCTTGGCTTCCTCGAATGCCAAGAATGCCGCAACCGTCGCAACTTCGAAGAACGACAGCTCCGGCCCTTCGTCCATCACGCGTTCCAAGAGATCTGCCAGTTCGCCGTCGTCGATGGGCTCGCCGTCGATTCGAATTCGTTCGGAGAATTTGACCAAGTGCGGGGAGGTGTAGAGGCCAGTTCGCTTGCCGGCTGCGACGGTCGCCGACGCCAAAAAAGCGCAGACACTTCCCTTGCCGTTTGTGCCCGCCACGTGCACGGCCTCGAAAGACTTTTCTGGATTGCCGAGCTTGTCACACACGTCCTGGACTCGAGTCAGATCCAGCTTGTGCTGGCTCGGTACGCGGGCATACAGGCGCTTTAGAGTGCTCTTGAGATCGGTCACGGCTTGCTCAGATGGGATAGGAGACGCGCCAGACA
>CBDUPW010000398.1:0-6344 GCA_965369205.1 uncultured Polyangiaceae bacterium | reverse complement strand
CGTGGACCGCGACCTCCAGTTGGCACCGCTGGCAGCCAGGCAGGAAGACCGGTGTCTTCGAATTGTGTAGTTGGTTGGTTGGTTTGAGTCGTATTTGGCGCTCCCCGTAGCCGCGAGAGGGTCGCTGGCGGCGGTCTGCTGCTGCCATCCGACGAACTTCAAACACGGTCGGAACCGAAGGCCGCCGCCTTTCGATCACGTGGGCACTCAATACAGACAAACGCCGCCGTCGCCATTCGACCCCCGCCTGCATCAGCCCAATCGACCTCGAGAATCAGGAAACACGGCCCGCTGCACCTGCAGCGTAGTCATGGTGCCCACGGAACGGGGAAATTCCACTATGGTGCGACTTCGAGGCTGACGACTGCGCATGCTTGGGAGCGACACGGCTCCTCGTCCGTCGCAATAGCCGGCGTCAGCCTTACGCGGCTCGTCAGCCGCCCCGGCGCCGAGACTTCAATTTCGACGTCGCCGGACACCTCTATTTCATAAACCGCCTTGCATGTTGCGGTGGTGTCGAGCTCCTGCGTTGGCCCCGGAGAAATGCGGCTCACCACTGCGTCGCAGATGGGCACGTTCTGTTCACCCACGACTACGACAACGCGATTCGTGCGACACGCCATTTCGTCGTCACAAGCCAGCGCTCCGGCGAGAATCGGCACCAGCGCCAGAGGCAAGAGAAGATGCGACGTCATTGCTTGACCATGAGCACCAGATTGCAGCCACCACTCGTGCCGCAGGTGCTGAATCGCACAGGGCTCACGATGACAGTCCGAGACTGATATCCGTCGGCGGTCACGGCGACTTCGCGGCTGTCGCTGCTAATGAGAACCGACAGCACGCTCGCGCAGGTTTCCAAAGGAGACCATTGCCCCTGTGCAAACGCGCAGACGGGTTCCAAATCCTCTGCATCCAGAACAACCAGATCTGTGACCTTTCCGGTGTCGTCGCAGCCCGAGCTGCACGAGAGGCAAAGCCGCGCTACGGCGACGACCACAGCGTTCTGCCAAGCGTTCATTGCAGCTTCTTCGCGAACCCGACGAGCTGCTTCAGATCGTAGCGAAGGATTTCGTCGTAGTATTGGGCTGGCTGCAATAGGCCGGGGGTGGCCCGGGCCACCAGCAGAGTCTCGTCGAATACGGCAAGCGGGGTCGCATAGCCGTCCAGGCTGCCGTCGATGGACCACAGACTCTTGTCCGTCAAGTTGACCACCAAGATCCGGGAAGGCAGCGCCGCGGTCCCGGCCTGCATCGCGACGTAGTGGCTGCCGCCCACGATAGGTTCCACCGAGTTGGCCACAGGCAGCACCACGCTGTTCGCGGAGCTGAGCGTGACCGAATCGGAGCTGAAGGGAGCCCAGTGCAAGCTCGCACTGTCGTAGGCACCGAGATTGGCCTGGCTGCCCGTCACCCCCACCCACGCCAGCCATTTCGAGCCGGCGGCGAAGTGCGCCGCGTGATAGCCGGGATCTTGCACCAGTGTCCGTCCGCCGTGCGTCGTGGACCACGCTCCGATGGTGCCGCGGCTGCCCCACTCCGCCCACGCAACGGTGTCGCCGACCGGCAATGAGCGGTAGGCGGCTCCCGGGATCGAGTAGACGGTCGTGAACGCGGTGGACGCCAATGCGGGAGCTTCTCGAAGCAACGCATTGGCCCGCAACTCCATCCAACCCGAAGCCCGGGCGATGAACGAGCCGTTGCCTTTCGTCAGAGTAGGGGTGGCCCAGACGACCAATTCGCCAATTTGAGCAGGAAGATGAGCAACTTTGAGGATGTCGCCCTTTCCGTTAACGCGAAGCGCGAATGCATTCGTGGACAGTCCGGGAAACGAAACCACGCACTTCGCGCTGAACTCTCCCACAAACGCGATGGGTAGCCCGGTCCGCGCATTGACAGTCATGCCCCAGCTGATGCCGGGTTGGTTCGCCACTCGGGCGCCTGCGGAAATCGTCAGAATCCAGTCGCTGCCAGCTAAAACGCCCCGTGAGCCGAACCGCTCCGCGCCCTTGAAAATGGCAGGCGGGCCCGCGACGACGTCGGCCCGCTCACAGCCAGCGCCGCAGGATTTCCACAAGAATCCGGGCCACGCCGGCAGGTTGCCTCCCTGAGCCACCCGCACGTCACACTCCGGAAAGGTCGCCACGGGCTTCCAAGCGGTGTCCGCCAGCCAATCAAAGCCCGGAACATCAACATCGTAGTTCGCGTCCTTCGCCAAAAGGGCGTCCGGTGCGTCTGGCGACGCACCATCCTTGGTGGGGGCGTCGAATGCGGCGTCGAGCCCGCTCGCGCCCGACGCGCCTGCGTCCGGCATAGCGGGTGCCACGTCGTTCTTGTCGTCACACGAGCACGCGGCAGCGCCAAGCGTCACTCCGAGCAAACACAACGCGCCGGCGCGCGCCAGGCCAACTGCCCGCACGGCTACATGTCTCCAGGCGGCGCCCCGGGGTGAAAGTCACCGGCAGCCAGCAATGCAAACTCGTTGCCGCTGTGGCGCTTGAGCGCGACCGCGACCCCTTGCTCGGTTGCAGCGGGCTGCAGGAAGAAGCGGCCATGCAGCACCCGCACGCCCTCCCAGTGCAGTTTGTCCGTCACCCGGGCCTTGAGAGCAAAAGTGATCGGTAGCTTGTCCCCGCTCACGAGCAAGACGAAGGAGCCGTCTGCCAAGGCCGACATTGCAAATCGGTTCGTTACCTTCTTGCGTGGCCAGGACGCGACCAGGGTTGCCGTGTTCGTCGCGAGATCGTAGCGGGTCAATCGCGCGCGGCGCAGTTTTGCGGGGGCTTTCAGCTGGGGCAATTTCTTGATCTTCTTTTTTCCTTTTCCTTTGCCGTATGCATCGTCCTCGCCAGAAATGAACACGTCCTCCACCCTCACTTCATCGAGAACGAGCAGCTGCCTTGCCGCATAGTCATAAGTCGCCGCCAGCACCTGTCGCGGTTTCACGGACGCGCCGCGAAACAACCGGCGCCAGCTTCGCGTCGAAAGCTGGTAGCTCCAAATTTCACTCGTCGGCGCTTCTTCGCGGGTTCCGGAGATCAAGAACACGCTGTCTTCACTGGCAGAAAACACGCCGAAATCCCCAATGCGATCCCCAGGCACGAACTCCGAGGTGGGCTCCTGCTGCAGGGCCGGCTCCGTGAATGCGGTTTGCATCAGCGCGGCGGACATGCCGGGATCGTCCGCGCCGCAGAGCGCGGGATTCTCGTCGCCAAAACGGCCGTTGAGCGTGCAGCCGACGGAGCCATCACACGGCACGAAACAAGCGCTGGTGCACGCGACCTCGCCCGGCATGCACACGCCGGAACTGCTCTCGCACACGAAGGGTGACTCGTCGTTGTAATCTGTGCCCGCAACCAGCACGCAGCCGGGATCTGGCAAGTCGATCCCCGGAGAGTTGCCGACGACGCCGTCACAGGGCAAGACACAGCGCAGACCGCCCGCGCATTGCGCGAGCACCTGCCCGGCACTGCAGCGGACTACAGGCGGGGCAGACGGCAAGGAGAGCGCTCCTTCCGGTGTTGAAACCACCTCCGCAATGACGCTGTCTTGCGTCCAGTTCGCGGGGAGCAGCACCGCTTGGGTTGTGATCCCCAATTGACGTAGATGCGCACCGGTTTCTACCGGCGCCAGCCAACGGGTCGAGCTGGTTGCCAGGAGTTGGCGGAGCGTCGGGGAAAGCAGTCCGGAAACATCTAGCCCCGCCGCAATCCCGCTGCCGACTGCCACGATGTTGCCAGTTGGATCCGGCAGCAACCAGCCTGGTTGCGGCAGTAGTTCCGCCAGGCCGCGTCTGGTGGTGGGATCGATGCTGGGCTGGACGATCCAGCCCACGATGTTGGGATCGAAGAACAGCCCGCACAGCGGGCCCACGCATTCGGGCACGTCGAAGAAGTTTGGCAACGCGAGGGTCCAAGCGTTGCTTCGGGCGTAGCTGTGCGTGTGGCGCAACCGGCCGAACGTATTCGCATCTCGCGTCGATTCGGCCGTCCCGGAAAAGACACTACTCCAAAAGATGCCGGCAACTTGTTCGAAAGCAAAGCCAGAAAGTGCATGCCCTTGGACCGCCCCTCCGAGCCCGGATGAAACCAAGTCTCGTGAGAATCGCCAGGCCAACATTTCCCGGCGTCCGATGCGGCTCGGCTCAAGCTCGTCCGGGTTGGCGTAGCTAACTGAGGTGTTGGTAAACAGGTCCCCAGTGAAGCCGTTGGTACGGGTGAACAACGCGCCTCGCGCCGCCGGCACCGATGAGCTTGGCCCGAGCACTGTCCAGTTGGATGGATACGTGCTCGCGACTGTGATTGGTTTCCAAAGTGACGCCGCCAGATCGAACTCGAGAGGATCCGGGGTGCAAGATCCGGCGTTAAGGCACGACTGTTTGTCGAGAAACTCCCCCGTTTGTGCTCTGAAGCAATCGCAGAACCGAAAGCCGACGTTCCCACTTCGCGGGGGACCCGCCACGCCCGCGGGCACTCCAGGGCTGGGCGTGCGTCCAAAAGTCGCGGTCGCGTCCAACAAGATCGTGTTTCCGGGATCCTCTGGAGCGCTCGGATCGGGGCCGCCGGGAATGGACGTGACCAGCTGCCGCACCTGGCGCGCGATGAACTGAGGCACGGGTTCGCAAAAGTCGCCGAGTGCGTCTTGGAGTTCTCGTAGCTCTGCCACGGAGTTGGAGTTCGCCTGAAGCTCCAGTTGCTTCACACTTGCACAGATGTCGCAGGCATCGCCAACGCCGTCGCCGTCGCCGTCGAGCTGGCCGCTGCAGCGATTGAGATCCGGCATACACTTTGATTTTGGACCGCCGGCACAGCTGCCGCTTGGGTTGCATACCGCGCGCGGATTGGGCACGTGGCGACAATTGTCGCAGCTGTTCGGCACGCCATCGCCATCATCGTCACCGCCATACCCGACGCCACCGATTTCGGGACACGGATCGCACGCGTCGCCAACGCCGTCATTGTCAAAGTCGCCTTGCGCGACGTTTTGTACGAGCGGGCAATTGTCGCACGCATCTCCGAGCCCGTCCCCGTCCGTGTCCGCCTGGGTCGGATTGTTGCACTGAGAGAGCTCTTTGCACTGGGCCGCCGGGCAATTGTCCTGGTTCTCCGCAAACCCGTCGCCGTCCGCGTCATTCAAATGCTGACGAATGAACGACCCGTTGGGGCCCCCGTTGTCCCAAGTTGGCGAATAGAGTTGCCACTCATCAGGAATAATCGCTCCGGTGAAACCAGTGTACCTACCCTTGTACGTTGCAATGATGGTGACGCTCGACGTTCCGGCCAATTGGATGGTCAATGGACCGCCGGAATCGCCACTCCATGTGTTGACGCCGGCGGAAACGATGTTCTTGGCGTGAATGTAGCGAGGGTCGCAGTTTTCCCCCCAGATGTTGCAGAAGTCATCAAAGGTCACCTCATTGCTGGCGCTCATGAAACCCGTCGCGCGGATGCCGGGCATGGGTTTGCTGCCGCCCCAGCCCGTCATCTGGAGCGGACCGTGCAGGGGCAAGTTCTTGGCGTTGAAGAGCCGATCTTCCAAGTCACTAAAGGTGTAGACCGGCATCACCTGCGCAAGCTCAGCGAAGGTGATGTTGCGCGACAGCTTCATGATGGCTAGGTCCGCGTTGCCGTCCGTCGCTAGGCTCGCCCTACCGGTTTCACAGTTGTCGGTGTTGAATATTCTGAAGCCCGCTGTGCCCACCCCAGGAATGGGAGCAACGCCCGGCAAGGTGAACGTGTAGTTGGTGGCGTCGAGCGCGTTGTTGTCGAACGGGCAGAAACAATGCGCGGCGGTGAGAATCACATCTCGTTCGATCACCGTCGCCGAGCAATTGCTCAACCCTGCGAGTCTTCCGACCGCCACAGCCGGCAAGGTGGTCGACGCCATAGAGTTGGTCACCCACGGTCCGCCGAAGTTCCCGTTGTTCGCTCCGCCCGCTGCCTGGAAAACGGATGCGTGGTGCGTGCTCAGGGACTCAGTAGAGTCCGCCGCTGAACACGCCAATGCCCCCCCCCTGCACGGCAAGTGCCAAGGCAATCATTCTGTACAGTTGCATGCGCTGCCTCCCCAGGCGGTGAACTACACCACGGCCAACAGCACGCATCAAGGGGCGCATGCCACGTAACGCGACGAAGGTCTCACCATGTGCGCGGCGCACGCACATCACGTGAACGGACCAACGCATGATCCGCTTTCGGGACCGTTTGGCGCGAACATCCGTCCCACGAATACTCGCTGGCGCGCGGGCTCTGCACCATGACCCGACCAAAGTGTCAAGCACCGCCGATTCATCAACAACTCATGCGACGAGAAGACAGCCGCGTGCCACCGCGGAGAAAAATACCGAGA
>CBDUPW010000397.1:0-6410 GCA_965369205.1 uncultured Polyangiaceae bacterium | reverse complement strand
TCCGCCGCTGCCCGAGGCTCCGCCGCTGCCCGAGGCTCCGCCGCTGCCGCTGGCTCCGCTGGCGCCGCCACCCGCGTTCGGCGGCACGTAGCGGAGATCATCGACCCCGGAACTGCAGCCGAACCAGACGGCGCTTGCCAACAAGCCAAGAAATCTACGCACTTATCCGCCCCTGAATTCGACGGGCAGACTGTACCCGTGCCCCCCCGTCTGACGCAAGAGTTCCCGCTCGCAAAGCCATGAAGTTCCGCGAAGTTCCATGCGTGTCAGGCATGGTCTAGGCTCAGCGTGGGCGGGCAGTTTGGCCTGCGCGCACTGGGTAGTCATGGGCGAACCCGAAGAGTCCACGGAGTCCGACTCCACTGATCCTGCGCTGCGTCGCGTCGGCATGACGCTGAGCGGGAAGTGGAAGCTGGAGAAGTTGCTCGGGGTGGGCGGCATGGCCGCGGTGTACGCCGGGCGTCACCGCAACGGCGCGCGCGCCGCCATCAAGTATTTCTCGCTATCCGTGGGCGCGGGGCAAGAGCTCTCCAAGCGCTTCATGCGCGAGGGGTATTTGGCTAACAAGATCGAACACCCAAGCGTCGTGCGTGTGCTCGACGACCACATCGATCTCGAGAAAGAACACGCCTACATCGTCATGGAGCTGCTCGAAGGCGAGTCGCTCCAAGACCACGTGGAACGCGCCGGGCTGCTCTCCCCGAAGCGAACGGCCGAGTTCGCCATCGAGCTGTGTCAGTGCCTGGCCGTCGCTCACGAAAAGGGCGTCGTGCATCGCGACATCAAGCCCGACAATCTGTTTTTGGATAAGAGCGGCCTGCGCGTTTTGGACTTCGGCATCGCGCGCGCGCTCGACTCGAGCGAAGGCGCCGTCACGCGAACCGGCTCCGCCGTGGGCACGCCTGCCTACATGGCGCCCGAGCAGGCCATGGGCAAAAAAGAAATCTCGCCGCGGACGGACATCTATGCCGTCGGCGCGACGATGCTGTACCTGCTGACGGGCAGGTACTTACACGACGTGGACAACGCTCAGGAAATGCTCGTGAACGTTGCCTGGACGGAGCCCAAGAAGGTGGGCACACGATTTGACCGTTTGCCTGAGGCTTTGGCGCTCATCATCGATCGCGCTTGCGCTTTCACGCCCGAGGATCGCTTCGCCAGCGCCGAAGAGCTGGAGGCCGCGCTCAGCGCCATCGTCGCGGAACTGCCGGACTTGCCCCTCGCGCGCATTTCGAAACGTTCCGCCGAATTCTCTGCTGCTCCTACCGTTGATGCCGGTAGCGCCAAAACGGGCGGCGCCAAAGCCGACGTCAGCGCAGACGCCGACGGCGTGCCGGAAGCGCCGAATAGCGGAGCGCGCGCCGTGACGCCTCGAGATGCGGAGCCCACCCAGGCAGCGCCGGAGGTCGTTGCGCCGCCACCCCGGCGCCGCGCACTGCTGGCGGCTGTTGGCGTGTTGTTGGTGGCGGGGGCCACCCTCGCGTGGTGGTCGCAGCGTCAGGCGGCGGTCCCGGACGGCGCCCGGAAAGAGCGCGCGCCTGAGGTCCAAGCCGCGGCGGCTGCTGTGGAGCGGTCGGCTGTCGACAAGCGCGAGTCGACGCCGGACATCTTGCCGGCGCCCGTCGAGATCGCGGCGCCTGCGTCCGCGGTTGCATCGCAGATCGCGGCGGCGCCTCGCAAAGGTGCACCTGCTGCAACTACTGAAAAGACGCGAGTGAAGGCACGGCCGGCGGCCCCGGCAAGCGCGAAGCCGGCCGCGTCTCCGCAGCTGCCAACGCCGAAGAGCCCAGAGCCACCGAAACCGAAAGAACGGGACATAGGATACTGAGATGAGACTGGCTTTCGTTGCATCTGTCATCGTGTTGGGCCTCGTGCCCGCGCTGGTTTCCCCTGCAAGCGCCTCTCCGCGGGACGTGGCGACGGCGCGCAAGTTGGCGAACTCGGGCATTGACGCCTTCGAGGCAGGCGACTGCAAGGGCGCCCTGGAATACCTCGAGCGTGCTGAGGCGCTGCACAGCGCACCGGTGCATCTGCAATACATGGCGCGCTGCTACAAGAAGCAGGGCCGTTGGGTACTGGCCACAGAGGCATGGCGAAAAATCGTGCGGCAGGTGACCCCGAAGGCTCCCTCCGCGTTCCAAGCCGCGGCCGCCGAGGCGCGCCGAGAATTGCCTGGCGCGGAAGCGCAACTCGGCAACTTGACCTTGCGCGTGACGCCCACTGAAGGGGCACGGGTGCTGCTGGATGGCAAGGCCGTGCCGCCGGCGACCCTCGGAGTGCCGCAGGTCGTGGATCCCGGGGACCATGAGCTCGTCGTGTCCGCACCGGGGCACGCCACGAAGTCGCAATCCTTCCAGATGCAGCCCAAGGGCAACCTCGACCTCAACGTGGTGCTCGAGAAGTCCGAGGGTGGCAGCCCGGCCGCCCCGAAAGGCGCTGCCGACGTGGCGCCAAGAGCCGATTCTACCGGAAGCGGCGCATCGACCCTGGGCATCGCGCTCGCCGTGGGCGGCGGCGCTGCGCTCATTGGCGGCACGGTGGCGTGGCTCACGCGCAACGGCAAACGCTCGGATCTGGAAGACGACTGTCCCGGTGGCGAGTGCCGCTTCGCTTCGGAGAACGAGTTTCGGGATCGCACAGCCAGCGTCGAAGATCTGACCCTAGTGACGAATGTGCTCTTCATCGCCGGTGGCGCTTTGACCGCGGCGGGTGTGACCCTTCTCGTCGTCGGCAGCGGTGAAAAGCAGAGCCCGGCGGCGGAGGTTGCGTTGCGCGCGGCTCCCGGCAGCGCGGGCGTCTCTCTGGGGGGGCGCTTCTAGTTCAGGCTTCCGTCACTGCGGGCGACCACGGCTTTCGGCTAGCTTGGCTTGGCCGTCCTGGATTTCAGCGCTGCAGAGCCCGCGACTTCGTCATTGGCACTGGAAGTTCGTGCACTTGCCGCTTTTGCATTCGTGGCCACGCATGCACGCGCCGCCGGCAGCCAGGGACGGCTTGCATTGGTTCAGCTTCCAGTTGCAGATGGCCGTTTTGCATTCTTCGTCGCGCTGGCAGGGAGTCCCGTCCGGTGCCGGCGACGTGCACTGGTCGAGCTTCCAGTTGCACAGTGCACTCGCGCATTCCTTGTCACGGCCGCAGGGCTTGCCATTGGCCAGGGGCGTGATGCACAGCGAAAGCTTCTGACTGCACAGGCCGCTGCTGCACTCGCTGTCGAAAAAGCACGCCTGGCTGCTGCCGCCGCCGCTGCCGCTGCCACCAACGTTGCCCCCGCCGCCTCCGCCACCCGACGCGGCGCCGCCACCGTCGCCTCCGCTACCAGACGCCGCGCCGCCGCCGTCGCCCCCGCTGCCGGCGGAGTTTCCGCTTCCGCCGCCGCCCGCACCCGCAGTCCCTCCACCGGCGGAGCCGCCGCCCGCACCGGACCCCGCGCTGCCGCCAGCACCCGCCGCGGCACCTTGCCCCGCGCTGCCGGAAGCGCCTGCGGCCGCGGATCCCGCCGCGCCACTGCTCCCCACGCCTGCTGCTCCGGAGTACAACCCCTGCTCCGAGGAGCCCCCGCAAGCAAACGCGAGAAAGCCGAAGCAAGCCGTGAAGATAGCGATCGATTGGTTAGCCATTTGCCCGGGAGTGACGGGCCCGGCGGCGTTTGATCAGTTTTTCTTCAGCCCAGCGTCGGCGCGTCAGTGTGCAGCCAGCAACGACGACACGGCCAACACCGCGGCCCCCACTGCCACCGTGACGAAAGTCAACACCAGCGCCTGGATCGCCACACGCTCTTGCTCTTTCTCGCTGAAGCGAACCCCCAAGTAGGGCACGCTCATGAAGGCCGCCATGCGTTCCGCGAGCGCACACGCCTCTGGTTCGGACGCCGCCATCAGCCGATGCGCGCCAAGGGCGACCCGGCCCTTCTTCACAGTGGGACCGTTTTCCGAGCTGACAACAAAACCGCACACTTGAAAACCTTTTCCCTGGATCGTTCGCTTGAGCAGCCCGATGTGCACGCGCACGGTCCCTGCCCGCCGGTCGAGCACGACACGCTTGGTCAATGCAAACCAAAGCGCCACGACGACCAGGACGGCCGGCAGCAGCGTCAGCAGGAAGCGCGGCTCGCCGAGGCCAAGGCTAGACGGATAACGCGTATATCCCGCGATCAGCCCGCCAACCCCTCCCACCAGGATCGGCAGCAGTTCTAGTCCGGCGGAGATGGGCAGCGCCCAGGTATCGG
The DNA here is from genome assembly GCA_965369205.1 of uncultured Polyangiaceae bacterium. Lineage (GTDB taxonomy): Bacteria > Myxococcota_A > Polyangia > Polyangiales > Polyangiaceae > JACKEA01. The sequence goes on along the minus strand of CBDUPW010000397.1, from coordinate 2,188 downwards.
CTGCAGGCAGACTGGACAGGATCGCGGCTGGCGGAGCGGCCTGGTCCTTCTCATGCTTTGCTTTGCGTCGCGGCTTCTTCTCGTCCTGCGCGCGCTTTCCTTTCGCCTCGGCGCGGAGCCTCGCAATCTCGGCGTCCTTTTCTTCAAGCGCGCTCTCGAGCGCTTCGATGCGATATCTGCTGGCGTCTCGGTCCGAACGAAAGCCCACGCCCGGACGCTATCACGACTGCGCCAGCGGCTACACGCTGCGCGCGCGCGAACCAAAGTGACCGGGGCCGCGTGCACGCGCGCCCACTTCGAGCCAACCGCGCGGTATTCACGCAGGAAAGCCGAGAGCGTTCGACACCGGCGTTGCTCGGCGGCACTCTTGTCCTATGCGTACTTGGATCCTGCTGAGCGCGGTGTTGTTCGGTTCGACGGCGTGCGGCGCGGACGGCGATGCCAGCGCATCGAACGGCCGCGCGTCGAGTGGTGGCGTTGCGGGCACGAGCGGTGCTGCCGGAGCCAGCGCGGCGGGCGGTGGAGCCGGGCTCGGCAGCGGCGGCAGTTCGGGCAGCGGCGCGAGCGCCGGCGCAGGAGGCGGCGTCGCGGGCAGCGGCGGCAGCGCGGGCACTGGCGGCAGCGCGGGCAGCGCCGCCGTGGTCGACGCCAGCACGATCGACAAGAAGCTGCTCTATGGCTACCAGGGCTGGTTCGCGGCCAAGGGCGACGGCGCGCCGCCGAACCGCTGGGTGCATTGGTTCAAGAACGACACACCCACCGCGGCGAATCTGACCTTCGAGATGTGGCCGGACCTCTCGGAGTTCGGTGCTACCGAGCTGTTTCCGACGGGTCTGACTCTCGGAGGCAAACCCGCCATGCTCTATTCGGCGTGGACCGAGGCCAGCGTCGTGCGGCACTTCAAGTGGATGCAAGCGGCGAGCATCGACGGCGTTTTTCTGCAGCGTTTTGTGTCCGAGCTGAAGGACCCAAAGTTCAAAGCGCTGCGCGACCAAGTTGCAAAGAACGTGATGGCCGGCGCCGCGCAACACGGCCGTGTATTTGCCATCATGTATGACATCTCTGGTGCCAACGCCGCGACCCTGGCCGACGATTTGAAGCAAGATTGGGCGTATTTGGTGGGCATGTTGAAGGTGACGCAAAGCCCGCACTATCTGAAACACGCCGGCAAACCTGTGCTGGCGATTTGGGGCTACGGTTTCTCAGACCGACCGGGCACACCCGCAGAGGTGAGCGCGCTACAACAACACTTGAAGTCTGGGGCGCCGGCCGCGGAGCAGGTCACGCTGATGGGGGGCGTGCCGACGTACTGGCGCACTCTGAACAACGACTCCAAGACCGATCCGGCTTGGTTGCCCGTCTACCGCAACTACGACATCGTTAGCCCGTGGTCCGTCGGGCGTTATGCCGATGACGCCGGCGCGGATAACTTCAAGAACAAACAGATCGTGCCGGACCTTGCCGACGCCAAGACGAACGGCTTTGTGTACATGCCCGTGGTCTGGCCCGGATTTTCCTGGAAGAACTTGAATGGTGGCCCCCTCAACCAGATCCCGCGACGCGCCGGCAAGTTCTGGTGGCGACAGGTGTACAACGCGGTTTCCGCCGGCGCGCCCACCGTCTACGGCGCCATGTTCGACGAAGTGGACGAGGCCACGGCCATGTTCAAGCTCGCTCCGACTGCGGCCCAAGGACCTAGCGAGGGCACGTTCTTGCCTCTGGACGCCGACGGTACGGCGCTGTCCAGCGACTTCTATCTGCGCTTGGGCGGCGACGGTGCAAAGATGCTGCGCGGTCAGGCGGCGCTGGTCACGACGGTCCCGACCTCAGCCCAGTGAGGGAGGCGCGCCGGGCTGCACGGCTTGGGCCGCAACTTGTGCCAGTTGATAAAACGCGCGGCGCAGCGGCGCAGCATGGGGACCGCCGGAGGCAGCGGTCGCGATGACACATGCGGCGCGGGGAGAACCGTGTCGCATGAAAAACTCGCACATCTCCGCAACCACGTGGGCGGTGTGGCTCGGCAGCCCCGGGCGCCCCAAGAGCGTCGTGATGTTTTCCAGGCCTTCCATGCTGGGGCCCCGGACCTTGATCAGGGCATGCTCCTTTTCCAAACGTGCATACGTCGCTAGTCGTTCGGCGACCCATTCTGCGGACTCGGTCGGATCGGGCAGCATGGTCATTTGGAACG
>CBDUPW010000396.1:0-6417 GCA_965369205.1 uncultured Polyangiaceae bacterium | reverse complement strand
ACATGCCGTCCCACACGCTCAGCGGAGCGTCTGCGCCGCGTCCCACGACCACATCTGCTAGCGCCACCAGCTGCGACTGCCCCGCAAGCCGCTGACGTGCCAAACCACGGTAGCTCTGAGCTATCGGTGCCGCACTCGAGCGGCGCAGTGCGCCGGCGTCTGCAGCGTCGAGGACATCCCGCACGCGGGTCGAACAATTGTCCCGAAAGTGATGATACACGTACGCCCGGTTTTCGGGTTTGGCGTCGTGCTCCAAGCGAGCGGCAACAGCACGCGCAACTTCGGGAGTCACGTTGAGGCGCTGCCGCCACACACTGCGATCGTGCTTCTGGTATTGCCGAAGCATGCGGTCGCGATCCCAAACGCTGACCCAGAACTCCGCCGTGCCCCGCAAGAACGCGTAGCCGAGCTCCTCGGGCGGCGAGCCAAAGTCCGTTGTGCCGTAGTTGTAGCAACGCGACTGCGAGGCCCGGGTCACACAGATCGCGGCGTGGCCAAACCGCTCGAACAGATGTTCCCCCTGCCCCATCGTATAAACGTCGATCTGTGGCGGCAGAGAGGTCGCGGCAATCAGCGCTAGCGAGGCCGGAAGTCCCACCGCTTCACCCCGACCTCGGAGCCACGCTCACGTTCCAAACACGGACGTTGATCTTGCCGCCAAGGGCTGGTGACGAGAATTCCGTGACATCAAACTGCGCCTCTTGTTCCGCCAGGAACTCCGCAACGGCTGGGACTTCAACCAGCCGTTCTGGAAAGGCGATCTGCCCCGCGTCGGCACAGGCCTGGAGCTTTGCCGCAGCATTCACCGTGCTGCCAAAATAGTCGATGTTCGTGTTGAGTTTCACGGCGATGCACGGACCCGTGTTCAGGCTCGCCCGCACGCGGAGTGCCAGATCGTCGCGACCCGGACACAAGCGCAACTGGATGCCCTGCGCGGCCCGGAGTGCCGCCACCGGGTCAACGAAAGACGCCATTGCCGCGTCGCCGATGGTCTTAACGATAGCGCCACTGTTCTTGCGCACTTCTTCGTAGATGTCAGCGAAGTGGCGTTTGACGTCGACGAACGCGCCGGGATCTCCACGCTCGGCGTACAACTCCGTCGAGCCGACCACGTCCGTGAACAGAATCGTCTGCTGGCCGACGGAGAGTTGGATTTCCGACCCGACGTATTCTTCAGTGAACAGGTCACGAAAACCCTGGAAGCTAAACAAGCGGGCCGGACGCAGCGCTTCGTCGGACCAGTGCGCGCTCTCGATCACGAAGGTCCGCTCCTCGTCCGTGTCGTTGTCCAGTTCGAGGTGCGGATGCGGCCCGCAGTCACGCTGCCGCAGCACCACAGACGCTTGCCAATGGAGCACAGACGCTTCGTATTGCGCAGAGACGTTCAGGACCGAAAAGCCCTCCGCGCCAACTGTGCGCAGGCGATAGCGCCCCGGGTACAGCCGTGACGACAGACTGAGCTTCTGGCCCGCGGGCACGGTCAGTTGGACTTTGATGTGGTCCTTCCGGGCGGGCTCCGCGCTGCAGTAGAAAACCTCCGGCACGTTGCGGATCGACGGATGCAAATGAAAAACCACTTCGATTGCAGTTTCGGAATCCGTCTCGAAGTCGATGGCGCAAGCCTCGCAGCGACCGCGCCGAGGCACTTCCCCAAGAGTCTGGATCTCCGCGCGCACACCACGGCAGTGCGGGCACACCACGTCCCAAGACAGTTCGAATAGACCGAGTCGGGTTGCATGCAGGAACGCAAGCAACATATCGTCGACCTCGACCCTCCACTCGCGCGCCAGGGGCAAGACTCGCAGGCGATGCAGCGACATGTCATCCGCCGTGCGTACGTATTCGGTGATCTTGTCCAGCAGCGAGGCCTCGATGCCATGCTCCACGAGAGCGGAGCGGTAGTGCGACAAGCGAGCCTCGATGCCCGGCGGAAGTGTGTGTGGCGGCGGGACGTATGGACTTTCCCGCCGCTCCGCCAGATGGGCGTCGATCTCCGCGATCACCCGGGCAAAGCCGGATCGAATGCTGCCAAGTCCGAGCCACAAGAGCAGGCGGCCGAGCAGCCCACGGGGTACGAAGCCGAAATACACATCCAAACGGCAGCGGTCACTTTCGAGCGGCACCAGCTCGTACACGGAACGCATGACGTGAGCGAATCCCCGCGAGTAGCGCCTCACACAAGTGAGCGAGCGCTCAGCCACCCAGAACCAGGGCACTTCCACCCACTCACTGAGCATGCCGGCGTTGACGGCTCGACCGTGCAGCCTGCCGTCGCGTTCGAAGAACTCCATCTGCGACATGCCCATCGCGCGATTGAAGCGTGAGGTGTCGGAGACGAAGGGCCAGACCTGTGCCGGAGTGGCGCCGAGTTCGAAGCTCCACATGCCCTCGATCCGTGCGCCCAACGCTTTGTCTTCAGCCGGCCACGGGTGTTTCGTCAAAAACTCCGCCAAGCTGGGCGAGCTTTGTGCGAGCTCGGTCGGCATGTACTTGCCAGGTGTAGCTCGGAATTGTGCACAAAGCGATGCCTGAGATCGCTACAGTCGCCAGATGGGACACCGCGCCGACCCGTCACCTTTCCTCCGCGCGGCGCTGCCGGTGGCAGGCGTTGGGCTGAGCTGGTCCGCGCTTTCCATCTGGCTCGCTATGGATGGGCATGCGCCGAGCGGTCCGGTGTTCGTCGCCCCGCGTGCCATGTACTACGCGGCGCAAGCTGCCTTCGCCCCGCCGGTGCTGCTTCTGCAATTCTGGGTGCTGTGCGGCGTTTGCGGCCTCGTCGCTGGCGTGAAGCGAGCGGAGCTGCCGCTGCAGGCGCTTTCCACCGCGTTCGCCACACCGCTGTTCTTTATGTGGCTGCTGCCCGACGCAGTTGCCTACGGCGTCTGGGGCTTTGGAGCATTGACCCAGGTAGTGCGTATTGCAGCGCCAGCCACCGCCGTAGTGACCGTGTTTCTGGTTGCTCGCCAACTGAAAGAACGACTCTCGCTGAGCCTGGGTCGCGCGATCCTGGCCGCAGTCGGCGGCTGCGTAGCGCAGGCTATACTCGGCGGCGCCGTTTTACGTTGAGCGGGAGACGGAGCACGCTACCCTCGGTCCCGGCATGGGCATCGAAATAGAAAAGAAGTTCTTGGTCGTTGGTGACGCTTGGCGGCAGTCCCAGGATCGAATCGTCATGAAGCAGGCCTATCTCTCCACGGACCCCGCCCGCACGGTGCGCGTGCGGCTGGAGGGGCAGCGCGCAGAACTCACGATCAAGGGCAAGAGCCAAGGCGCAACAAGAGCCGAGTTCAACTACGCCATCCCCCGCGAGGATGCGGCGGCGCTGCTGGCGCTGGCGCGGGGACACGCCATCGAGAAGACCCGCTTTCGCGTGCGGGTCGCGAACTTCGTCTGGGAAGTGGACGAGTTTTCCGGCGTGAACTCCGGACTTGTCGTGGCGGAAGTGGAAACTGACAGCGAAGACGCGCTGAAGCAGGCAGCGGCCAGTCGGCCGAACTGGGTGGGGCGAGACGTCAGCGACGACGCGCGGCTCTACAACGCAGCGCTTGCTGAGCGCCCCTTTGCGACCTGGCCCGAGGACGAACGCAGCGCCTTGCTCGCGAGCGCAAGCACAGAAGCAGCGCCCTGAGCCCCAAGGCTCAGCGCCAGAGGACCTGCCTCTAGCGATGATGCGGCAGGTTCACGACCTGCGACATGCGCCCCTTGGCTTGTTCGAAGCCGCGTGCTCGACCGCCAGTGAGTCCAACCAAACGAAACACTTTGGGCAGATGCTGCCAGAAGGCACCACGCCAGCCAACCGCACGAAAGGCCGTCTTCATGAAAGTTGCAGCACGAGCGCTGAGCACGGTTTCGGCGTTCGTCATCCAATTGGGGTGCCGGGCCGCAGCGGTCACGAGGGCGCCGTACAATTCCTGAAGATCGAGTTCCGGAGACAGGTACCAACTGGGCTCAAGCAGTGGATCCTTCTCCTCGAACCAGCCGGTGTCCTTGCAATGGCGTTCCAAGGGTGTGCCCGCGTACACGCGGATGCCGGTGGAAAAGAGCACCATATGGTCCCGAGGGATGTGCGTCTCGCAAAACTCAAGGGTCTCTCGCACTGTGTCCATGGTCTCGCCGGGCGCCCCCAACATGAAGAACCAGTAGGTGGGCAAGTCCGCCTGGGCCAGCACTCGCGCGGCTCGCTCCACGGTGCGACGGCTGAAGCCCTTCTGCAAAGACTTGAGCGTGACGTCGGACGCGCTCTCGGGCGTGCACATCACGCTCGTGAATCCGGCGCGCTTCATCATTCCGACCAACTCTTCGGTCACCCCAGCAGGGTTGAGCCCCATGGTGGACAGCTCCACTCCCAGCTTCCGCTCGGCAAGCGCGGCGCACAGCGCGCGAGCGTGTGACAGCGGCAAGTTGAACGTGGAGTCGACGAAATCGAAGGTCCTCACACCGTGAGACACCGCTTCGGCGATCTCGTCCACGACGTCAGCGGGCTCCCGCAAACGATAGGCGTGCCCTTCGATGTTGTTGTACACGCAGTACACACATTTGAGCGCGCAGCCGCGCTTGGTTTGGATCGGGTATGGCCCGCCGTTCTTGGCATAGCGCCCGACATCCACCCAGCGCCAGGCCTCGCTACGCACGCTGCGCTCCAGACTCTGCACCAGCGCGCGCCCCGTGCGAGGCTCGTTTTCGAGCATGCGCCCGGTATCCAAGATGGGCAACAGCCCCGGGCTCATGGTTTCGCGGGTCAAAACGCCGGGCAGCTCCGACACGGGGTGTTCACCGAGGAGACACGCCAACAGCTGAGGGAATACTTCTTCACCTTCACCAACAACCGCGTAGTCAGCGGACATGCGCTCGAAAATCCGAGCCGGGGACACATTGACTCCGCTTCCGCCGAGCACGAGCTTGGCGTTCGGCGTGACTTCCCGCACGGTGTCGACGACCCACTTCTTGATCTCGTCCAAGAAGAACACGGGGTGTTCGAAGTTGCAGTTGTCGATGTTCCGGATGGTGACACCCACCACCTTCGGCACGTGTCGCAGCAGCGCCTGGCGCGTGTCGCGGGCCGGGTCATTGGAAAACGTCAAATCCAACACCTGCACGTCCTGTCCAGCGCGCTTCACCGCCGTGGCGACGGAGCACAGGCCCATGGGCACGGCCGGCCAGGGCACCTGTTCGCGATTGGGATTGATGAGCAGGACGGTCACGGTAAACCCGTGCCGTAGGTGTCGCTGACATTCGACTTGACGTCAATCAACCCGCTTGCCATCCGCCGGTGGCCACTCCACGCTTGGCGCGTGCGGGTCTGGCTATTGCTTTCGTTGGCAGCGTTGGGCTGCTCGGACGCAGGTGGCGACGACGCCCCGGGCTCTGCCGGTGCGGGCGGTTCGGCGGCGCTGGCCCTGGGCGTGCACCCCGCCAACTTCATTCAAGAAAGCGAGCCCATGCGCTTGCTTTCGAATGGGGATCCCATCGAGCTGGTGGCAGCATTGCAGGGCGGATTCGTCATCTATGTCGGCGCACAAGTGGAGAACTTCCGCTCGACCCAAGGGGAAATCGTGGCGCAGCTCTACGATCCCACAACGTCGGCATTGCGGCGCGAAGACACGCGCACCATCGTCATGAAACCCATCGACGGGCAGCCCGGCTGGAAACAGCCGGACCTGCGCTCACGCAGTCAGGTGGCCCACCTGGTGGTCTGCCCAAACGAAGAACCCACGGACGTCTTCGACCAACCCTTCCGTCTCGAGCTGCGCATGACCGAAGTGGCCGACGGCAGCTTCAAGGGTGCCCCTCGGTCCGGCAGCGCAAGCCTAACGGTGACCCCGCGCTGCGCGGATTTGGACGCCAATCAAAAAGCGCGCTGCAGCTGCGAGTGCGAAGCCAACTACACGATTGGCAAGTGCTCTTTCCCTTGAGCTCACTTCATGCTGCGGCGGATCGAAGCATCCCCGCTGTTGGTCCAGTACACGTGGGTTGCGTCCACTGCGACACCTGCCGGTCGTGATTGCCCCGCAACGTGTTCACTGACGCTGCCAAGCCCTACCGGCCCCTTGCGGATCCCACCGCTTGCCTCGGCGCGGGCCCAATAGGCGTTCTGTCCGTCCACGGCGATGCCCTGGGCGTGGGGATCGGAGATCGCGGAGAGCGAGGACTGACTGCCGATCTTGGTCTTGGTCCGGACTCCACCGAAGCTCTGCGTGCGGAAGCTCCAGTAGAAGCGGTTCTCAAATAGCGTGAGATAGACCGGTTCCGTGCCCGCCAGACCGACGCTGGAATCCACGAGCGTGCTCGCTCCGCCGGTCTTCGGAACGCGATGCACACTCCCGCTTCGGGTTGCCCAATACGCATGGGACGTATCCACCGCAACCGCGAATGCTTGTTCCACGTCGGAGCTGGCGAGGGTTTCCACCACGCCGCTGC
>CBDUPW010000395.1:0-6438 GCA_965369205.1 uncultured Polyangiaceae bacterium | reverse complement strand
GTCGAAAGTGAACTTCTGCAGCCGGTCCTCGTGACCCGCCACGTACACGTTGCCCTCGGCGTCGAGTTCAACGCTGCTCGGTTCTATGAACTCCCCGGGCAACGTGCCTTGCTTCCCCCAGACTTTGACGAACTTGGGTGCTCTCAAGTCCGGGTCGATCGAAAGTGTGGCGTCACTGGCCGCGCCCGCGTCTGCCACGCCTCCAGCGCCCGCTCCGCCGGAACCGTTGCCTGCAGCGCCGCCGCTTGCAGCGCCACCGCCGGCGCCACCGCTACCCCGCGTCCCCGACATGGCGTCGTCGTCACTGCACCCAAGCGCCACGACGCCGCACCACAGGCATATCCCCAGGAGTCGACGTTGTTTCACAAGGCCTACCAAGTGCACACTTTGACCGGAAACTTGACCCCCGGATTGCCGGGTTGCGTGTACGCCTCGCATTTTTTCGTGCAGGTCGGGCAATCGGACAGGCTGCTGCAGACTTGTCCGAATGCTCCGATGCCACAGCTGCAATTCTGCGTGCACGCGGCCTCCTGAAAACATTGAGCGTAAGTACCGACACTGCCTTCAATGACCGAACACTGCTCTCCCGTTTTGCAGTCGCTTGGGTCGTCGCAGTAGAGCTGGAGGTTTGGGTAGATTTGGCAACTTGTCGAAAATGGTGCGACGCATTTGGTGGTGGGGGGATTCGCCTTGAAGCAATTAAGACAACCCTGCGGCGATTGGCACGTGGCCGCGCCGCACGCCACTCCCGTGCCGCCTCCGGTGCCCGCTGCGCCTCCCGTTGCCGCGCCGCCGCTGCCCGCTGCGCCACCCGTCGCCGCGCCGCCGCTGCCCGCTGCGCCGCCCGTCGCTGTGCCTGCTGCGCCACCCGTCGTTGCGCCGGCTGCGCCTCCCGTTGGGTTTCCGCCCGTACCCCCAGCGGCTGTGCCGCCCGTGCCGGTGCCAGACGCGCCGCCGCTGGCACCAGCGTCCGCTGCGCCGGTCCCCGAGGAGCCTCCGGCCGCGGGCGAGTTCGAATCCGAGGACCCGCCACACGCGGCCAGCAAGAACACAGTGAGGACGTAGCTAAACCGATAAGGGCAAGTCATCGCGGGCGGATTGAGCAATAAGCGTTCCAGCTTAGACCCGGAGGACACTTGTCGGTGCGGATCCCACGGTTCGGATCGAATCGTCGCGGATCGTGCCACGTGACGGAGTGGCACAGTGACGACCGCCCTCGGCTGAAGCGGCCTTCGATCGGTGAATGCCTCGCGATGTTGCTCCACGACTCGGCGACACCTTCTGGCGGTTCGCGCCTTGACCCCGTACCATCATACGGGGTCTATCCTTGGGACATGGCTCCTAGAGACTCGGCCCTGACCATCGGCAAGCTGGCGAACGCCGCCGGCGTAGGGGTGGAGACCATCCGCTTCTACGAGCGCGAGGGCCTCTTGCCGAAGCCGCCGCGCAAGCGGTCGGGCTATCGCCAGTACCCGCCCGATGCGGTCGCTCGCGTGATGTTCATCCGGCGCGCGAAGGACCTCGGGTTCACGCTCAAGGAGATCACGGCGCTACTCGGGCTTCGTGTCGACCCGGACAAGAGCTGCGCTGACGTACGGGCGCTGGCCAAGGCCAAGATCGTGGACGTCGAAGAGAAGATGGCCGACCTGGCACGCATTAGGGGCGCGCTGGAGAAGCTCGCCAAGGCTTGCCGGGGCAAGGGACCGACGAGCGAGTGTCCCATTCTCGACGCGATTGAAAAGGAGGACGGCGGTGCCAACGGTTGATTTCGTGTACGACGAGGACTGCCCCAACGTGAAAGCGGCCCGTGCCAACCTGATGCGAGCCTTCTCCCGGGCAGGCTTATCTGCGCGCTGGAAGGAGCACCAGATCGGCTCACCCGAGGCTCCGTCGCGAGTTCGCGGCTTCGGCTCACCCACCATTCTCGTGGACGGCGTGGACGTCGGTGGCCTGACCGCTGGAGCTGAAGACTGCTGCCGCGTCTACGAAAGCGGCGGTACACTCCGTGTCGAGGAGATCACCGAGGCTCTTGGTCGTGCGAACCAAAGCGATGTGGCCTCGGTGGAGCCGGCGCCGACGATGCCTCGAAGCCGCTGGAAGTCGACCGCCGCCGTGCTGCCCGGGATTGGCATCGCGCTCATGCCCAAGGTGGTGTGCCCCCTGTGCTGGCCGGCCTACGCCGGGGTGCTCAGCGCAGCCGGGCTCACGTTCCTGATGGAAGACCGCTGGCTGCTTCCCATGAGCGCCGTCTTCTTGATTGCAGCGCTGACCGCCCTGGCGTGGCGAGCGCGTTCTCGACGCGGATACGGTCCGCTCGGTGTTGGGGCGGTCTCCGCGGTCGGCGTGCTCGTCGGCAAGTTCGTGTTCGATTCGACGGTCATCGTCTACATCGCGATCGCCGCGCTCGTCGTCGCCTGCATCTGGAACGCCTGGCCGCGGCGAACGGTCGAGCCGAACTGCTCTGCGTGCCGTCCCGCTGTCACCGAATGAAAGCCAATCCAACAACAAGGAGAAGAAATCATGAGCAAGAGAACCGTAGAAGTCTTTAGCGCGGGCTGCCCCGCGTGCGAGGACACCATCCAACTGGTCAACGACATCGCGTGCCCTTCGTGCGAGGTGAGCATCCTCGACATGAAGGATCTGGCCGTCGCTAAGCGCGCCAAGGACCTGGGCATCACCCGGGTGCCGGCGGTCGTCGTGAACGGCAAGCTCGCCGACTGCTGTGCGGGCGCGGGCCCGACCGAGGCAGGCCTTCGTGCAGCGGGGGTCGGGAGCGCCGCATGAGCCGACTGTTCGCGGCGGCCTTGCTCCTCGGAGGCACGGTGGCCTGCAACAGTGCCTCCCGCGCCTCGGCTCCTGCTTCTGGGGATTCGGCGCAACACGAGCCGGCTGCGAGAGCGCTGGCCGGCGGTAAACCGACGTCATCAGAGGTGCGACGAGCCACGCTGACCATCGAGGGCATGGTCTGCCAGGGATGTGCCGAGGCGGCCAAGCAAACCCTCCAGAAGGTCGCCGGCGTCGTGTCGGCCGAGACGGACTTCCAGGCGGGAACGGCGACCGTCTCGTTCGATCCGGGCCAGCCGAACGTCGATGCGCTCGCCGCGGCCATCGAGGGGGTGGATCGGGATCCTGCGCCGGCGTTTCGGGTGACGGCGCGAAGCGCGAGGTAGCCCGCGGCGACGGCCCGCCCACGTTTCGCCCGTGTCCCCCGTCACGCGGTAACCGGTCCATGGCTCCTCGGCCAGCTAACTCGGGCACCAAGGGCCGCACAGCGCCCTCGGTCGCGCGGCAACCCGTGTCGCTGGCGGCTCTCAGCCGAGTCCACAGGCGATTCCCTACGGTCCTCGCGCCGGCAAACCTCTGCTGCGATGGCTGGTGCCCCAAGAGCGCTCCGATCGCCCTCGCCCCTCTCTGTGCAAGCGTCTCCTCTATTGGCCGCCCTGCCGAAATCACAAACTGCCTCGCCTGCGCTCCCTCGTTTTCACAGTTCGAGTGTCCTTCTAGTAATCGCGTTTGCTTTCTGAACGGCCTTAGCTACTATCCTGCGTAGTAGATGACATTTCGCATTCGATCCGGGAAAAAGGGCTTGGAGCTGCGCCTTCACGAGCTTGAAGCCGCGGTCATGGACGTTGTTTGGGGCAGACAGTTGTCCGGGTTCGCGGTGACCGACGTGCTGCGGGTGCTCGAGAAACACCGGACCATCGCCTACACAACCGTAATGACGACGGTCAATCGGCTGCACGACAAGGGGCTGCTCGAACGAGAACGCGACGGTAGGCGATACCTCTACTCGGCCAGGCTCAGCCGCGAGGAGTTTCTGGAGTCCACGGCGCGCGAAGTTCTTGATGGAGCAGTCGGCGGGCATCAGGCGATGGCGTTGCTTTCTGAAAAGGTATCAGCCGCGTCTGCCGAAGAACTAGACGAACTGGAAGCACTGATACGCAGCAGGAGAAAGGACCTGGGAGGGTGACAGAAGCGGTCTTTCCTGTGCTTGGTGTGGCCTTCGTCATCTTGTTCGTGTTGCCGCTCTCCGCCCTGATTGCGAAAGCATGCCTGGTATTCCTGGAACGCGGCGAAGGTCCTCTGCACGGGTTGAACACGAAGTACATACTGCTGACATGTTCGAGCCTGGTGCCTCTCGCGTGGTTTCTTTCCGCAGGCCTCCATCAGATCGAGGCCGGACAATCGACGCTGGCTTGCATTTTTGATCACGACACCACGGCTCACTGTTTTGAGCCCGGTTTTTTCTCGCTCTCTTTGGGGTCGTTCGTCGTCGCCTGCTTGGCGGCTGCGGCAAAACACGTTCGTGGCGAAAGGCCCGCTGCTACGTTTCAAACCGGGCCCGTCTTCGAACGAGTGAGTGGGCTGCTTTCGACACGCCCCGCCTTGGGCTTGCTTCGTGGAAACGTGCTTGTGACGACACAACCGGGATTCGCGCTTGGCACCCACGGCTGGCTGAAACCTCGCATCCTCATTGGCGCCGAGTTCGCGGATCAGCTTTCAGACGAGATGCTCGCAAGCGCCTTGGGTCACGAGGCCGAACATGTTCGCTCGCTGGATCCTCTACGGTACTTGCTGCTGCGATTGGCCCTGCTGGTGAACCCCGTCGGCCGTTGGCTGCTGGAGCCTCACGCCAAGCGTTGGCACGCCGCTCGCGAAGCGCACTGTGATCGAGAAGCCGTCGTCCGCGGCTCGCTGCCGTTGCCGCTGGCGGATGCGATCGTCCGCGCGTCCCGACCGGGCGTTCGTGAAGTCGTCGCTATTGGCGCCCGAGACGTAGCAGTGGTCAGGTTTCGAATCAGGATGCTGATCGCGTTCTCCGAGCGTCGGCCCGCGCGCTGCTGCCACCGCGGGGCCTCGGCAATCCCGGCGGCCGTAATGGTCTTGTTCCTCGCGCTTGCGCTGCCCCACCAGACCGGAACTGCAGCGCTGGATGCGGTTCACACGGGCGCGGAGCACGCGCTCTTCCTTCTTCTGCGTTGAGGGATCTCCAATGAAGCAACTTCACTCTGCGCGCATGCGCACTATTACTACCGCGCATAGTAGTTGGGCAGCCGCCTGCTGCGCGATCATGCTGGCTTCCGGATGTGCGCCCAAAACGAACGCGAAGAGCCCCGCCGGACACGATGAGGCGCCGCCACCCCACTTGCGTGCACCGGTAGATCTTGGACCAACCGCGCACCGCGACCACGTAGCCCCGCTCCCGGACCCTCGGGCCACGGGTGAAGTGTCACTTGGCGGAATGCTCGCTTACGCGGACAAGCACTCACCGGTCCTTGCTGTAGCACGAAGTACGCGTTCGCGAGTCGAGGCCGCGCGCGTGGCGGCGTCACCTCTTTTTCCTGCAAACCCGGAAGTGACCGTTGCGGCTGGACCGCGTTTCGCTGGAGCCGGTACGGGGCTCGACGTGGAAGTCGCGTTGATGCAACAGATCCGGCTTTCGGGGGAGCGGGGCGCTCGCCTCGACGCCGCCGATCGACTGGGTGACCTGACCGACGCGGAAATCGAGCAAATCCGGTGGACGGTGCACACGGACGTGCACGCCGAATTTCACCGCGCCCTGGTGGAGCAGGAGCGCGTGCGTCTCGCAGAGAGCGTCGTGAAGTTTCAACGGGAAGTTCTTCGAGTCGTTGAGCGCCAAATCTCGGCTGGCGAGACCGCGCCGTTGCTCCTGCGTCTCGCTCAGGCTGAGGTCGCCCAGGCCAAGCAAGTCCTGGTGGCCGCGAAACAACGCGTGGTCGCGTCGAGGATCCGCCTGGCGCAATTGGCAGGTTGGCCGACAGCCTCGCCGCCTCTGCCCGGGGGCAAAGTCGACGTGCCACGAGATCCGCCCACCCTCGAAAGGCTCCTCGCGGTGGCCCGGAAACGGCTACCGAGCCTGCGCGCCGGGACCGCGCGCATACGCGAGGCGGAGGCGCGCGTGATCGCGGCGGATCGTGCGACTTGGCCAGGACCAACCATCGGGGTCCAGTACGCGCACGAGGGCGCAACGCCCAGCGACAGTGCGGGCAACATACTAATGGGTGTTGTCTCGGTTCCGATCCCGAGCTCCCAGACGAACCAAGCGGAACGGGCAACGGCCCGGGCTGACGCCATCGTGGCCCGAGCCCAATTGAGCGCGACCAGACGGTTGCTCACCGGACAGATCGCCGAGGCGCGCAGCGAAGTAGTCGCGGCGGCTCAGCGCACTCGTGAGTACGGCGAAGAGATCCTGCCCCGAATCGAAGAGAATCTCACTTTGCTCCGGCGGTCGTTCGAGCTTGGGGAGATCGATATCCTCGCGCTGTCCACGGGCCGTGAGCGCTTCCTGCGCATTCAGAGCGACGCACTGGCTGCGCAGTTGGACTACTTCGTCGCTTTGGCGAACCTGGAGCGGGTTGTCGGCGTCGATCTCTGGCGCGACGACCACCAAGACAAGGAGACACGATGAACGGGATG
>CBDUPW010000394.1:0-6447 GCA_965369205.1 uncultured Polyangiaceae bacterium | reverse complement strand
GTTCGAGACGTCGTGCATTCACATCTCTTTGTGGCACCCGGTTCACGCTTGGGCCAGACCCACACCCGGCGCGAAGCGCGTGTCGCCATGCGTGGCCCACGTGCGGCTTGTCGGTCGGATCCGCACTTGCTGTTGGCGTGAACGAGGCCCACGCTAGTGCACAGGCAACTGATGGACCTAGGGAACACTTGGGCGCTGCGCGCGCTCTCCCACCCGGAGACGGCGCCGCTATCCGAGCGTGTGCTGTGGCTGTGTCTGACAGTCGGGTTCTTCTTCGTCTGCGCAATGGTGGTACGGCGTCGCACGCAGTCGGTCTCGCCAAAGTCAAGCGCCTCTGTTCTCGGTCGTGGCGGCGTGGGTCGGAACGCCTTCGCGGGCGTTGTTGCGACCGCCGCAGATTTCGTTCTCGCGTTCTCCCTGGTGCAGCTTGCTATTGCGTCTCCCGCCGCGGCCACCTTCGCCGGCTGTGTGTTGGGAGCCATCGTCAATTTCGGCATGAACCGAGCGTGGACTTTCGGCAGCACGGGTCCGCCGGCTCGAGAGGCGTGGCGCTACGCACTTGTGTCTGCGTCGAGTGCATTTTTCAACGCGGCCTTGGTGCACGTGCTCCTGCTCCCCAAGGTGCCGTTTCTCGTGTCCTGGCTCCTGGCCCGGGGGGCTGTCTTCTTGGCGTGGAACTACCCGCTGCACCGTGACTACGTCTTCGTTCGGGCTCCGCTGAACGGATGAAGGGTCGCTCCGGCGGGGCGGGCCCGGCTGTGGACCAGCAGGCCGGGCCGGTGACGAGGCGCCGCCCCAAAAGTTGCAGGTGACAGCGGTCGCGCAGTGCAGGAGGATGCCGCGCGTTTCTTCCCTTTGGAGCCATCGTGTCCAAGATCTTCGCCTGTCTGTTGTGCGTTGGGTTGTTGCTGACGCCCTCGGTCTCGTCCGCGAGTTCGGACCATTCGGAGCTCGCCCGCTCGTTGCCGCTGTGGAGCGTCGTCCCCTTCGCGCTGCTCTTGTTCGGCATTGCGGTGTTGCCCCTGACCGCGCCGCATTGGTGGGAGTCCAATCGCAACAAAGGCATCGTCGCTGTGGCCTGCGGGCTCGCGCCTGCGATCTACTTTGCGTTCAAGGCTCCCGACGTCCTGCTGCACACGGGCATCGAGTATTTCTCCTTCCTAACGCTGCTCTTCAGCTTGTTCGTGATCAGTGGGGCGATCTTCATTTCAGGCGACATCCGCGCGACGCCGAAAGTCAACACGCTGTTCCTTTTGATCGGCGCCGTCCTGGCGAACTTCGTGGGCACGACGGGTGCCGCGATGTTGCTGATCCGGCCCATGCTGCGCACCAACAGTGAGCGCAAGAACATCCGGCACATTCCGGTGTTTTTCATCTTCGTTGTGGCCAACGTGGGCGGATGTCTGTTGCCTATTGGCGACCCCCCCCTCTTCCTGGGATTCTTGCGTGGGGTACCGTTCTTTTGGACCCTGAAGCTCGTGCTGCCCTGGGCTATGGCAGTGGGGCTGATCTTAGTGGTGTTCTACGTGATGGACACCATCGCGTACTCCGGCGAGAGCGCGAAGGACTTGGCCCTGGACACCACGCAGATCGAACCGATTCGCATTCACGGCAAGCGCAGCATTCCGCTGCTGCTCGGAGTGGTCGGGGCAGTCGCGGCGTTGCCGTCGGTGCACCTGCCCGCCGACCATTGGTACGGATATGTTCCCTGGCGCGAGATCGTCATGTTGGCGCTGGCGGGCGTCTCCCTTGGCGTGGCGCCCTTGACGAAGGAGGAACGTGTTGAAGGTGACAAGATCAATCCGCGCAAAGCCAACGAGTTCTCCTTCCATGCCATCGAAGAAGTCGCCGTGCTGTTCGCAGGGATCTTCGCCGCCATGATCCCCGCCTTGATGATCTTGCAGGCAAGGGGGGGGGAACTGCCGGTGCACACGCCCTGGCAGTTCTTTTTCGCAACAGGGGGGCTGTCGAGCTTCCTGGATAATGCACCGACCTACCTGACCTTCCTTGCCCTGGCGCAGGGGCAAGGCTACGCCGGGGCGAACGCGGTTGTGGGCGTCTCCGAAGAAGTGCTCAAAGGGATCTCCCTTGGGGCGGTGTTCATGGGCGCTATGACGTACATCGGCAACGCGCCGAACTTCATGGTCAAGAGCATCTCTGACGGCGCCGGCGTCAAGTGTCCCAGCTTCGGTGGCTACTTCGTGTGGGCATGCATTGTGCTGCTGCCGATCTTCATCGCGGTGAACTTCGTGTTCTTGGGGCTGCGCCTGTTTTGACGGCGATCAAGCGGGGGCGGAGGCACTGCAGTGAAAATGCTCAAGAAAAACGCCGCCCCGGGTCTGGCTGCCCCATGGATGCTATCGTTCGCGCGTCATGGCGTGGGGCAAATGGATTCGTTCGGGCTTCATCACCTTCACTCTGAGTGCGCTCGCACTGTCAGCGCTGCAGTGCTCGGCCGACAGTAGCTCCGGAGGCGGCGGGGGGGTCGCCGCGAACGGTGGCAGCGGCGCGAGCGCGGCCAGCGGAGGCACGTCTGGCGACGCCGGCACCATCCTGGTTGATGGCTCCGCGCCCGACTACTCGACGGACGCGTTCTTCGCGAACGATCCGCTGCCACCAGACTGCAGTGACGCCGGCGCCAAGCCGATCACTCCTGGGGGAACGCCGGAGTGTCCGGATGACAAGAATCTAAAAGGTTGCCCCTGTAGCGCCGAGGGGCAGACCGCCGCCTGCTGGCCTGGCAAGCGCAAGAACCGCAATCGCGGACTGTGCAAGGATGGCACGACCACATGCACTCGCACGGGTGAGTTGAATTTGGTGTGGGGGGAATGTCAGGGCTATCAGGGCGTGGCACCGCCCACCTTCGAACCCGCGTCTGGGGCGACGGGCGCTGCCGCATGCAAGTGCTTCAGCGGTGGCTACTGGGATGTGAAGAATACGAGTCCGTGCTTCTACACGCAGGGGGCTACGGTGGTCGGCGGAGTCTCGACGATTCTGGATCCCGGTGGCGCGCGTTGTCCGACCCAAGCCGAGATCAACTTCCAGACGGGGCAAGCGCCGGCGCAGCCCTTCTCGCCCAATACCCTTCGCGTGGATTGCAATGGCTTCTTCAAGCTGTGCTTCACCATCAAGGCGCTGGCCGCCTCCGGGGGGAGTAAGAACTCTGCGTCGGACTGTGCGGTCACGCAGGTGTGCACCGAGGCGTATTACGGAATGGCCGGCAAGGGTCCGAACGGGACGGATGGCGATCAAGCCATGCCGGACCTGCCCAGCTGGATCACCCAAGGCGCCGCGGAAACGGCATGCGCCGCGAAGTTCTACGCCAACGGCGGCTACGGCGAGTTTTCGGTCAGTGGCATCAGCGACGAATGCGACCAGGTCGACAAGATCTTCCAGACCTTCGACTACTGCCCCTTCAAGTGCAACGACCCGGCCAACAAGAGCCTGCCGGAGTGCGTGAATTGCACGACGGGCAGCGGCGCTCCGTTCTGATTCACTCCGTCGCGAAGGGCAGCCAGAGCCCGTAGGGCAGGGTGCGTTTGACCGAGGCCGACACTGCACCTTCGGCGGTGACCTCAAGCTGGTCCCCTGTGGTCCGCAGTGTTCCCCGCCTGGCCAGTGCCCGAGCGATGCGTCGCAACCACTCGGGCGCGCCGCGCGGTACCCCCACTTGCCGGTGTGTTGCGCCAACGGGCTTCACGCGTATGAACGCGTTCTCGTCAAAATAGAGAACCGGCGCCGCAAGTCGCTCCGCGAGTGCGGCATGCACCGCGGGGGATTCCACGCGTAGGAGCTCGAGCACGGCTTCAGCCTGTTTCCGCGCGTGGGGACAAGTGTAGCTGCAGGCGAAAAAAGGCAGGACGCGCACGCCGGTGTCGTTCAAGGGCCATGCCCAGTTTGCTTCGGCGGCCGTCCCGCGGGCGGTTGCATAGCGAGTGCGCGCGTCGTCACTCCGGTCACTCAGCCGCGCGAAGGCATCGACGCAACATTTCGGATAGCCAAGCAATGCGCCAATTTCCCGAAGATGCGGGTCTGGATCCGCAGCGCTCCGCAACTGCACCAGGGTCTCAAGATCCCTCGCACGGTGGGCGGCGACAAATAGCGTCCCGCTGGCTAGATCCAGGACTCGGCAATGCGCGAAGCGCGCGGCCGTTCCTTCAGCCTGCTCGCGCGATTGCGGGAGCAACACCGCGGGCTTGAGACCCGCTTCAAAGGCTGCCAGTTCCAGAACGGACGTGCCGGGAGGATCCGTCAGGGTGTCGACGCCGCTCTCCGGTTGCAGTGCGCCTGCTACCGCCCAAGGCCAGTCACTGTCCGAGGCCGGAGCCCGGGTCGCCTCACGCAAGCTCAGAAACGCTGCAGGCGATGGCGCGAGGCGCATCAGTTCGGCGCGAGCCTTCTCGAAAAGCGCCGGCGCCCCCAACGCGGCAACCGGCGTGAAGAGCGCCGACAGGGCGCGAGCTGGGGCCGGCGGCAAGACGACGTCGCGTGTGACAGTGTCGCCAGCGCCACGCAGCACGCGCCGTTCTGAGGTTTCGTTCACGGAGAGTTCCAGCTGGGTGCGCTCGCTTTTCGCCTGAACGCGCAGGCTGTGCCCTCCGCTCCTTGCCACGAGAGAAATGTGCGGGAGCTGGCGGCTGGAAAGCTCCGCGTGGAAGAGTGATTCATGCATGAGCGTCGCGACCGTCAGCTCTGCTTCTCCGACCAGGGCGACCACCACCAATAGGCCGATCAACGCGGCTTCGCATACGTCGTCACCGTGCCCGTCGGCGCTGCCGTGGATTTCTACCTGTAGCGTCGTCGCTCCGCTCAAGTGTTTCGAAAGCCAGCGCACGCCGGGCGCCGCTTCGAAGTCGGGAGCGCGCTGAAATCCCTTGGGTAGCCGCGTGCCTGGAGGCGCGCTGATCAGGCCGCCGACGTCGTGCTGCGCCGCAAGTGCGGCGACCGCCTCCGTCAGGCCGGAGCCGGCGGCGATGGCGAGCTTGGCCTGCGGCACGTGACTGATCTGCTCGCGTACGGTTTGCCAGTCTGCGTCTACTCGTTGCACGGAACAGACCGCTTTCGCCCGCTGCAGCGCTGCTTCCCACGCGTGGGCCCGTGGTGTGTCACCCACGACGAGTACGGTCGTCACCGCCGGAGTATACTCACCACGTGCCCGCTTCGCCTCCGACCAAGTTCGCGATCTTGAGCTTGCACAGCCATGCGGATCGGTCGTACCTGGGGGATCGGGAGCTATCGGTGCTCTCGGGAGAGTTGCGCGCTGAGGGCGTGGCATGCGACGTCGTGGCGAGCGTGGTGGAGCCCGCCGCGCCAGGTGCTGCGCTAGACGCCCTGGTGCAAGCGCTGGGTCCCTACGACGTCGTGCTGTACCAACGCATTTTCAGTCGCGAGATTGCGACGGAATTGCGTCGGCGTCTTCGGAGTCATACCTTGGTGGCGATACTCGGAGAGCACGCATTCGAACCGGATGCGGACTTTGTGCTCTCCGCGCCGGCGACGGATCTGGTCTTGGGTTTGCTGGAGCACCTGAGCACGGGGGCAGCGCTTCCGGCTGGCGCACACAAAGCGGGGCAGTCCGGCGCCGGGCTACCCGGGCGCCCGAAGCAGCGTGCCTTCGCTGCGAACCTCGCACCCCTGTGGGTCGGCCCGCGGCCGGCCCACGCGTACTACTTCGTTTTGCACGGCAATGCGGGCTGTCCCTACCAAAGCGACGCGCGCGAAAACCCGGAGTTCTCAGGAGTCGCTCTGCCTGACGGTGTCGGCCGCGGCTGCGGGTTTTGTGCGGCGGGCAATAGCTACGAAGCACTGCCCCTGGATGCGGCATTGGCGCGCGTGCTTGCCCAACTGCGCTACGTGTTGGAGCACGCGCCGCATGTGCAAAACCTGGTGCTCAAAGATCAGAACCCCTTTGCCTATTTGGAGCAGCTCTTCGAATCTGCAATCTCCGAGAACTTGCGGCCCTTCACGTTGCTCCTAGAGACCCGGGCCGACTGGTTCCTTCGCGCACGGTCGCGGGTTGAGCGCATCGCGAAACGGTTGCGTGGCAGCCGTCATCGACTCGCGCCCTACCTAGTGGGCATCGAGAACTTCTCGCCGCTGGAGCTGGCCCGCATGAACAAGGGGATCAGCGTCGACGAAAGCGTCGAGTTTCTCAACTGGCTGCGCCGGCTGCAAGGGCGGTATCCGGACGTGATCGACCTGTCGCAATCAGCGTTTGGCTTCGTGCTGCTGACGCCATGGACTACTTTCCGCGACTTGGAGCTGAACTTGGACGGCATCGTGCGCACGCGGCTAAATGAGCTTCGTGGGGAGCTCCTGCTGTCGCGAGTGCGCCTCTACTCGGATAACGCGCTCTACTATTTGGCAGAGCGCGACGGCCTACTGACGGAACGCTTTGATGACGAAAGCGAGGACGCCTCAGCGCGCTACGGCTACTTCCCCGCGGCT
>CBDUPW010000393.1:0-6456 GCA_965369205.1 uncultured Polyangiaceae bacterium | reverse complement strand
TCGCGCCTTGACACTCATGGCTCTGGAGCGCACGCTGGTCTCGCGCTGGGGGCTTCATGCGCTTGGGGGACAGGGGTCACCCACTTAGCTTGAAAAAGTGGAACACACGGGAATGGTGTGTGCCTCTGGCCAGTTGACGACCACGAGTACGGACAAGAGATGGGCACGAAAGAAGTAGCACTAGTCATCATGGAGCAGGGCGCTCGCTGGCCAGCGGACGTTGCGGAGCTTCAGGCGACAGTGTCGCGCGCCGTTGTGGATGCGCAGCAGCCCGAAGAGTCGCCTAAAGTTTTTGCGTCGCGTGTGGTCCGGCGAATTCAGGGGTTTGTGGACGCTGGTGAGGCTCCCGTACAGGTCGTGCTTTCGACGACGGAGAGTCACTGTCCCGACTGCGCAGCCGCGCGTTACAAGATCGCCCGCGCCGCGCTAGCGACCATGGCGGATCGCCGTAGCGGCCAGTTGGTCTTGTTTGCGGACCACTCCGTTCCAGACGACATTCGTCATGAGCTGTTCGCCTTCGCAGGCGCGCTTTGCGAAGGCCTGAGTGGGAGTGACGTTGGCGTGAGCGTGCGGTTTTCCACACCCGCCGGGAAAAGCGGGACCCATTCCGTGCGGCCTCAGACGCTCAGTGAGCCGTCCTCCGCAGAGCTGGCCTGAAATCCCACGTTAGGGCGGCAGATCGCTGCGAAGTCGCGCTGCGCTTGACACGTCGCGTCATGGTGCTTAACCAGTGTGCACCTGCGGGCGCTGCGTCTGCGGGAATGAAAGGCTGCGCGCCCCCAGTGTGGCGCGCCGAAGAGGAGCGCTCATGGGTAAGAAGAATGGTCGCCGCGTCGCAGTGGTGGCAGGGCTAAGGACGCCGTTCGCGAAATCCGGCACCGCGTACCGGAACCTCTCGGCGCTCGATCTGGGCAAACTGGTAGTGGCGGAAATGCTTGAGCGAAGCAATGTGCGGCCGGAAGACGTCCAGCAACTCGTCTACGGACAGGTCGTGCCCTCGCTGAGCGCGCCAAACATCGCGCGGGAGATCGTGCTGTCCACGGGCATGCCGCGGAGCATCGAGGCATACAGCGTCTCGCGAGCATGCGCGACGAGCTACCAGTCGACGGTCAACGTGGCTGAAGCGATTCTGGCGGGAACGATCGAATGCGGAGTTGCCGGAGGCGCTGATAGCGCAAGCGACGTGCCGATTGCGGTGAGCAAGAAGCTCGCCGAAGCGCTCATTGCCGCCAGCCGCGCACGCAGTTTCGGCGACCGCCTGAAAGCGTTCAGCAAGCTCGGTCCCAAGGACCTGGTGCCCGTGCCTCCCGCGCTCAAAGAACCGAGCACTGGGCTGACTATGGGCGAGAGTGCTGAAAAGATGGCCAAAGAAAATGGCATCTCCCGTAAGGCACAAGACGAACTCGCACACCGCAGCCACAGCTTGGCTGCCGCCGCCTGGGAAGACGGGCGCTTCGAACAGGAAGTCATGCATGTCTTTGTGCCGCCAGCCTTCGATGCGTTCGCGGAAGACAACTTGGTGCGCAAAGACAGCAGCGTCGACAGCTACGAAAAACTCCGACCCGCCTTCGATCGCAAACACGGCACCATCACCGCGGGCAATAGCTCGCCGCTGACGGACGGAGCCAGCGCGGTTCTGCTCATGAGCGAGGAAAAGGCCAAAGCTGACGGATTCGACGTGCTCGGTTTCATCCGTTCCTACGCCTTTGCGGCTCTCGACCCCGCGGGGCAGATGCTGATGGGACCAAGCCACGCGACGCCCCTGGCGCTGGACCGCGCGGGCGTGAAGCTGAAAGACATGAGCCTGGTCGACATGCATGAGGCGTTTGCCGCTCAGGTGCTGAGCAACACTCAGGCTTTCGAGAGTGACAGCTGGTCCAAGGAGCATCTCGGTCGCAGCAAGAGGATCGGCGAAATCGACTGGGACAAGTTCAACGTCAGCGGCGGCAGCATCGCGATCGGGCATCCTTTTGCGGCGACCGGCGGTCGGCAGATCACGCAAACATTGAACGAACTAAGACGACGGGGTGGCGACTTGGCGCTGTGCACAGCGTGCGCAGCGGGCGGCCTCGGCGCAGCAATGGTTCTGGAGGCGGAGTGATGGCACCCAAGAAGAACGGTAACGGCAAACACACCTCCATGCTCAGCTTGGAGAAGCGGTCTGACGGCGTTGCGGTGATTCGCATGGACGTGCCCGGCGAGAGCATGAACACCCTGCAGCAGAGCTTTGGCGAAGAGTTCGGGCAGATGTTCGAAGAGCTGGACCAATCCAGCGACGTACGCGCCGTGGTTTTTACGAGTGGCAAACCGGGGTCCTTCATCGCGGGCGCGGATGTGAAGATGCTGGGCAAAGTCCGTACTGCCCATGACGCAAGGGAACTGTCGCGCGCAGGCCAGCGCGGCATGGACCGCCTGGAAGCGTTTCGCCTGCCGGTGGTCGCAGCGATTCACGGGGCATGCCTGGGCGGCGGTTTGGAGCTGGCTTTGGCCTGTCACGGGCGGGTCGCCAGCGACGACAAGAAGACCAAGCTGGGACTTCCGGAGGTGCAGTTGGGCCTCTTGCCGGGCGCCGGCGGCACGCAGCGCTTGCCGCGGCTAGTCGGCGTGCAGGCCGCTTTGGACTTGATGCTCACCGGCAAACAGCTCGACGGCAAGCGCGCCAAGAAGATCGGCTTGGTGGACGAGGTCGTGCCCGAAGCAATCTTGCTCGAGGTTGCATGCGGCCGGGCCCTGTCCCTCGCCGACGCGAAGGCCACCGACAAGAAACGTTCCGGTTTCGACGCTTCAAAGCTGGCCGACCGGCTGCTGGGCGAAACCGGCCTGGGACGCAAGATCCTCTTCGATCAAGCCAAGAAGAAGCTGCTGGAAAAGACCCGGGGCAACTATCCCGCGCCGGAGCGGATCCTGGAGGTGATCAAGACCGGGCTGGAGAAGGGCATGGCTCGGGGCCTAGAGGCGGAAGCGGAAGCGTTCGGAGAGCTAGTGGTCAGTCCTGAAGCCGCCCAGCTGATGAACATCTTTTTCGCCACGACCGAGCTGAAGAAGGACACCGGTGTGGACGACGCGAAAGTGAAGGCACGCCCGGTCCACAAAGTCGGCATGCTCGGCGCGGGGCTGATGGGTGCGGGCATTGCGTACATCACCAGTGCCATTGCCAAGACGCCCACGCGCATCAAGGACCGCGACGACAAGGGGCTCGCCGCGGGCATGAAGTACGTTGGGGATATCGTTGGAGAGCGCTTCAAGCGCCGTCGTATTTCGGCCAACGATCGCGATGTGATCCTCGCGCGAATCACGCCAACGACTGACTACAGCGGTTTCCGCGAAGCCGAAGTCGTGATCGAAGCGGTCTTTGAAGACCTGGACCTCAAGCGCAGGATGATTGCGGACGTCGAAGCGCAGGGGCATCCCGAGGCCATCTTTGCTTCGAATACCTCGAGTCTGCCCATTACGCGCATCGCGGAGGGCGCCAAGCATCCAGAGCGCGTGATCGGAATGCATTACTTCTCGCCCGTGCACAAGATGCCGCTGCTCGAGATCATCGTCACGAGCAAGACGGCGGACTGGGTGACCGCGACCTGCGTCGAGCTTGGCAAGAAGCAGGGCAAGACCGTGATCGTCGTCAACGACGGCGTTGGTTTCTACACGTCGCGCATCCTCGCACCCTATATGAACGAGGCGGCGTATCTGCTTTCCGAGGGCGTCTCCGTCGAAAAGCTGGACGGCGCGCTGATGGATTGGGGGTTTCCGGTCGGTCCCATCACGTTGCTCGACGAGGTCGGCATCGACGTCGGCGAAAAGGTCGGCAAGATCATGCTCGAGGCCTACGGGGACCGCTTGATCCCGCCCGCAGGCATGGAAAAGCTCGTGGCTGACAAGCGCTTCGGACGCAAGAACGGCCGCGGCTTCTACCGCTATGACGGTAAGAAGAAGAGCAAGAAGCAAGTGGACGACAGCGTGTACGCGGTGTTGGGCGTGCAGCCCAAGTCCGAGCTGCCTGCACACGAAGTCGCAGAGCGCTGCGCCCTGCAAATGGTCAACGAGGCAGCATTGTGTTTCGGCGAGGGGATCCTGCGCAGTGCACGGGATGGCGATATCGGTGCCATCTTCGGCCTGGGGTTCGCGCCCTTCCGTGGTGGTCCCTTCCGCTATGTGGATACCGTCGGCGTGCTCGAGGTGGTGCGTCGCCTCGAAAACTACGAAAAGAAGTTTGGCCGTCGCTTCGCCCCGGCGCCGATCTTGGTGGAGATGGCACAAAGTGGTCTCACCTTCCACGGTGAGCGCCGGGCCAAGCCTGGGGTCGTAGGCCAAAACGTGGCCACAGGCGCGGCCCGATTGCGCGTCTGAGGTTTTGTCAGTGGCTGCTTGAACGTTCCCCCGCTTCCGGGGGAACCGGGGCACTACATCGCGCTCTTGGCGCCGGTCATGCCGAAGGCTTCGAGTTCCATCTTGTGCTTTTCACCCACCGTTTCGGATAGCACCAGGCCGGTAATGGGAACCGACGGGTGCACGAAGGTTCGGTTCGTTGCGGAGATTTCCGCCACCTCTGTGGTGCGCACTTCTTCGTAACAGCCGGCGAATTTGCCAGCCGGCACTTCGATGTCTTTCTGTGGCAGGCCCTGCATCTTCGGCAGCAGCGTGCCGCTGATGGCTTTGCGAAAGCCGTCTTTGTGTTTCTCGAAGTCCGCGCCGCGTGACTCCTTCATCTCGCCGCTCGGTGCACGAACGCGCCCGGCGATCAGCTCGGCGTCGTGCTCGCTGTTTTTCTTCATCAAGAGCTGGATGACGGTGCCGCTTCCGTCCCCACTTGCCACTTCCACCCAGAATGCGTCGTTCTCTTTCGCCACGACTTGGTAGCGGATTGTGGACTGGGTGCCGTCTTCCCGGGTCACGCGGTGGCGCGTCCACTGCCCCACAGCCAGTGGGATCAGCGCCTTGGCGCCCTGGGCCGCCGCGCTCGGCGCGCCGGCGGTCGGGTCGTCGCTCTTGGACGAGGGGCAGCCGGCGAGACCCAGCGCCAGGAGAAATAGTGCTCGTTTCACCCGGGCAGGCTAGCACGAGGTCGCTGCTGTTTCGATCAGCGGATGCGCGTGGTCCCGCTTCCAACGCGGGTGCC
Organism: uncultured Polyangiaceae bacterium; assembly: GCA_965369205.1. GTDB lineage: Bacteria > Myxococcota_A > Polyangia > Polyangiales > Polyangiaceae > JACKEA01. The sequence goes on along the minus strand of CBDUPW010000393.1, from coordinate 1,340 downwards.
GGGACTGGCCTGGAGGTGTAGTCTGCGGAAGAGGAAAAACGACAGTGGACCGAAATATCTTTTCTGAAGAACACGACCTATTCCGGAGCTCCTTCCGAAAGTTCGTCCAGCGCGAAGTCTCGCCCAACCAAGAGCGCTGGAACGATGCGGGCAGCGTCGATCGCGAGACCTGGTCGAAGGCAGGCCAAGCAGGCTTCTTGTGCCCGTGGCTGGAGCCCGAGTATGGCGGGCCAGGGGGCGACTTGCTGCATTCTTTGATCGTGATCGAAGAGCTCGCGCGGGTCTACGAATCGGGCTTTGCCATGTCGCTGCATTCGGACATCGTGGTGCCGTACATCCACGAGTTCGGGGACGACGCACAGAAGAAACGCTGGTTGCCGGGCTGCGCCTCGGGCGACATCGTCACCGCCATCGCCATGACCGAACCGGGTACGGGTTCGGACTTGGCGGGCATTTCCACGACGGCGATCCGGGACGGCGAGCACTACGTGATCAACGGCTCGAAGACGTTTATCTCCAACGGGATCCTGTGCGATCTAGTGATCGTCGCGGCAAAGACCGATACGGATCCGAACAAAGCACACAGTGGGATCTCCCTCATCGTGGTGGAGGCCGGCACTGCCGGATTCACCAAGGGCAAGAAGCTCAAGAAGATGGGCATGCCGTCCCAAGATACTTCGGAGCTGCACTTCGAGGACTGCCGCGTACCGGTCGTCAATCGTCTGAGCGAAGAAGGGGCGGGCTTCTTGATGCTGATGCAGAAGCTGGCGCAAGAGCGGCTCGTGGTGGCTGCCGCGTCGCAGGCTAGTGCGGAGCAGGTACTTGGCGACACGCTCACGTACGTAAAGGAGCGCAAGGCTTTTGGGAAACCCATCGGTAGCTTCCAAAATACCAAATTCAAGCTTGCCGAATGCGCAGCTGACGTGGAAGTGGGGCGCGCGTTTCTCGATCGCCTCGTCGAGGAGCACATGAAAAATAGTGGCTTGGTGAAAGAATGCTCCATCGCCAAGTTGTGGCAGACCGAAATGCTTTCTCGGGTTGTGGACAGCTGTCTGCAGTTCTTCGGCGGCTACGGCTACATGCTGGAGTACCCGGTGACCCGGGCGTACATGGACGCCCGGGTCGCGCGCATCTACGCGGGCACCAACGAAATCATGAAGATCATCATCGCGAAGCAGCTCGGGCTCTAGCCCCTGGCAGCCCGTTCAGGGCGGGCCCGCCGGGACCCAAGGCTCGGGGCGGCCCGATTGTCTGAGCAATCTAACCGCCACCGCAGGCAAAAGGGCAGGGCCATTCATGTCGGACCGTCGCGACGACACCATGTTTTCTTTCCGTGGGCT
>CBDUPW010000392.1:0-6489 GCA_965369205.1 uncultured Polyangiaceae bacterium | reverse complement strand
GACCGGACGCTGGCAGCAGCTCCGCGTGCTGTGTGTGCTTGCGGTGCTTTCTTCGTGTTCCGGGCCACCGGAGGACGAGCGCGTTGGCTTTCTCACGCCGCCCCGGGACAGCTTTGCGCCGCCGAGTGAAACCCTGGGCGCGCACTGCGGCTCTTTGGATTGCCACGGCCAGACTGGCCGCTCACTGCGTCTCTATCATGTCAACGGATTGCGCCTGCCTGCCAACGTGAGCGGCAGTGGCGTGACGACGCCCGAGGAGCACGACGCAAACTTCCAGTCCGTGGTGCTGCTCGAGCCAGAACGGCTTACGCTGTTCCTTCAACAGGGGGCGCGTGAGTTGGATGCCCTGACCATCGTGCGCAAAGCCCGTGGCAGTGAGGAGCATAAGGGCGGCGCCCCGTGGGCACCCGGCAGTGACGCCGATCGCTGCTTGACGAGCTGGCTCCGGGGCAACGTGGACGTGGAAGCGTGCGCACGTTCGGCTGAGATCCAGCGGCCCGAGTTCCCGTGACGTGCCTATAGCGCGTACTGCAGCCCGACGAGCAGCGACAGCGCGGTGCCGCTGGAGGGAAACAGCCGAAGGACGCTCAGCTCGCCGGCCAGATCGAAGTGGTCAGCCAAATCGAGGCGCGCGCCTCCCCCCAGAGCAGCGAAACCCGAACCCATTTTGCGATACGCGTCCAGGCTCTGAACGGGCGGATTGTCGGGTTGGTTCGGCGGCGGTGGTGCGTTCGGATCTTCCACTACAGAAACGGATTGTTTCGCGTCAATCTGGCGCAGCCCGCCACTGAGCAGCAGGTACGCCGCGAATGCGTCGTGCCGCCTGGCGTCGCTGCCTGGGAAGAGCAATAGACGTCCAGCGGCGTGCACCGGAAGGAACGCTCGGCCCCCATCGGGTGTGGGTCCTGCGCCCAGCACAACGACGCCGCCCTCCGCTCCGAAGGCGGCCCAGGATGCGATGGCGAGATCGGCGCCGGCGACAACCCGAGTCGTCGCAAAGGACAGCCCGGGGTTGATCTTGTCGCGCTGCCCGGGCAGCGGTGTGCCGTGATACTGCGAGCCCGAGCTTCGGAAACACGAGAAGCCGTCATCGAGCTGGCTCTGCTTTGTGCAGACGTCGTCTCCGCCGATGAACGCTACGTCCTCGGCGAGCCCGAGACGTAGCGCCCAATCGCGGTCCGGCTGGCCCGGAGCCGCGCTTGCCGGGGTGTGCCAAGCGAGGGCCGCAACGGCAGTGTATGCGAAGGCGAGCTTGGTCATATGGGGCGCGTAGAAAGTTTGGGACGCCGTACCCCTCGTTGGCACGCGCTGTCTATCACATCTTGACGCGGGGTACTCGCCCCGGTCGCTCAGGGATCCCCAAACATGAACGTACCCACGGCCACGAAGCGCCAGGGCAGGGCGAGGCCTTCGCGGTCCCCATCTGGGTTCTTGCCGGGGTCGCGGCAGGTTTCGCTGGCGCCGGCAGGGTTGTCGCAGATCTCGCTGGAGACGTGCAGGTAGGCCAGGAGCTGTGGCCCGATGCGGAAGACGTCCGCCACGTGAAAGTCCACGCCAATGCCTAGGGAGTACGCGATGCCCCGGGCGTTGTATTCGTAGCTGGCGCTTTGATTCTTCGCTTCCGCGGACACGGTGCCGATGCCGAGGCCGGCCTGCAAATACGGATCGGCGACGCCCTCATCGAACCAGTACCAGCGCGCCATGGGCCCAAAGTAGAAACTGGAGAACTTCACGTCCTCTGCGTCGTTCTGAAGCTGCCCGCGCCACTCGTCGCGTACGTTGAAGCTCCAACCCGCGAGCTCCAGCCCCACGGCCCAGTTGTCGTGGAAGCGCCACAGCCCACCGAGGCCGAAGGCGCCGCCACCATCCACCGGGCAGTCGCTGTCGGGCTTTTCGTTGTCGCAGACTGCGCCGCCAAGGCCGAGCAACAAGAAGACCTCGGCGGGACGTCTGCCCGCAGCAGCTGGCGGCGGGGGTGGCGCAGGCGGCGGCGGCGCGTAGCCCGGACCGGCGTAGGCCGCGGGCGGCGGTCCCGCGGGAGGCGCGTATCCAGCGGGAGGCGCTTGCCCGGGAGGCGCCTGTCCCGGTGCCGCTTGCCCGGGGGGCGTTGCGGCAGGGGGCGCAGCCGCTGGCGGCGCGCTCGGCAAGGTGCCCGTCGGGGGCGCGCCCTGTGCCAGCGCAGTGGGCGCTGCGCAAACCGTCCAAAGGAACAAAGTGGTGGCCAGCGTCTGCGGTTTGCTCATCAACAAGCGATGTTAACAGACCGAAGCCGCGGGCCGGGCTGGTTTTGCAGCGGCGCTCAGGCGTAGGGCACGTGCGCGGCGATGGCGGAGCGCACCGCGGCCATGAGCTCCGGCATGCCCTCGGCGCCGAAGGCCTTGGAGTCGATGGGCGCGCTGATCACGACGCGCACATGCTGCCCCGGCGTGATGGTCTTGCTGTGGGCGGGCAGCACGTCCTTCGTGCCGTCGATGCTGACGGGCAGGATGCGCGCGCCGGCGCCCAGCGCCAGATGACACCCGCCCTTCTTGAAGGGCGAGAACTTCCCGGTTTCGCTGCGGGTGCCTTCGGGAGCGATCCAAATATTGGTGCCCGCTGCGAGCGCAGCCTCCGCGCCGTGCAGCGCCGCCACGGCCTGCGCGCGATTGTGACGATCGACCTCAACGAAGCCCGTGACGCGCATGGCGCTGCCAAACAGCGGAATGCGAAATAGCTCTGCCTTGCCCACCATGCGGATGCGGCAGCGCAGAGAGTCGTAGATCACGGGGATGTCGAAATGCGACTGGTGGTTGCTCATGATCACGAAGGTGTCGCCGCTGCTCAGGTGCTCGCGGCCTTCCACCGTGATGCGCATGTCCGCGATGGCTTTGACACGCGCCGCCCAGGCCTGCAGCCGCGCGTCGTAGATCTCCGGGCTCTTGCCGCGACCGAGCATGCCCTCGGCAGCCGTGGGAAGTGTGATGCGCGCCATCGCGACGCACGTCTTTGCAAAGAGGATCGCGGACACGGCGCCGAGCATAGCAAACCGCCGCAGCGGGGGATGCGCTAGCTACTCCGGGAGCAATAGCTGGATCGCCGTTTGGTGTAGTAGATGCTCTTCGATGCGGCGCTCGCGAGCGCGTAGTTCCAGCAATTCGCCCAGGGCGGCGTTGGACAGCGAGGTGGTGGGGCGGAAGCGTCGGTAGTCGAGGGGCGCGGCTTCGCCGGCGGGGCAGTTCTTGGCAAAGGCGCGCGCTGGGTTCTTGGCGTCCTTGTGGGCTTCAGGCACGGCGCTGGCGCAGCCCGCGGCGTCGAGGGCGATCGCCAAGGCGCCGACGATCTGTTCGCTGTCCGCGTCGTCGCCCCAGAGCGCGAAGGCTTTGGAAAACCCTGGGCCGTAGAAGACGTCGGCGTGGATTGCCATCAGGCGCCCCAAGGTCGCGCGGCGCGTGCCCTTGCGGGCGCCGTGCACGAAGCCGGCGATCTCGCGGCCGAGGTTGTCGGCCTGGGTCGCCGGCATGTTGCCGTCTGGGAACTCGGCGTGGGCCGCGCGCAGGGTCGTTTCGAAGGCGTCGGTGCGCTTTGCTTCGGCCAGGCGCGCCGAGACGCCCATGCCCACGGCGCCCACGCTGCCAATCACGACGATGCCCACCGCGGCGGCGAGGACGACTTGCACCCTGCGGCGCTTACGGATCGCGATGCCCTCCATGTCGCGCACGGAAGCAAGGGCGTCGGCTTCGTCCGGCAAGCTCCCGCCTTCGGCCACGCTGCCCAGGATCGAGCGGCGCTTGGCCAGGGCTTCGATGCCCTTTTCCGACAGCGCCAAAGCGTCTACATCGCGCTGCACGCCGCCGAGACGCTCGGCGAGTTCGCCCACTTCGGCCTCGCCGCAGCCGATCAACATGTCTTCGTAGGCGACCGCCGCGGCGCTGGCGCGCAGCAGCGTGGTGAAGCCCAGCACCGGCGCGGCGAGCACGGCCAGGTCCACGGGATCGCTGAGCACAAGCCACGCGCCGAACAGTCGGAAGAGCAGGCCCTCCACGGATCCGATCAGGAACACCACGCCGGCCAATGGCAGCACGTGTCCCGTGGCGAGGGCTCGGATACGCTTCAAGCGTTCGCTGGGGCTCCCGCTTTCCAACGCGGCGACGGGCCCCGCCGCAAATAGCAGCGCACCGACGAACAGCCCGGGCAGCCAGCACGCCGCGAAAGCTGCTGCGCACAGCAGTCCCGCGACGCTGGCGACGACGAAGCCGCTCTTCAGCTGCGCAAATCCCCCAAGGGCTACGTCTTTGAGCTCAAGCCGACTGCCGGCCGCAGCACGCACCGCGGGTCGCACGAGCAAGAGCGCTGCCAACGGCGATACCGCGACCGCGTAGTTCGAGAGCAGCAGCGGAGAGAGCAGCTCGCGTAACTCGGCGGGCAGTGCCGTCGGAAGCACGAAGGGCAGGACGAGGGCAGGGAGCAGCAGCAGGCCCACGGGCAGGAGCGCGCCGGGCAAGAGACGCGGCGCGGTCGCCAGCCCGCGACGAAATACTTCGAAGACACGGACGTTCTTGACGAGTCGTCGGACGACGAAGCCTTCCATTTTCGGTTCCCCGGCCGGCGCGAGCCTGAGCCTGCATTCCCGGTGGCGTGCGGCCGCGGTCTTCTACGCCGGCGGCAGCGTAACCCTTCCCCCGGCTGCCTACTCTGCGACGTTCAACAGGGCCGCAAGCTTTTGCGCCAGCGCTTCGGCGGAAAACGGCTTGGGCAGCCGCGCGATCTCTATCCCCTCGGGCGCGGGTCTATTCGTGGGCGGGTAGGTCCAGGGCTGCTAGGGCCTCTTCGAGCGCGGGAATGGCCGCGAGATCCTTGGTGCGACCTGCTGCGCGCTTGCTGACCAGAATCCGCTCGAGGTTCAGGATGCGGAGCGGCAGTTGGTCGACAGTGATCAGGCTGGTGTTGACAAACTAGTCGGCGAACTTCCCAAGGCCGTGCATGTGGGTGACCACGTCAAGTCGGTCTCCGAGTTCGTCGCCACCAATCTGAGGGGGCCGCATGCCAAAAGTCCCGCTAACCCAAATGCCGTTCGCTTCGCGCACGGCCTCGCCAATGCGAGGATCGCTCACATCTTCGAACCAGATATCGATGTCTCGGGTTGCGGTGTTCGCGCCTTGGAGCACGGCGGCGCTCAGCCCCACGATCATGAAGCGGACTTGCTTGCGATTGAGCGCATCCAGAAGGGCGCGCTCAGGGGGAGTGAACGCGGAAAAGTCGGCCATGGTGCAGTGCCGCCCGGAGGCGTTCGCTAGGAGGTTTATCGAGATTTCGCAAAACGCGGTAGATGCCGGCGACATCCACCCCAGGGTGCCGCTCTGCGGCGCGGTGCGCCCGTCGCCAAAGCTGTTCGTCCGCAAGGATCCACGCACGCTGCTCGGGCGTGAGCCTGGTCAGTTGCGCTGAGTCCGACGTCGCCATTGGGCTGAGCATAGCATGTGCGTTGACCGGGTCGGTTGCCCGGGGGCGGCGGCTACACCGCGCCTTCGGTGCGGAGCCTACTCTGCGACGTTCAACAGGGCCGCAAGCTTTTGCGCCAGCGCTTCGGCGGAAAACGGCTTGGGCAGAAACGCCGCGCGATCCCCATCCCCCAGGTCCACGGTTGCCCCGCCGGAGTATCCCGACATGAACAGCACAGGCAGGGTGGGCGCCTCGGCGCGCAGCTTCTCCACCAGCTCCAAGCCGCTCATGCCCCGCATCACGATGTCCGTGAGCACGAGGTCGATGTCGTGTTCCCCGGAGCCGAGCAACTCGAGGGCGGCTTCGCCGGACTCCGCGCTGACGGCGCCAAAGCCCAGCAGCTTGAGCATGCGCGCGGTGCCACGGCGGACGGTGGGTTCGTCCTCGACCAAGAGCACGGTCTTGTGCTGGTCGGGTCGGGGCGCGTTGGGCACCGCAGAGAGCGCAGCACGCACGGCGTTGCGAGTTCGGGGGAAGAACACGCGAAACTCACTGCCCTGACCGGGGGCGCTTTTGACAATCAAGAAGCCGCCCGCCTGCTTTACGATGCCGTATACGGTCGCCAAACCCAAACCAGACCCACGGCCCTTTGTGGAGAAGAAGGGTTCGAAGATGCGCCGCTGCACCTCTTCACTCATGCCCGTGCCCGAATCCCGCACGCTCAGTTGCACGAAGTCACCGGGTTTGGTCTCGGGCGGCGCGCTTGCGGGCAGCTCGGCCACCATTTGGTTGGCGAGCTCGATGCTCAGGGCGCCTCCTTGGGGCATGGCGTCTCGCGCGTTGACGGCCAAGTTGAGCAGCACTTGGCCCATCTGTCCTTGATCGCCCCACACGGGCCACAGCCCGGACGGCACGCGGGTGGAAAGCGCGATGTCTTCGCCGAGAACGCGCCGAAGCAAGCGCTCGAGATCTCGGGCCATGCCACCCAGGTCCAAGGCTTTGGGTTCCAGCAGCTGCTCGCTGGCGAAGGCTAGCAGTTGGTGGGTGAGTTCCTTGGCGCGGTGCGTGGCG
>CBDUPW010000391.1:0-6496 GCA_965369205.1 uncultured Polyangiaceae bacterium | reverse complement strand
GTGTTGCTTCCGCCGGTGCCGCCGCTGCTCGTGCCGCCCGTGTTGCTTCCGCCGGTGCCGCCGCTGCTCGTGCCGCCCGTGTTGCTTCCGCCGGTGCCGCCGCTGCTCGTGCCGCCCGTGTTGCTTCCGCCGGATCCGGCGCTGCCGCCACTTCCCGCACTGCCACCGGAACCCGAACTGCCTGCCGCACCGCCGGAGGCAGTGCCGGCGCTGCCTCCCGTCGCCGTGCCCGCACTGCCGCCGCTACTGCTGCCGGAGCTGCCGCCTGTGTTGGCGCCCGCGCTGCCGCCTCCGGTGCCTGCGTTTCCTGCAGTCGCACCACTGCCGCCTGTGCCCAGACCGCTACTATCATCTCCGCCACACCCCGGCGTGAACGCCAGCATCAATACCGAAAGGCCACCAATTGTGAGTCGCGTTTTCACGAAGTCCCTCCTCGTGCCCGTAGGCAAGCTTTAAGTTGCTTCGCAGTATACCGCGAAGCGCATCCAAGTCAGATCGGCGCCGTCGTCACTGCAATTTGATGCTACAGGCGGAGCACGATGGCTGGCATTTGGAAGTTCATAGACAGCATGTCGACTCCCATGCTGGCGATTGGTGCGGGCCTGCTGCTGCTCGCGCCGTTCTTCCCGGAGCCGCATCTGCTTGAGAAGCTCCGAATGCTCCAGGCCGGCACACTCGCCAAGCCCTTGGACGTGGCCGACGTTTTTGTACACTTGAGCGGAACCGTCGTCTTGGCCCTGCACCTGTGGCGCCGCTTCCGGAAAACGCGCGGCGGCTAGGACAGGCCGCGCACCGCCGGGGGCAGATGCTCCATGCGCAGGCGCCCGCTGCCCGCCATGCGCCGCGCCACACCCAGGCAGGCGCGCAGCTCCGAGATGTTGCCGGGCCAGTCGTGGCGGCAGAGAGCGAACGCCGTCACCGCGTCCAGCTCGACAGGTTCGGCTCCGGAATCCAAACAGCTCACGAGTGCCCCCAAATCCGCGATGCGCCTGCGCAGCGGAGGCAGCGAAGCGCGGTACCCCGAGAAACGGCCCAGCAGTTCAGGCGCGCCGCCATTGCCAAGCAGTTCCGCGTAGCTAGTGCGCGACGTGGCCAGGAGGCGCACTTCCGCAGCCGCCGGTGCGTCCAGGGCGGCCGCGAGGGAGAGCGCGGCCGTGCGAGGGAGCGCGTCAGCGTTCTCAAGCAGAAGTGAACCCGTGCGCGCTTCTTGGAGCAATGCCGGCCAATGTGCTTCCGTCGTGGACGCCTGCACACAGTCGACCCGCACAAGCGTTCCCGGGCGCCCCGACACGTCATGCACGGCTGCTGCGAGGGTCGACTTGCCGACGCCATGCTCGCCTTCGAGCCACAGTGCCGAGGGCGTCGCCGCCATCCGCGTCAGATCCCGCGACAGTGCGCGTAGGGAGGGCAATACGGACGGTAGCAATTGCCCCGGGAGCGGTCCGTTCAGGAGGTCCATCTCAATGCCACGCTCCAGAGCACTACTGCCCAGCTGCAAGAGCGTGTGTCCGCATTCGAACAGCGTCCCCGGAGCCAGGGGTGCGCTCTGTACGCGCTGGCCGCCGAGCCAGGTACCATTACTGGAACCCAGATCACGCAGCACCATCTGCGCCCCTTCCCGTGTCAACCGAGCGTGCTTGCGACTGACCGCCTCGCCTACCAGAGTCAGGCGCAGCAAGCGTTTTCCCCCGTCTTCGTAGCGGCGCACTTGACGACCGTCACCACGCTCCACCGTAAGCTCGTCCACCCCCGTCAAACAAATCGCAGCCCCGCCCTCGGCCGGGGCCGCCGCACGCATGATCACGAATAGGAACTCTTCCGGTGCCGCGCCACCGTGCGCTTGAGACGACTCGACGGCCGTGCTCGGGATCGCCGAATCGACCACAGAGCTTCGCACCCCTTCGCTCGGGCGAACACTGGCGAACAGCGGCGAGCGTCCGTCCTGATGGGTGGCACCGAGCGCAGAGAGCGTATTGGCGTCCGCCACAAAACGAAATCCGCGACCACGCACTGTCGCGATCATCCGGGGCTCCGAGGAAGAGTCGCCAAGCGCGCGACGAGCGGCACTCACCGCTTGGCTCAAAGAGGCCTCGCTGACGGCGGCGTCCGCCCATACTTGTTCGAGTAGCTCTTCTTTCGTGACCACACGCTCCCGATGGCGTGCCAAGTAGATCAGCAGATCCAGCACCTTGGGTTGCACGGCAACGACCTGGCCGCGGTGGCGCAACTCGAAGGTCTTTTCGACGAGCTCGAACTCGTCGAAGCGGAGGTGCAGCGGCGCGGCCTCTGTGTCCGTCACCTAAGACGCCCTCGAATCCAGCGACGTGATCGCCCTCTCACAACGCTTCCACTAGCACAGCCGGGGTAGTTTTTGCCTCCAAAGCCTACCCAAGCTCCGGATATTCCCGTGATTTTACAAACACTTACATCGCGCCGCGCTTCGGCTCCAGGATTCAGACGACGCTCAGAAAACCCTCAGCCAGCGCTCAAGCACACGCCAGCGGCAGTGACGACACTGACTCGTGACGCTCGGTCATCGGGCGCAAAGGAGAACCTTTCATGCGACGACCTATCCTTGGCATTTTCGCTCTCAGCCTTTCACTCGCGTTTGCTGGTTGCAGCAGCGACTCAAGCACGGACGCCCAGCAGCCGAAGGATCCCGGCCCGAGTACGGCGGTGACTATCGACAAAAGCGTGCTGGTTGATTCCGCGGTGATCCCACCCTTCGAAGACGGCGGTCCTGAGAGGCACGTCGCGACCATGACCAGCCCGGGCGGCAACGTCATGCAGTTCTACGAAAACGAACTGGTCGTCGCCGCCAAGAGCAAGGCTGACGTCGACGCTCTCGTTGCGCGCTACGAAGGAAAGATCTTGGAGACCCTGGATCTGTCCGATGCGGGTGATGACTCTGGCTTCACGTTCTATGCAGTGCAGATCAAGTCGGAGAAAGCAGACATTGCCGGCATGGACAGCGCGCTTCAAGAAGCGGGCTCGACGCCCGAAGAACTCAAAATATCCAGTGCGGCTGCCCTTGGCACCTTGGCCGCGTTTGTCACGGAGTCGAAGCGAGGCCTCTCGGTGTTTCCGAACTTCGTGATGCAGCACGACTCCATACCGGATCGCGAAACCACCGAAGCCCCTGCGGCGGGCACCGACGCCAAACACCACCCCGGGGACTACTCCCCCAACCCCTTCGCATGGCCCTACATGAAACGCGGCGGCGCCCTGGATATCGGCGTGGCTGAAGCCTGGCGCGTGCTGGAGGCCAACGGCAAGCTCGGCAACGAAGTGCGGGTGCTGGTCATGGACGCCGGATTCAAGAACGACGATTTGCCGGAGAGCGTGGAGCTCGTTGGTTCGACGCGCTTCGACGTGCCGAACGAAGGCAAGTGCGGTAACGGCACCTCGGCCTGTCCCTGGCACGGTACCGGGTCGGCGCGCACGGTCGCCGGACGCGTCGACAATAGCCGCGGAGCTGCGGGCTCTGGCGGTCCGGTCGTCAAGCCGCTGCTCTTGCAGTCTCCGCGCGAAGACTTCTTCGACATCATTCGCTACATCGGTGGCCTCGTCTCCGGCGTCGGCCGGGCGCAGATCATCAGCATGAGCGCCAGCACCACCGTGGATCAATGGGTTTGCGACACTTCTGGCTTCTTCTTGGGCGAGGCCGGCGTTTGCTCCTTCCCGCATCGTATCGGGGCCGCCATCCGCGCCGCGAACATCCTGTGGGTTTCCAGCGCAGGCAACGACAACGCTCGCGATCTCGACTCCGGGGACTTCACGATCCCCTGTGAGATGGCCGGCACGGTCTGCGTTGGTGGCCTGCAATGGGACCAGCCCCGTGTCCACTCTGGGTCGACCCGCGCCTCGCGCCGGGCAGACGGCGCCATCGACATCTATGCGCCCTTCGAGGTCTGGGTCGGCTCGGATCCGGAAAACCTGGCCAGCAATGAAGCCACCATCTTCCGCGGCACCAGCGCTTCGGCGCCTTTCGTTGCGGGTGTGGCCGCGCTGATCAAGGCAGCGGACCCCAGTTTGAACGCAACCGCTGTCGAGTCCATCCTGAAGAGCACCGCAAATACCGGCAGCTCGGCCGAAGCGTACCGCTGGGTCAATGCCTACGAAGCGGTCAAAGAAGCGGTTGGAGGAGCCACGCCGGGCTTCATCACCATCACCAAGCCGGGCGAAGGCACGAGTGAACCTCGCGTATCAGCTCCCGTGAGCTTCAAGTCCCTCGTGGAGTCTGACGGGGGCACGCCCACCGTCGCCTGGTCCAGCAGCATTGACGGCCCGCTTGGCACTGGCAAAGACATTGTCTATCCGGGCGTGCTCTCCATGGGCGCTCACATCATCAGCGCCACGGTCACGGTGCACGGGCTGTCCTACACCAGCCATGTCAACTACACGTTGACCAACACCGCGCCGGTGGTCAACATCGTGTCTCCAGGCAACGGCGCGAACTACTACGTGGGTCAGCTGATCAGCCTGCTTGGCTCGAGCACGGACAACAACGAACCGGGCGGCACCCTCACCAACGCCCAGGTAAGCTGGCAGGTCGATGGCGGCGTGGCCACGACGGGCCATACCAAAGACATCGCGCCGAACAGCCTGAGCCTGGGCGCCCACACCATCAAGTTCACCGGCAACGATGGGGAAATCAGCGCAAGCAAGCAGATCTCCATCAACATCCTGCCCAACCCCACCAACCTGCCGCCCAACATCACGAGCATGACGCCCGTATCGGGCACGGACGTGGGCTACGCGGACGTGAGTGTCGGCGGCAAATGGGTCAAGCAAGTCACGTTGACCGCGAGCGCTACGGATCCGGACGGGCCGGCGTTGCCAAACTCCGCCTACACCTGGAAGACCACCTATACCAACGGCAGCCAGACACTGTCGGAGACTCTCGGCACAGGCAAGAGCATCACCGCGAATCTAGCCGGACTCTGCAACCAAGCCACCCACACCGTGACCGTCACCGTGACTGACGGCACGAACAGCGTCAGCAAGAGCGCCACCTATTACGTCAGCTTGCTCTGCTAACCGGCGGAGTGCTCTGCCAGCGAGCAACTCCGTCAGCGCCGCTCGGACACATTCCGGGCGGCGCTTTTTTTTTTTTGGGTCGCGGCGTGGCGCGATGCGGGCGCCTCTTCTCCGCGGGGAAACCGACTCACTCGGCCAGCCGTGACGTCACTTTCACTTCCGAGTGGAGCGTGCGGTGCACGGGGCACTTGTCTGCGATCTCGAGCAATCGCTTGCGCTGCTCCGCACTCAGATCGCCTTCGACCTCGACGACGCGATCGATTTGGTCGATCTTGCCGAGCTTGGTCTCACAGTCCGAGCAGTCCTTGGCGTAGATCTTCTTGTGGCTGAGCGTTACGCGCACGCCGTCTAGGGGGAGCTTCTTGTGCTCGGCGTACATGCGCAGGGTCATGGAGGTGCAGGCTCCGAGCGCGGCCAGCAAGAGATCGTAGGGCGACGGTCCGCTGCCCAGACCGCCCATGGCCACAGGTTCATCGGCCCGCAAGCGGTGGCTGCCAAAAGCGACGCTTTGAGTGAAACGTCCTTCGTGGGTTTCCGCCACCACCACGGCGTGGTGGTCGTCGGCTTGGGCCGGGGGGGCATCGGCTGCGATGACGTAGCGCGCTGCCCACGCCGATATCACACGGGCAGCGAAACTCGCGTCGGCGCGATTGCTTAGCAGGTGATTGGCACCGTCCAACGAGATGAAGCTCTTCGGGTGCCGTGCTGCCTCGAAGATGCGACGCGCGTTGTCTACGCCCACGGTGTTGTCCGCAGGAGCGTGCATCACTAACAGCGCGGCTTTGAGGGAGCCAATCGCCTCCTGCATGGGCTGATCGGCGAGATCCAAGAGCAGCGCCTTCTTGATGCGGAACGGGCGTCCCGCGATGGATACTTCGGCCTCGCCTTTTGCTTCAAGCTCCGGGCGCGCCGCGGAAAATAGGTGCGTCGCGTGTGCCGGGTCGCAGGGTGCGTTTAGCGTGACCACGGCGCGGACTTCGGCAATGCGTGCCCGCGCACCCAAGACCGCAGCGCCTCCGAGGCTGTGTCCGACCAACAAGGCCGGAGCACGGTGCTCCCGGCGCAGATAGTCTGCTGCAGCGACTAGATCATCCAAGTTCGAAGAGAAGTCCGTGTTCGCGAAGTCCCCGCTGCTGCCACCGAGTCCGGTGAAGTCAAAGCGCAATACGGCAAAGCCCTCATCGGCAAGCGCGCGACTGATGCGCGCGGCGGCCGCGCTCTCCTTGCTGCAGGTGAAGCAGTGGGCGAAGAGCGCAAAGGCCAGGGGCTCGCCCTCGGGCAATTCCAGGCGAGCATCGAGGTCAACCCCCTGGGATCCGGCAAAACGTACTTTTTGACTCGCAATGGGCATGAGCTTCTCCGCGCCAAGATGGCCGCGAATCCATAGCGACCGCCCGCATCAATGACAAGCACTCAAGGTTGACGTAGGAAGCGGATATGCAGCGACTTGCCAAGG
>CBDUPW010000390.1:0-6513 GCA_965369205.1 uncultured Polyangiaceae bacterium | reverse complement strand
GAGCACGCAGTGCAATGTCGCGCGCTATTCGCGACGCACTACCACGAGCTGACGCGCTTTGCGGGCGGCGGCAACCATGCCGCGAACTACAGCGTGAGCGCGCGGGAGGTCGGAGAAGACATCGTCTTTCTGCATCGTCTCGTGCCCGGCGCGGCGAGCCGCAGCTACGGCATCGCCGTGGCAAAGCTTGCGGGGTTGCCCGCCGGAGTCTTGGCCCGCGCCCAAGCGCTACTGCAAAGCCTGGAAGCGGGGGAAGGCGCGGATCCGAGTGCGGACTTTGCGCGCCGGCAAAGCGACGGACAGCTGGACTTGTTCCAGGGCGCGCGCCCCACTTCCGGCAGCGACAAAGAAGTGCTCGACACGTTAAAAGCGGCAGACGTGGTGCGCATGACGCCCCTAGAGGCGCTGAACCTGCTGTCACAACTCGTGAGCCGCCTGGGCGACAAATAGGCTCAGAACCCGAAAAACGTCGCTAGAAACGGCTCAATTCCGCAATGTTATCATTGATAACATTGCGCGTGGGCCTCCTAGCGGATCTTGCCGGGGGTGGGCGGGCGCGCGCTGGCGCCGTCTTCGGGCCAGAGGTGTTTCGGGTAGCGACGCATCAGCGTCTTGCGCAGGGACGGATAGTGCCGCAGCCAAAAGCCTGCCAGGTCCGCGGTGACTTGTACCGCGCGTTTGTTCGGCGCGAGCAAATGCAGCGTGAGCGGCACGCGGCCGGCGGCGACGGTTGGGCAGCGGCTCATGCCAAAGAAGTCTTGGAGCCGGGACGCGATGGCAGGAGGTTGCCCGTGCACGTACTGCACTTCCAGACTGCGGCCGCCGTCCAGGGTGACGCGCTCTGGGGCGTGACGCGCGAGCAGGTCGGCAGTCTTCGGCGGAAGATGCGACAGCGCGAGGCTGGCAATGTCCAGGTCGCCGACTTCGGCCAGACTGACCGCGCCGGCGCAGGCCGCCTGCAAGATCCTCTGACGCACATTGCCCTCGAGCTGCATTTCGCCAAGCTCCGGCATGGCCGAAGCGAGCAGCTCTAGCCTGGCCGTCAAGCGTTGGAACGCCGCTTCCGCTTCGGGACGCGCCGACAGCTTGGCGGCTAGCGCTTCCGCCAGTAGGGCGGACGCCTGTTCCGACGGCGGCGCCGGCGACACGCTCTCGTCGAGCACGACGGAGCCCACGTTCAAGCGCGTAACCCGCACGACGCGTTTCGCGCTCGCGCTCCACTCCAGCCCGTCGTGTTCCCGGAGCAGCGTGTCGTAGCCCTCGAGCAGCCACTCGGGCTCGACGGCGCTCGCGATGCGCACGGTGCCGCCGCCGCGGCCGGACTCGTCGGCTTCCACCGCGCAGAGCAGCAGGGCGTCTTTGACGACGCTCGCTTCGGATAGCGTCGCGCCTTTGCCCGACGCCAAGATCAGCTCCGCACCGCCGGGACGTTTGCGGCGCGCCAAGCGATCCGCAAAGCCCGCCAGCACCGCGCGCTGCATCGCGACGTCCGCGTCTTCGTATTCGGCGTGTTCGGCATTGCGAGACATGCGCTGCAGCCGCTTGACGCTCCGGTCCACTGCGCGCACGGCGCCGGCGTCCAAGTCGAGGGTCGCGAGGGCATGCCGCGCGAAGCGGGCGTCCCGGGCTTCCTCAAAGCGATCCATGCGCTCTTGCACGTCCGAAGGGCCGCGCACCACATCTTGCCCACCGCGCTCGCCGAAGCGCGTGCGCGCGCTGCGCATGATGTCGCGCTCCGACAAGATCGCCGCGGCGAGCGCGGCCTGGTCCGGTACGCCACGGCGCTCGCCTTCCACGAGCATGCGCGCCAGCCGTGGGTGCATGGGCAGACGCAACATGCGCTGGCCCACCGGCGTGAGACCGCCGCCGCTGTCCGTGGCCGAAAGCACCGAAAGCAGCTGCGCCGCCGCCAAGAGGGCGGCGGGCGTCGGCTCCGTCAGCCAGCGCAGCTCCGACGCCGCGGAGATGTTGCTTCCCAGGAGCGTGAGCAGGAGCTCCGCGAGATCCGCGCGTTCGATCTCCGGCGCGTCGAAGGCGGCGCGCCGTTCGAAACTACCGCGGGTGAACAGCCGCAGCACCCGCCCCGGCGCCGTGCGCCCGGCGCGCCCGGCGCGCTGATCCGCCGACGCTCTAGAGATTTCCAGGGTCTGCAGTTTCGAAAGGCCGGACCAGGGACTGACCCGCGCCACCCGGGCCAAGCCCGAATCGATCACGGCGGTGACCCCGGGCACCGTCACCGACGATTCGGCAACGTTGGTGGCGATCACGACCTTGCGCTGCTTGCCGGGGGCTAGGGCGCGCACCTGTTCCTCCAAAGGGAGATCGCCGTGCAGCGCGTGCAGCGAAAGCCGCGCCTCCCGGGCCAAGTTGCCCAATGTTTCCGTTGCGGCGCGGATCTCCCGGGCGCCCGGCACGAAAGTCAGTATGTCCCCGGCGTGCTCTTCGAGCACCAAGCGGCGCACCGCGCTGGCGATTTGTTTCTCCAGCGGTCGCTCGTCGATGTCGTCCTGGTGATCGATGCGGAGGGGAAAGGCGCGGCCAGTTGCCTGAATGTGAGGGCAGTCCAAGAACGCTCCCACATGGGCGGCATCCAGCGTGGCACTCATCACGAGCAGTGCCAGGTCGCGGCGCTGGCCCCGGCGCAAACGGTCTACAAGAGCCAGGGCCAGATCCGTGTTCAAGCTGCGTTCGTGCAGCTCGTCGAGCACGACTACGGAGATCTCGGGCAACAGCGGAGCGTCCAACAGCTTGCGCACCAGCACGCCTTCAGTGACGTACCGCAGCCGCGTTTCCGCGCTGGTCACATCCTCGAAGCGCACGCTGTAGCCAACGCAGGCGCCCACGCGCTCGCCGCGCTCTTCTGCAACCCGCCGCGCGGCGAGGCGTGCCGCCAGGCGTCGCGGCTCGCTGACCCAGATCTGCCCTGGGTAGTGCGCGAGCAGCGCCTCGGGCACCCGCGTGGTCTTGCCCGCGCCGGGCTCTGCGGAGAGCACCAACGCGCCCGTCTGCTTGAGCTTGTCGGCGATCTCAGCCAAATGCGCATCAATGGGCAGCGGCACGCGAGACACCGCAACGTTCTAGGGCGTATCTCTCCGTTCTGAAAGACTGCGGCGCCGCGGTGACCCGATCTCGCGGGCGTCTGCGGGATCCTACGCGGGAAGCGAGACCCTGCGTGCCCCCGCGTCGCGACCCAAAAACCAAATGACTTCGGCGCGGGGCCGCGCACTATGCTCCCTCGGGTGGCGACGCGCTTTGCTCTCTTCGATATGGATCGCACTCTCGTGCGGGTGGACACCGCCACGCTCTACGTGCGCTACCAGCGCAAGCTTGGCGAGATCAAGGCGCGGGATTCGATGCGGCTGGCGTGGTGGCTGCTGCGCTACACCTTTGGGCTGCTCGACCCGGCGACGGTGGCGGACAAAGCGCTGCGCGGGTATCGCGGCAAACCCGAGCGTTGGATGATCGAGCGCTGTGACACGTGGTTCGATGAATACGTCGTGCCCCACGTGGCCGACGCGGGAAAGCGCGCCGTAAAGGCGCACCAGGAGCAAGGGCACGTCGTGGCGATCGTCACCGGCGCGACGCCCTACGCCGCGCGCCCCCTCGCGCGGCTGCTCGGCATTGAGCATGTGGTGTGCACGGAGCTCGAGGTGGATGCCGCGGGGCGATTCACCGGTCGAGCGCGGCCGCCGCTGTGTTTCGGCAGTGGCAAGCTGCATCGGGCCGAAAGCTTCCTGGCCGCCGCGGGCGGCAGCTTGAAAGAGGCCGTGTTCTACACGGACAGCATCACGGACTTGCCGCTGTTGGACCAGGTTGGAGAGCGTGTTGCCGTGAATCCGGATCCGCGGCTGCGACGCGTTGCAGAACGTCGCGGCTGGCCTGTGCAGCGCTGGTGACGGCTTAGCCTTTGACGCGGATGGCCCAAGTGAGCTTCGCGACGCTCTTGAGCACATTGGGCACGCGCTTGAATAGGTTGATGGAGGGGGGGCGCTTCTCCATGACGCGCACGGGGATTTCAACCACGTTTAGCTCGGCGCGGTAGGCGCGAATGACGAACTCGCTGGCGAAGACGTCTTTTTCGACCAGGCACGCTTGCACGATGTCGAGCAAGGCGTCGCGGCGAAAGGCTTTGAGCCCATGGGTGTCCGTGCCGCGGAAGCCGAGCAACTGGCGCAAGAGCCCGGTGTAGACGATGCTGGCGGCGTGACGCAGGAAGGGACGTTCGTCTTCGGCGCCGCCGATGAGCTTCGAGCCGATCACCATGTCGGCCTCGCGGGCATCGAGCAAGTCCACCGCGCGGCGATGGAAGTCCGTGTCACAGAGATCGATTTCTTCGCACAGCACGAGTTCGCCCCGGGCGTCGAGGATGCCGAGTCGCAGTGCTTTGCCGTAGTTGGGTTCGCCAGCGGAAAGCGTGCGGACTTCAGGATACTTCGCAGTGAGCTCCTTTGCGATCTCCACCGTGCGGTCCCGGGAGCCGTTTTCCGCGATGATGATTTCGTAGGACCAGGCGAAGGGCAGCAGACGCTCGCGCAGATCCACGATCGCGGCGTGCAGGATGGCTTCCTCGTTGTAGACGGGAATGACGATGGAGATACGGGGAGGATTGCTGTCGTTCATGGAAGGAGTTCCCGTGCGCGGCTTGCCGCGTCGCGACCAAAGAGTAAGGCGTCTTCCATCGAAGAGTAGTTCCAGCCGCCGTAGCGTCCGGAAGAGACGATGCGGTGTTGCTCTAAGAACTCGAAGACGGTTTCCGTTGCCGAGAAGTAGTTGTGGTCGAAAATAACGTAGGCGTGGTCGATCTTGCGCAACCGGGCAAACTCGATGTCCTCGGGCTTTTGGATGAAGCCCATTTCGATCAGGCCTGCGGCGACTTGCGGCAAGAGCGCGTCCATATCCGGTGCGTCCCGGGAAGTGAGTTCTACGTACAGACCGGCCTTGCCCTTGGGGGCCATGGCCTCAGAAAAGTGCGAGTAGCAGCCGACGCGGTAGAACGGATACTTCTCTTCGGGCACGTAGACCCAATGCACGTCTTTGCCGCAGGGCACGCCCAAGGCCACGTCCAGGTAGTACAAATGGGTGCAGCGCAGCTGCGCGGCCTTCTCAGCGACGGCCGGGGGCAGATATTGGATCAGACCCATCAATACGGACAGGGGTGCCGTGGAGACCAGCACGTCGAAGGATAGCTCGCCGTCCGCCAAAACGAGCTTGCGTGCGGCCAAGTCGATGCGACTGGGCGCGCGCGAAAACTGCACGCCGGGCTGCTCCAGTAGCATGGCTTTGGGGAGCTCTCCGATCCCGAGGCGCGGGTAGGTGAAGCGCGTGTTGTAGCCGAGCTCGCGATCGTTTTTGCCGACGGCTCCCGCCAGCACGTCTTCTAGCTTGGGCAGTGGCACGAAGCGCTGGCACCAGTCGCTGGTGATTTCTTTGGGATGCACGCCCCACAGCCGCGCGTTGTAGGGGATCATGAAGTGCCGGCTGATGCCCTCTCCGAAGTGGGCCAGGCAGAACTCTTCGAAGTTGGTTGGCGTGGGTTTGTTCGCGTTGAAGTGCGCGCGCACGAAGCCTTTCACGCAGTCGTACGCCACGTCCGGGGGCAGGCCGAAGGTATTGGCTTGGAATGGGTAGCGCGTGTAGACGCCGTTGGACCAGATCACGCTGCGGCGCTGGACTTCGACGACGTCCTCGCCCAGCCAGCCGAGCACGAGCTTTTTGATCTCTGGATCTCGCAGGTGCAGCAGATGACCCGTGCGGTCGAAGCGAAAGCCGGAGTCTTCCAGAGTGATGGCGTGGCCGCCGGCGTGGGGCAGCTTCTCGAGGACTTGATGCTCGACGCCCGCGTCCGCCAAGTGTCGCCCGGCGGAGAGGCCGGTCAAACCGGCTCCAAGCACGACGACTCGGCTATGTTCCGATCGGAGCGGCGGGGCCATGGGACGTGCGGAAGCTAGGGAATGCCTGGGGGAAAGTCAAAGCAGCCTCAGTGGGCGTCGTTCCAGCTGGGCCCGTGCCCAATGTCGACCGAGAGGGGCACCTTGAGTTCCCAGACTCCCTCCATTTTTGCGCGTATTTGCTTAGAGGCGGCGACCACTTCCGCCTCTGGCACCTCGAAGACCAACTCGTCGTGGACCGTGAGCACCATATGCGAGCCTGGGGTCACCGGCGCGGCCAGAGCGACCATGGCCAGCTTCAACAGATCCGCCGCGGTGCCCTGGATGGGCGCGTTCATGGCAATGCGCTCCGCGGCCAGGCGCCGCGCCCGGTTGCCGCTGCGCACGTCGGGCACCAGGCGGCGACGACCGAGGAGCGTGCGTACCGAGTCGCTCTCTCGGGCGCTGGACAAGGTGCGATCCATGAACGTGCGCACGCCTTCGTAACGCTTGAAGTAGGCTTCGATGAAGCTGGCGGCTTCCGCGCGGGCAATGCCGAGGCTCTTGGCCAGACCGCTTTCGCCTTGACCGTAGATCACACCGAAGTTGACGGCTTTGGCTCGACGCCGGTGCTCGGCACCAACCC
>CBDUPW010000389.1:0-6527 GCA_965369205.1 uncultured Polyangiaceae bacterium | reverse complement strand
TCGCTCGCCCGCTCGCCCGCCAGCCGCGTCACGACATCGAGCTCACGAGGCATTGCGTTTTAGTCCTGCATGCTGGGTGCCAGGTCGGTCAGCAGTTCTCTTCGACGGGGTGCGCGGAGCAGACAACCTTACTGAGTTGGCCCCTTTATTGCGCTGCTTGTGGTACACCGAATCGTATTCCGCGCAGTTCGTGTGTTGGGAGCTTAATTTCGCCGCCCGACCGCAGTTGCTCGCGTGGCCCCACTTCATCCGAAGAGGTATGGAATGATTGATGTTTCCAGTCAGACCGATCGCTACCGCAAGAGCCAATGGGAAGGCCGTGTGCGCTTTCCGAAGACCGACAAGGACCTAGCTCAGAACCAAGAGTGGTGTGAGATCAAGGAAGACGGCGGTTGGAGCAAGCTTCGTTTTCACGACTACGACAGAATCTACCAGCGACCGGGACTGTACGAGCACCTCTTCTATCAGATGCTCAAGTGCCGTTCGCCAGAACGGGTCGTGACGCTCCTCGATGAGGTGCGGCGGGACTTTGATAAGTCTGTGGACTCACTCCGCGTGCTCGATCTTGGCGCTGGCAATGGCATCGTTGGCGAGCGCCTGCGGGAACGTGGCGTGCAGCACGTCCTTGGTATCGATATCATTAGCGAGGCGAGCCAGGCTGCGAAGCGCGATCGCCCCAGAGTGTATGCAGACTATCTTGTCGCGGACCTATGTGAATTTAGCGATGAAGCCAGGGAGCGAATCCAGGCTTTCAATCCGAATGTGCTCGCCTGCGTTGCAGCACTGGGGTTCGGTGACATTCCGCCGCGCGCCTATTTCAATGCCCTCTCGCTGATCCCCGAAGGTGGAATGCTCGCGTTCAATATCAAAGACGAGTTCTTGGACTCTCGCCACGTTCACGGTTTCTCGGGACTGATCCGACGCATGGTGCATGACGAGGTCATTCGCTTAGAGGCAACGCGCCGCTACCGTCATCGCCTCGACATCAACGGCGAGCCGTTGTTCTACACGGCCATGATTGCGACAAAGCTAGAGACGGTGCCCGAAGCACTGCTCGTGGAAGCGTGAAGCGGCGCCGGCTGGGGCCAGGACGAATCTCGGCGGCGCCTGGTTCTTCCCGGCGAAATGGTCGCGGTTCAACTGCACCAAGCGGCGCTGCAACCCGTCCAGTGCGCGGGTTTTTGAAAGGCCTTGCCTGCGGCCACTAAGATCAGCTCACCCGACATATTGATGGGCATATGAGCAGCCGCTCCCCCGGCTACGGGCCAGCACGCGCTGCCGCAGCTACCGTCTTGCAGCAGGTATTTGCTGCCCGCTTGTTCCGCCTTTTGCAGAACGCGCATGGCGTCCCAGGGCAAGCCGTAGTTCCACGCCGGGGAAGCCTTTTGCCACCACTTGCTCGGCGTCCCGAGGGACACATAGCTGACGCTCGTGGACTTGTAGCTGAACGCACTTTGAGAGCTGCACGTTTCCGCGAAAGTCTTCCAGCGGTCCTTGCACTCGGCCGTTGGGTCCCAGCGCCAGAAGCACACCTGCGGAAAGACTTCGATGCTGGTGGGTTTGCTCGTAACTTCGAGGCGTAGGTACGCGTTGCCCTGGGCGTACTTGTCTGCCATGCGGAACCCGCCTTTCGGTTTGGGGACCTCCCAGTAAGCAGTGGCGGTGTCCGTCATGGCCTGTTTGAAGAACGTGACCTGATCGCCGCAGCTAGCCTCGGCCACGCCATCGCCACAGAGGCCTGTCTGTGTGCCCTCATCGCATGGGCTCGGCGCGGGCCATGCGCTGCTGCCTCCGGTGTTCGACGTTCCACCACTTCCAGCGGTTCCGCCTCCGCCGGCTCCGCCTCCCGCGCCCGCCGCGCCCCCAGACGTGCCGCCACCGCTTGTCCCCGCGACACCTCCAGCGGCTGTGCCGGCGCTCCCGGCCTTTCCGCCGCCGCCCGCGGCGCCGCCCGCCCCGCCAGGATTCGGTCCTCCGTCAGCTTCGTCGGAGGAGCAGCCCATGCCGGTGGCTGCGAGCACAAGCACAAAGGCACCGGCGGCGCGCAAAGGTGTCACGACAAAGGATTGTGCCCCACGCTGCCGCGCGTGCCAAGCGCGGGTGCGACCCTATTCCTTCGAGTCTTTCCAACGCTTCGCGCCTAGGGACACGCCTTGCTGCCGCCACCGCTCTTGTACGCCTGCACTTTGCTGACCAGGTTGCCGCCGTCGGTGCTCGGCGTGGTCTGTCCACCCGCACCTGCACCAAAGAGCACTGCGGCGCCGCCGGATGCGGCGACTTCGTCCATGTGGGTCAGGATGTAATCGACGCGGTTGTCTTTCCAGTGGTCGTTCGTGTTGCCCTGGCTGGCGTTGCCGACGGGCAATTGCCACCAGACGATGGCCTTGCCGGACGACTGCGACAGTGCCTTGGACCAGGCGAAGGCTTGGGTGAAATTTGGCAACGCGGCGTTGGTTTCGTCCCACCAGCGGTCTTGGCCCTGGGTGTCGTACCAGGCGGCGTCGCGATCCGCGGCATCGACGGTGACGAAGTCGGCATCCGCACCCGCGGCTTTCAAATAGCTGCCGAGTTGCGTGGCATGGCCAGCGACGTCGAACTTCGGATCGCTATTGAGCAAGACATCGAACTTCGTGGCCCAGCCCGACCCGTGCAGGCTGACTTTGGCGTTCTTGGCGTACTTGCGGGTCATGGCGATCATGCAGGCGCCCATACCCGCAAGGGTGTCAGGCAGGCTGTCACAGTCGGCGGCGTTGGCTTTGGCGACCGCCGCGGGCACAAGCGTCGGATCGCTGTTGACCTGTTGGGCGTAGCCCCAGAAATCGGGTTCGATGTGCAGCAGCACGACTTCGTTACCGATCTGTTGCAGCAAGAACTTCCAGTCGGCGTAGTAGCGCGCCATGAAAGCCGTGTCGCTGGCCTTCGTGACCTCGGCGGCGCCTTCGCTAACGCCGCTGGCTTGGAGCAGCACGTAATACGTGATCATCGGGATCTGCCCGTCGGCCTTCACCTTCTTGACGAAGTCACGCACGAACGCGCCGGGGGGATCTTGGTCGTATTGCCAACAGCCCCACCAACCGCAGCCCACACTGTTCGCGCAGCTACTTCCCTGGGACGTGCAGCCGCTTGCACAGCTGCTGCATGGACCGGATCCGTCCGCAATGTTGCCGGCGATGTACTGATAGCGCGCGTCGAAAGGCGCGGACTTGGCGACGGAATCCTCCATCGCTGCGCCCACCATCAGCGAAGTCTTGCCGAGGCTTTGCAAGAACGAACCGGCTGCACAGCTGGCCGTCGCGCCGCTGCCAGCGCTGCCGCCTACTCCGCCGCTTCCACCACCCGCACTGCCCCCGCTGCTGGCTCCGCTGCCGCCACTGCCAGAACTGGCACCAGCTCCCGCGCTGGCGCCCACGCCGCCGCTGCCCCCGCCACTCGCGCCCCCACTGCCAGCGCTCGAATCGTCCCCACCGCAACCGACGGTGGACGCACACAACAGAGTGCAGAGCGCGATCGTCTTTCGCATGCCCAAAGCATACAACGGGGAGCGACTCCGTCCCTGCGCTGGGGCGGGTTTCGGATCTTTCGCCAAGCCCAGCGACAAGAAAACCCGTGTGTGCGCTCGCTTCTTGGTAACCTGCGAGCCGCCGGCGCCGTAAGCACTCCCATGCCACGCGTGCCCTCAGTCGTCTTGCTTCGTTTTGCCTGGTTTGCGGCGTGCCTGCCCCTGCTGGGCGCCTGCGGCGGGGACGACAGCCGGCCGCAGTCGGTTCCGGGTGGCAGCGGTGCGATCGGTGGTTCCATCGGTGGCGGCGCGAGCGGCGGGTCGGGGGGTGGCGGCGCCGCAAGTGGCGGCACGGCCGGCGTTGGCGCCACGGCCGGTGCGGGGGGCGCGTCCGGTGGCGCAGGTGGCACGAGTGGCGCGGGGGCCGCCGCGGGCGCCGCCGGCAACGCCGGTGCAGGTGGGGTCGCGGCCGTGTGCCCACCGCAGGCCCCCTACGGCACAGAAGTCGGCGATACCGCGACGAATGTCACGCTGTACGACTGCGACGGCAAACCGGTGCAGCTCCACAGCCTGTGTTCCAAGAAAGCGGCGGCCGTGCTCACGTTCGCGATCTGGTGCCCCGTGTGCAAAGCGCATATGGACAACGGCGAGCCTCAGGCGCTGTACGCCAAACATCAAGCCGACGACTTCGACATGTTCGTTGTGGTCACCCAGACTGCCACGGGCGCGACTGCCAGCGAGGCGCACTGCAAGAGTGTGCGCGATAGCTACGGATTGAAGATGCCCGTCCTGGTCGACAAAGACGACGCGCTTTCGACCACCTTAGGCGTGGCGGTCAACAGCGGTGCTCTCGCCCTGCGCCGGGGCGCACGGATCGAGCTCAAGAAATCCTACGGCTTCGATGCGCTCGCCGCGAGCATTCCAACGCTGCTCGCGAAGTGAAGACCCGCGCTGCAGACTTCGTACTCACGCACACGTGACGATTACGGCGCGGCCAGCGGATGGGGATACGTATATGGAGTCCAGCTCCAGGCATTGCTCGTGAGGTAGTCGCGCCCCGGTTTGATGTACGCGTCGGCGTTGTTGCAGGGCGGACCGGTGGTGGTGCTCACAAGATCTTCTGCAGCAGCGTGACGTCGACCCATGCGTCGAATTTGCGTCCCACTTCGCGCCAGGTGCCCGCGGGCACGAATCCCGCACGGGTGTGCAGGGCGAGGCTGGCGGGATTGTCGCCGCCCAAGGCGGCCATCAATACGTGCACGTCCGCGTCGCGCGCCGCTTCGATCACCGCGTTGAGCAGTGTGCGGCCAATGCCGGCGCCTTGCGCGTCGGGCGCGACGTACACCGTGACCTCCTTGGTCTGCGCATAGCCCGCTTTCTCACGGAAATCCGAGTAGTAGGCGAAGCCGACGACGCGGTCGGCACTGGCGGCGACAAAGAGCGGCCGTGCTGCGTCAAAGCTCTCAAACCATGCCGTGCGGTCGGCCACGTTGAAAGGTCGCAGGTCGAAAGTCGCCACGCTCTTTGAGATGGCGTGGTTGTAGATGTCCACGATAGCCGGCAGGTCGGCAGGGACGGCGTTGCGGATGGTGGCGTGCACGGGGCCAGCTTAGAGCAGATTCTAGTTCCTCGAGAGACTTCTGGGTCTTGCCGCGGGCTTCCAGGAGCGCGCAGCGAGTCAGGGTGGCTTGCCGAAGTTCGTGGTCAAGGAGTTCGAGGAGCGAGCGCGACGAACAAGCCAGCGCCGCGAAAACGGTGGGCCTGGCCGCTCGCCCACATTTTCGCCGCCGATGTCGAGACTTGTCCTCCCTGCGCAGGGCCGATGCGACGCGCTTCGTGATAGCCGACGGGGTGATGGGCGGAAGTAGCGACGAGCCACGCGGACATCACGCGGCTGCTCGCAGAGCAAGACCCTTGGGAATCCCCGACGGGGATGGGCTCGATGGGTTTTCCTGGGCGCCGCCGTCGCCCGCCGCCGCCAGAGTCTCGCGCGATGCTACAACTGGAGGGTGTCGGAGCAACAGGGGGGTGCAGCCGGAGTGAGCTATTTCGGGAGTGACGTAGGACTACGGCGTGTACCCCAAACCCGCGCGATGCACCGTGCCCGTCGAGTAGTTCGTCCAAAAGACGTACGTGCCGTCGGTAGCGATGCCGTACGTGGACGTCGGACCCTGATTGGAAACATAGTCGAAGGGCGTGGCTTGGGACCCGTCCTTCTTGTAACGGCGCACATTGCCGGGCGAGCCGCTCGCCCAGTAGATACTGGTGCCGTCAGAGTCGAGAAAGGCGTCGTAGCCATTGTCGAGAAACACATTCTGGATGCTGCTAGCCGTGCCGCCGACCGGGACCTTCTTGATCCCCTTGTTGGCGTGGGTCACCCAGTAGAAGTTATCCTCGAGCGCGAGACCACCCAAGCGATCCGGCAATCCAGTGATGACGGATGTGGCGGTACCGCCAGTCTTGGGCATCTTTGCGATGGTGCCTGGCCCACTGGTCTCGAAAGTCGTGAAGTAGATCTCGCTGCCGACGAGCAGCAAGGCCCACGGCCGTGAAAGATTGGAGGCCAGCAGCTGCGGCGTACCGCCGCCCTTGAGCACGCGGTAGATACTGTTGCCCGTGTATGTCGAATAGTAGGCGTGCGTGGCGTCGACCTGCACATGTACTGGAACGCTGGGCGCGTTGTCCACCACGACTTGCACGCTCGTTCCGTCCTTGAGCGCGCGCATCACGCGGCGCGGAGTGCCCCGATTGACCCAGTAAACGTGGGTGGCGTCTGCGTCCATTCCGTAGGGTTGGCTCTGGCCGCTGACGATCGACTTCGGCGGATCTGTGTTCGCGCCTGAATCGGTAGCGCTGTCCGCCGAGCCATCCGCGCTTGCGTCCGTGCTCGCATCTGCGCCGCCATCCGTGCTCGCGTCGCCGACCCCGCCGCCAGTGCCGGAGCTACCGCCGGTTCCCGAGCTGCCGCCCGAGCCGCCGCCGGTGCCACCGGAACCCGAGCCGCCGCCGGTGCCACCGGAACCCGAGC
>CBDUPW010000388.1:0-6562 GCA_965369205.1 uncultured Polyangiaceae bacterium | reverse complement strand
ACACCGCGGGCGGGTCCGTCAGCTCCACCTCCAGTGAACCGGCATGAGCGCGATGTACGTATAGATCGAACTCTTCGACCCCAAGAACGTGGGCAATGTGGTCCGCCAATAGCCGCAGCGCATTTCCCGAGCGCGTGGTGATGCGGTCTCGACTCGACAGACCGTAGCGCTCCAGTTCCGGCGGATGCACCTTCGCCAAACCTTCGGCCAATGCAGACAAGAGCTCATTTGCGGCGTCTGCGCCGCCGTGCTCGTCCAAAGCGCGATACGCCGCAGCGTCGAATGCCCCCGGTTGCGCCCGGGCCATGCGAGAGGGCCGAGATGACAGCGTAGCGCGTTCGAGATCATTGGCGGATCCGAGGGCCACCAGCGGCGCGCAGGCAAGTTCGGATTCGGCCGTCCGCCCCAGAGCTTTGTAAACCTGAGTTAGGTCGCGCCAAGTCTCGGCTCGGGTAACGTCCATGGTTAGCAGGCGCCTGAGCTCGCCCAGGGCTCGCTCGTTGTTGCCTGCCGTTCGCAAGCGACTGACCAGTTCGATGCGCAGCTCTTTGGAGCTGGGGGTCTGGGCGAGGGCCTGGTCCAGGGTGCTGATCGCCAGCTCGACCTGGCGCAGTTCGTCGCCCTGCACCCGTGCGATCTCCGTGAGCACTTCCACTCGCGAGTCCACGGAGCGATTCGGATTCTCCAGATAGCCGCGTAAAGCGCCGACGTAGTTTTCCCAGTGCGGGTCGTCGCCGAGCAGTTTTTGCTCGACCAATAGGTCGTGAAAATCCTGCGCAGCCCGGCCGTCCAGGCCAACGAAGGCAACGGCCTGTTCGTAGGCGTGCGCCGCGCGATCAAAAGCCTTTTGCTCGCGTTCCAAGATCGCCAGCGCGCAGAGCGCTTCTGCGCGCTCGTGATCGTCCCGGGCGATGGCCACGAGCCGCGCCGCAGTTTCGGCAGCGGGTCCGTGCTCTCCCCTCCGCTTTTGGATCGTGGCCATGCGGATCAAGGCGCCACGATTCTTGTCGTCCAACGCCAAGACGCGCTCAACGCTGACGAGTGCGCGCGATTCGTCGCCTAGATGGTCTTGCAAAATGCGCGCAAGCTCTGAATGCGCGGCGATCTTGACGTCCTTCGCGGGCGACTGGGAGAGGACTTGCCCAAAACGGTCGACGGCTTCGGCCCACTGCCGATCTCGCGAATAGAACAGCCCGAGCTGCATCAATGCGCCGACATGACCGGGCTGCTCGTCGATCACGCGATGCAGCGCGGAAAGCCCCGCGGGCAGGTCGTTCTTCTTCTCAGCCAGCAAATTGGCCACCCGGATCCACAACGCAGCACGCCGCTCCAAGTCCGTGGCCCATTGCGCGGCTTGGCACAGGATATCGAATAGCCGGTCGACCTTGTCGAGGGCGAGGAGCAGCCGCTCGAGCTCGGAGGCGACTCCCTCGTCATTCGGATTGAGGTCGAGGGCCTTCTCCAGGGCCGCCACTGCGCTATCGACGTTCCCTCGCCCCGCGTGCACATCTGCGGCCCGACGCAGCAGTTCGGCAGCGATTGCGTTGTCATCCAAGGATCGACTCGCCACATCCGACGCGCGCTCGAGCTGGTCAGCGTCGCCGGAGGCCTTCGCCAATCGCACAATTCCCCACGCCGCAGCCATGCTCTCGGGATCCCGAGCGAGAGCGGCCCGATAGGATTCCAACGCGCTGGCGTCGCCGATGGCTTCCAACATCTCCGCCAGGCGTGTCTGGTGCGCGGCGGCTACCGTAGCCACGACACTCGTTGCGCCGAGCTTCGCGTCCACGTGGGTCAAGAGCTGCGCGTCGCCCATAGACAGCGCGATGCGTTCCAGCTCGGCCAGTGCGCCCAGGTCAGAGGGTGCCAACTGCAGGATGGAAATGAACGTACCGCGCAGCGCGTCGATCCCCCCCGCGCCGCGGCTTTCCTGAAGCCGCGATAGCTCGCGCAAAGCGGCGACTTTCGCGCCCACATCCGTCAGCACCGCCGCCTGCTGCGTATAAACTTTGGCCAATCCTTCGAAGTGGCCCAGCTTGGAAAACAGCGGTTCGAGAGCCCGGAGCGCTCCAATATGCGACGGATCCCGCTTGAGCACGTCTTCGAAGCACTCAATCGCGCCGGAGTCATCGTCGAGATGGTCGCGCAGGATCTCCGCCTGGCGAAAGCGCGCGCGCACCGCGACGGTCGGGTCCGCGGCGCCAGCGACTTCCCGCTCCAGCTCCTCGACGTAGCGCTTCCAATCCTTCGCGAGCGACAGCAGCCGGGCACGGCCATCCAGCGCGGGACGAAAGCCCGGGTCGACTCCCAGTGCCTGATCGTAGGCAGCCAACGCCTTGTCGTTCTGTGCGAGCTTACTCTCGTAGACCTCGCCCAGACGCAAGCAAGTGCGGACGCGCTGCTCCTCGTTCTTCAGGCCCGAAAGCTCCAGCTCGATCAACTTGACGAGTTCAGCCCAGTGGCCGCGATCTGCCAGCTTGCTGCCCAGGGCGTGCAACGCGGGCTGGTGGAACGGATCCATTTCGATGGCGCGCCGGTAGTAGGCGATGGCGTCATCGTCGCGCCCCATTCGCTCCTCGGCTAGCTCCGCCATCTTGTACAACAGCGCGGCGGACTGGGGTCCCTTTGGCGTGATGGATAGTTCTTTGCCGTATACATCCAGAAGCTCGTCCCAGCGGCCGGCGCGATAGTACAGACGACCCAGGCTAGACAATGCGGGCGCGTAACGTGGATCCTTGGCCACGACGCTCGAAAACCTGGCGACCGCAGCATCGACATCTCCAAGATGGTCCTCCAGGACTTCACCGGCTCGGTGCAGCAGCGCCACCTGCATCGCCACGTCGTCGACGATCTTTGCCTCGAGTTCCAGCGCCAGCACTAGGTCCTTGTAGCGACCGGCGCGTTCTGCAGAGCGCTGCATGGCGTGGAGTGCCCCGACGTGTTCCGGATCCACCTCCAGCACGCGCCGATAGGCGCTGAGCCCACCGCTCGGGGACCCAAGGGCGTCCTCTTGCAACCGGCCTATTTTGAAGAGGTAGGTGATCTTGGTTTCGGGATCCTTCGCGGCGTCCACGGCACGCTCGTACAACTCGCCCAGCTCCCGATGCTGACCCGCGGTTGCGTACAAGCGGCACAACGCCTTGAAAGATGGCGGGTGCATGGGCGAAAGCCCCAGCGCACGTGCGTGATGCGAGACGGCGGCATCCGTCTGCCCCAGCTGTTCTTCACAGATCACGGCGATGCGAGCGTGGGCCGCTGCGCGCCTGCCGGCGTCGTCCACCGCTTCGGCCTCGGCTGCGTGCATGGCGATCAGCGCCTGCCACTCACGTCGTCGGGTATGCAGATCCCCCAGGGCACTGAGCGCCGGCAGATAGGCCGCATCGAGGGCGAGTGCGGCGGCGTAGCTCTCACAAGCTTGGTTTTCGTCGGATAGATGTTCTTCGTAGATCTGGCCGATGCGATGGTGAATGCCGAGTTTGGCGCCGACACCCTCAGTCTTTTCGACCATGCGTTTGAGGGTCTGCACGAGTTCAGCATGCTTCTTCGTGCGTTCGTAGAGGCGCGCGAGTTCGCTGAGTACGAGCAACTCGTCCGGAGCGCTCTCCGCCGCCCGCTCGAACGCGGTGACGGCCTCATCGTCATGACCGAGTCGATCGACCAGAACCCGACCCATGCGATAAAACGCCATGCTGCGCACCGTTGGGTCCGATGCGAGCAACGCTTCCGTTTGCAGAGTGTCCGCTAGGTCGCGGTAGCGCTTGGCGTTCGAAAACAGCCGCTTGAGCGCATCGATGGCGCCCGGTGCGGCATGGTCGAAGCCGAGAGCCTCCTTGTACAGTTCTGCCGCCGCATGCGGGTCGTCGTTGCGGTTTTCCGCCAAGTGGGCGCGCTCCGCAACAATGGCGGCGCGCAGTCGCTTGTCTTCGCCCGCGCCGCTGGCTTCCCGCTCATAGGTGGTGTCCAGGGATGCCCAGTTCTCCTGGGTCAGATCTAAGCGCTCCACTGCTTTGAGGGCGGTGGTGAGAGTGGGATCGAGCTCGAGGGCGGCGACGTAGGCTTCGTGAGCCTCGCGCTTCTTGCCCATGCCGTCTTCGAGCACGCGGCCTTTTTCGTACAGCAGCACCGCGCGCGCCGTTGGCTGCCCCGTGAAGCGAGCTTCCGCGTCAAAAAGGGTGATCGCCGAAGCGAAATCCCGATTCTCGAGCAAGACCCGGCGCGTGCCACGCAGGGTGGGCACGTGGTCCGGGCACATTTGATAGGCCTTCTGGTACTGCTCCGCAGCACGACCCAAATCGCTGATGGGGCTCTCACACAGCCTGGCGATTTCGTAGTGCAAGCGGCCACGCTTGAGCGGATCCGTAGCGCCCTTCAGCTGTGACTCCAATGCCGCGAGGGTCAGCTGCGCGATTTCGCTACGCGGGTCGGGTGCTGGCGCGACGCCGATGCGCGTTGGCTTGTGCTCGGCGCGCTCGGCAACGCTTTCCTCGAGGTCCTCGTCACCCAGGAGGTTGTCGATATCGGCACTCGAAGCCCTAGACAGCTGTGAAGGGACCACCTTGCCAGGGGGCGGAACCGCTTTGGTGCGTTCCGCGCCCGGCACCGGAAGTGGCTTCGCGGCTTTCACCGCAGCCCCCTTGGCCACCCGTCGAGGCGGAGGTGGTGCAACGCTGCGATCGCCACCGCGGTTCGGAGGCGGCGGCGGAGGGACCGAGCGCGGTTTGGATCCCGTAGGTGGTTTGTTGCGCACCGGCGGCGGTGCCGGACGCGCAGGCGCCCCCGCCGCGTCGGGCTTCTTGTCAGCAGAGGACTTCGATGTGCGTTCGTCGTCGGGCATTGATCGACTCGCGCTAACGGACATTAGCACGCGCACGCCGCGCGCTCGCCTGCCGTCAGTGCCGCCTTACAAATCTCACTGATTACCAATGGTTACAAGCCAAAAGGCGAACCAAATCAGCCGGGGGTCGGCAACCGGATCACACGACCTCCTTTAGGAGGCGGCTCAATGGGAGGCAGCGCCAGAACCAACTTCTCGATCGCCGGCAACACGTGCACCACCGCGCCCTCCGCGTGCAGCTCCGAGAAGTCCGAGTCAAATATCAGCACGAGCCGGTAGATATTGGCGAACGTCCGGGACAAGAGGCCAAAACCCTGATCGTGCACGACTTCCCGATTCGCCTCACCCTGACCGTCACGCCGCACATGCGCGATGGCGCGCGCGCTGAGCAAGTGCTGCCTCCAGGCCGCGCCTGAACGTTTGCTGTGTTGTCGGATGCGCTCGGCTTCCCGCAACAGAAACGAGCTAATGGGCGCATCCACACTGCGGCCCTCCAGGAGCGTGCGCGCGTCCTCGTCTCCGCATTCGAGCAAATGTGCGAAGTCGACGCCGGCTTGCTCCGCAGCTTCGAGCGCGCGTGCAGCACGCAGCGCAGTTTCGACGTCTTCGTCGCCACGGCGGATTTCGCTCGTGCCCCACAGCACAGGTGACTGCTTGTCCACCACCACGGCACGGATGGCGCCAACACGGTCCGCCAAGCGGGCCAGCTCGTCGTCGAGGCGGCGGGACGCCAGTTCACTGCCGAACACCACGTGTTCCGCGGCTGCGCTGGCGGAGTGCGAGAACGAACGGGCGATCTCCCGCAACTTGTGTGCGCTTGCCTCACGGTCCTCGGGCGCGGCGGAAAAGACAGCGACTAGGCGTGCGCCGCCGGCCAATACCTCGAACAAGACGCACGGGTCGTCGGGAGCGTGCCCACCAACTTCAATGCGCGCATCCATTGCGCCGAGGCGCTCACGCACCAGTTCGAGAACTCGAAATACCGCGCCGTCCACCACGGCCGGCCATATACCACTCATTGGTCCGAATCGGCACGGGCCCGACGCCCCGGCACCCTTTCCCCCCGGCAGAAAGGCAGATAAGCCCCCTGAGGAGGAGAACGGCATGGCAGGCCTCATGATCATCAACGCCGCAGAGGCGGTCACGCTTGGGGGACTCTCCGCAGCGCCGGCCCGGGGTCCTCGCCAAAGCGAACTGGGCATCATCCGTGACGCCGCCGTCTTCGTGCGCGACGGCAAAATCGCCGCCGTGGGCGCCAGTGACCGCTTGCGTCAGGAATACCGCGCGGAGATCGACACGCTGCTCGACGCCGAGGGCGGCGTCGTGCTGCCGGGCTTCGTCGATCCACATACGCACTTGGTATTCGCTGGCGACCGCGCGGACGAGTGGGAGCGCCGCATGCAGGGCGCAGAGTATCTGGACATACTGCGCAGCGGCGGCGGGATCCTGAGCACGGTAAAAAAGACCCGCGCCGCGTGTGAAGACGCACTTTATACGTCTGCACAGCGCTGGGCGAACGCCGCCATCACCTGCGGCACGACGACTCTGGAGATCAAGAGTGGCTATTGCCTCGACCGCGATGGCGAGATCAAACTGCTTAAGGTCGCCCAGCGCCTGCGGGACTCACTTCCCATCGAGATCGTCAGCACGTTTTTGGGCGCTCACGTCGTGCCGCCGGAATTCAAGAACGACCGACCCGGGTATCTCGATCTCGTGCTCAAGACCGCA
>CBDUPW010000387.1:0-6580 GCA_965369205.1 uncultured Polyangiaceae bacterium | reverse complement strand
AGCAGCCAGCCCAGCGCAAAGGCGCCCGCGGGGCCGGCCTGTGTGGCCCGCAACCCCAGTCCCGTGATCGCGCCGATCGGGGCGCGGCAAAGCTCCGCCTTGGCGTTGGCGAAACACGGCAAGCGCACCCTCGCTTACGCGGTCGGCGCGGACGACCACACCTTGCGCACCATCGATGTCGACGCGCAAAAGGAACTCGCCACGACGCGCCTGGGCGGCAGCCCGGCCGAAGTATTGGTCACCCAGGACGGACGCGTGCTGGTCACCCTGCGCGATAAGAACAAGTTGCAAGCGCTGGAGCCCAGCGCGGATCCGAGCGCACCGCTCACGTCGCTCTGCAGCGTGGACACCCCCGGTGAACCCATCGCCATGGCCGCCACCCCCGGGGACAAGAGCGTCGTGGTCACCAGCGGCTGGGGTCGCTCCCTCACCCGCTACGACGGGGGGAGCTTGAAGCTGGCCAAACGCACGACTGTGCCCCGGGAACCCCGCGCCGTCGTGATCAGTGGCGACGGCAAGCGCGCGTTTGTTTCCCATGCGGTGGGCGGGCGCATCAGCGTGGTGGATCTGGCCGGCGGCGCAACGCCCAGAGAGATACGGGTTGGAGACGCGCAGACGAAGCGGCGCTCGGTGCTATTCGGCTTCCTGGGATCGTCCGGCAGCGAGTCCGGGGGCGGCAGCCGCATCGGCTGCCAGGGTTATGCCCTCGCCAAAAGCGTCGACCCCGGCGGGCGCATTCTGGCGCCGCAAGTGCTGGTGGATCCGGGCAATCCCTTCGAACAGAGCAGCGGCTACGGCGATGGCTCAGAGGCAGCAGAGGTCGCCAGCGTCGCGGTGATCGACGACGCCAAAGAAAACGCCCTTGAGGCGTCCTTGGACGCCAGCACGGTCCCGCAGCGGGTATTGCCGTCTTCCACGCCGCGGGCCGAGTGTTTGCTCCCGCGTGCCGCAGCCGTGGACGAAAAGAGCGGCTCGCTGCTCGTGGCCTGTCTGGGTCTCGACAGCATCGTCGAATACGACGCCGCCAGCGCTGACCCGCGCCGCGCGGAGCGCCGACGCTTCGCGGTGCCCGCGGGACCCATGGGCATCGCCGTCGACACCGCCCAGCACCGCGCCGTCGTGCTGTCACAATTCGATCACAGCATCAGCGTGATCGATCTGAAACTCGCGCCGCCGCAGAAATCCGGCACCCTCGCAAAGTCCGCGGTCACGCACTTGGCGCTGTCTCGCGGCCCGGGGCGCCCCACCTCCGGCGACATTGCCCTGGGGCGGCGCTTGTTCCACGCCACGGGGGACTCGCGCATCTCGAGCGACGGCCGCGCTTGCGCCAGCTGTCACCCCGACGGCCGAGAAGACTCACTGACCTGGGCCACGCCCGGCGGACCACGGCAAACGCCGATGCTCGCTGGCCGCCTCGCCAAGACAGCTCCCTACGGCTGGGACGGCGCCGGCTCCGACGTCGAAACGCACTTGGCCCACACCTTCCAGCGTCTGGGTGGCTCCGGGCTGAGCGACAAAGAGCTCGGCGCACTGCTAGCCTACGTGGAAAGCTTGCCCACGCCGCCCGCTCTGCCCCTGCCGGACAAAGCGAAGGTGGATCGAGGAAAGGCGCTG
Source organism: uncultured Polyangiaceae bacterium (assembly GCA_965369205.1). GTDB lineage: Bacteria > Myxococcota_A > Polyangia > Polyangiales > Polyangiaceae > JACKEA01. The sequence continues at coordinate 4,966 of CBDUPW010000387.1, read as the reverse complement.
TTCTTCGCGAAGCAGTCCGGCTGCGCGGGCTGTCACGGCGGCAGCGTCTCCAGCGACGGCAAGCGCCACGACGTGAAGACCCGCGTCAAAAGCGACGCCCAGGATCGCTTCGACACACCCTCGCTGCGCTTCATCGCTGGCACCGCGCCCTATTTCCACGACGGCCGCTACAGCACGTTGGAAGAACTGCTCGGCGCATCGGATCACAAGATGGGCCACACCGCGCACCTCTCCAAACAAGACGTCGCGGACTTAGCGTCCTATCTGAGGACGCTGTGAACCGCGGGTCCCTGGCGTGCGCGGGGGTCGCGCTATGTTTCGCGACGCAGGCCGGCGCCGCGCGCCCGAAGCTCAGCGACTTGCCCCAGGGCAAGCGCGTCCCCGCGCCCAGCCAACCCCTGCCCAGCTCCATTCCTGCCCATGCGACGGTGCCCGGCGTGCAAGTCATCCGTGGGCCCGCGCCCCCGCCGCAGCCCGACGTGGAGGACGCGATCGCCGAAGCGCATCTGGCCGATTCCATGGCGCCCCAAGTGACGCCAGCCCAGCCGGCGGGGATCTCCCAGGCGGAAATGAACGTGCAGCTGGAGCAGTGGATCACGGTGCTGCCCAAACGCGGCTGCGTCGCCCAATCCAACCAACGCGGCGCCAGCAAAGCCATGGAGCTTCCCCGGGACACCGGCGTGCAACTGCTGGAGCTGACGCGAGTGGAACACAAGCAGCAAAAGAGCGTGCTGATCACCACCTGGGTGGCTCTAGACACCGCCACCCGCGGCGTGAAGCGCATCCACGAACAGCGCACTGCCCTCAAACACCTGGGCAATGGCGCCGGCAAGTTCGCGTTGTACGGCTACCGCACGCCGGACGGCATCGAACTCGTTGCCTCGGCGCCCGGCACGCAGATGCATGCAGCGGGACGCAACATCGGAGGCTTCAGCGAGTGCGGACTACTGCAGACCACGCTCTCCACCAAGCGCAGCGCGGCCGCAGTAGACATTGGCGCGGAGCGTCAGCTGCCGCCCACGAAAGATGAACAGCGCGACATCGCTCGCGGCGTTGCCGTGACCACGCACCTGGAGGCCAGCTTCGCCCACGTCAGCATCAGCAAGCTGGGCGGCGACAAGCAGCCCGTGCTTTCCGTCGTGGTGCGTAAAGAGAGCGGACACCGCTTCACGCCGTCCCCCTCCGCTCGCCCGATCCGACACGGTATGCTCCGCTAATCGCCGGAGTGCGCTCAGCGCCCGCGCACCACGGCGCGGCGTTTCAGCTCGATGCCGCGCTTCTTCAGCAAGCGGTACAGCGTGACCACGTTCACGCCGGCAAGCTTCGCAGCGCGCTCCACGCTGCCGTCGGTTTCCGTCAGCAAATCGCTCAAATAGCGCGTCTCCGGACCCACCAACCACTGTTCCCGCAGCGCTTTGAGCCCCTTGCGCGCCGTGCGTTTGCGCGGCGCGGCCCCCACAGCCTCTTGTGCGCGCATGCTCAAGGGCAAATCCTCCGGCGTCAGTTCCGCCGTGCGGGTCATGATCACCGCGTGCTCGATGCAGTTCTTCAGCTCGCGCACGTTGCCGGGAAAGTCGTAGGCGTACAGCGCTGCGGTGAACTCCCGCGATAGCTTGGGCGTCTTCTTCTCGTGTCGGGCCGCGGCTTGCTGCACGAAGACCTGCGACAAGATCTCCAGATTGTCTTTGTACGCGCGCAGCGGCGGCAGCTCGAGGGTCACCACACTGATGCGGTAGTACAAATCGTCGCGGAAGGTGCCCGCCCGCACCATCGCCGGCAGATCGCGATTCGTGGCGCACACCAGGCGCACGTCCACGCGCTTCGGCGCCTTGTTGCTACCCAAGGGTTGTACTTCACCGGTCTCGATGGCGCGTAAGATCTTGGCCTGCAGCGTCAGCGGCAGCTCGCCCATCTCGTCCAAGAACAGCGTGCCGCCATCGGCCTTTTCCAACTCCCCCACATGGTTCTGGCTGGCGCCGGTGAAGGCGCCCTTCACGTGACCGAAGAGCACACTTTCCAGGAGGTTTTCGGGAATGGCCGCGGAGTTCACCGCGACAAACGGTCCGCCAGCGCGTTTGCTGTTGAAGTGAATGGCATGGGCCGTCAGCTCTTTGCCCGTGCCGCTTTCGCCGTGGATCAGCACCGGCGCGCGGGTGGGCGAGACCTGTTCGATCTGCCGCTCGACCAAGAGCCACTCGGCGCTAAGCCCCTTGATCAAGAACGGGCGCCCGTCTTCTTCCTGCCCCGCGCGATACAGCTGCGCCCGGCGCAGGAACTTCGCGCTGGTTTGAGCCAGAGTTTCCAGGACCTCAAGGTGCTTCGCAGTGAACGCTCCCGGCTCGCGGCACGAAGCCGCGATCACGCCGATGGCCTTGCCTTGGTAGGGGATCGGCGCCGCCGCAATGCTGCGCACCTCTTGGAAGTAGGGTGCGTAGTTCGGATCTTTGCGCGAGTCGTTGGTCAGGTACGCTTCGTTCGTCAAGAACGCATGCAGCGCGATGCCATTGGGCCGGCCGTCCTTGCGTTGCTTCACCACCGCCCCGGGAATGTTCACAGCGACGCCACTGACGATGTGAAAGTCGAGGGCCAGCCCCTTCTGCTTGCGGTCCCATAAAAAGATGGCGCCGTCGTGGGCGCCGGTTTGCTCCAGCGCCAGATCGAGGATCCGGCGCTCCAGAGACTCGATGGTCGCAGCGTGCAGCCGTTCGTCGAGGCCTGCCTCCAAGTCATGTAGCATGTCGCAAAACTACACCGTTTTTGCTCTAGCGCTCTAATCAATTGCACATTTGCAACTTCCGAACCCAAAAATCAGTCAAATACCCGCAAAACGTCCCTCCGCCCCCCTTGGCACGCCCCTCGCACTAGGCGCTGACATCTTCACGGAGGAAATCACCATGTTCGCTCGCATCGCCAAGACCGTCTCTCTCGTCAGCCTCGTCGCCCTCTCCGCCTGCAGCGCGGACGTCGGTCCCGACAGCACGGACCTCGAAGGGTCCTCGCAGCCCATCACGCTGCCCCAGCACGAGATCGACCTGGTGGTGCAGTTCCTGAACGCGCCGACCACGACCCAAGACGTGCTCGACATCGAGGTGGGCCTCGACCGCCGCGCCGCGGAAAACCTCATCTTCCACCGCAACGGCCTCGACGGCGTGTACCCCAGCGCGGACGACAACACCTACGACAACCTCGAAGAGGTGGATCGCGTCGCCTTCGTCGGCAACTCCGCGCTGCTCAAGCTCCGCGACTTCACCGTCGCCAACCCGCCCGCCCAGGCCGAAATCGTCGAAGGCGTGCAGTTCTCGTCCACGCAGTCCGCTGCCGTCGTCTGGGGCGTCAACCACGCTTCCCTCGAGGAGCTCGACGACACCGTCGGCCTGACCAGCTCCGCCGCCGGCGAATTGATCGCGAACGCGCCGTACAGCTCGGTCACCGAGATGGGCGCCGTGCTCTACGTCGGTCCCTCCGCTCTGGCCTACCTGCGCACCCACGCCGCCCGCTGGGGCGCCGAGATGGCTGCACCCGTGGCGAGCCAAGCCGGCAACTACGACGGCATCAGCTTCGACGAAGCAACCGCGACCATCGCGCTGTCGATCGCCAACAATGCCCCGGAGCTGCAGCTGACCCAACAAGGCCAGCTGTGGAGCGGCGGCGCCCAGACCATCGTGGAAAACCGCCCCTTCGCCACGCTGCGCGCGGTGAGCGACACCTACGGCATTGGCGGGACCACCATGCGCCAGCTGCGTGACTACGCCGCCAGCGGCCAGTTCAGCAGCACTTGGGAAAACCCGGCGCAGCAGCAGTGAGCACTTCGCGCGGCACTTCCGCGCACACAAGAACGTGAGGGGGATCTCGGGGCGCGCCGACGCAGAGTCGACGACGCCCCGAGGCCTTTTTGTGTCAACGCGTTGACACCTCCGCTGAGGGAGCATTGTGCCCGCGGCACCGTGACACCCGCCAACGGCTCCCGTATCCTGGATCCTCGTGCACGTGCCAATCAAAGCCGGAACCGCGGCCGAGGCGCGCCAGGCGCCACTGAGCGAAGCGCAGTTGCGCCTGCTGCTCGACGGCGTCAACGACGTCGTCACGATCCTGGACGCCGAAGGGAACGTCACGTTCGTCAACGCTGCCGTGGAGCGCTTATTTGATCGCCGCCCTGTGGACCTACTCGGGCAGGGTTTTAGCGACTTCGTGCATCCCGACGACCTGCCCGTTGCGATCGCCGCGCTGCAATCCGTCGTAGCCACGCCGGGCAACAGCACCACCGTCGAACTACGTGCCCTCGACGGACACGGCAACGTGCGTGAGATCCGCACCGAAGCCCGCAACCTGCTTCACGATCCGGTGCTGCGCGGCATCGTGCTCACCAGCCACGACGTCACCGATCGCAACGCAGAGGAACGCAAGTTGCGGGCGCGTGAGCAAGCTTACGCTTCGCTGCTCTCGAACTTGGCTGGCATGGGCTACCGCTGCAAGAACGACGACGTCTGCAGCATGCTGCTGGTCACCGACGGCAGTCGCACCGTGACCGGCTATGATCCCGAACAACTGCTCGACAATCGCGACGTCGCCTATGGAGACCTGATCCACCCCGACGACGCCGAGCCGCTCTGGGCCACTCGCCAGGCGAATCTGGCCGCCCACCGCACTTGCAACAACGAGTACCGGATCCAGACCCAGAGCGGCGAGTGGCGCTGGGTGCTGGACATTGCCAACGGCGTCTACGAACCCGAAGGCGAGCTCGTGGCCATCGAGGGCTTCATCATTGACGTCACGGAGAAGAAGCGCCTGGAAGAACAGCTGTCGCATTCTCAGCGCTTGGAAGGCATCGGGCGCCTGGCCGGCGGCATCGCCCACGACTTTAACAACCTGCTCGCCGTGGTGATGAGCTATTCGGAACTGGCGTCGGCGCAACTCGAACCCAATCACAAAGTTCGAGAAGACCTGAGCCAGGTCCTGGACGCCACGC
>CBDUPW010000386.1:0-6584 GCA_965369205.1 uncultured Polyangiaceae bacterium | reverse complement strand
CCCCTGCGGGGGGGGATCGAGCACGTGCTCGACAGCAGCATTGGTGAGTTCGGGGCGGGCGCCGAGCTCAGTCCGGAAACTTTCGAGGCGGCTCCCATCTCGGCGCGCCAGCGAGGGCGCAAGTGACCGAGGGACGCCGCGCGAAGCGGGTTGGGGACCTGATCCGGGCCAACCTTGTCGAGCTCCTCAATCGCGAGATCGACGATCCCGGCCTAGCCGCCATCGTGATCACTGACGTGCAGGTGCCCGATGACCTGGCCACGGCGTGGGTACAAGTACGGCTCATGGTCGGAGACGACGACGCACGCGCACGCCTGCGTGCGGTTCGCGCTTTGAAGCGTTCCGCATCGCGTCTGCGACGCAGACTGGCCCCGCGCCTCGAGCTTCGCCGTGTGCCCGAGCTGCGCTTCAGCTACGACGACGGTCACGACAAGACGCGCCGGGTGGAAGCCATCCTCGAAGAAATCGAACTCGAGCGTAAGAGCGAAGAGTAAGTCGGCACAGGGCGCGCCTTTAGCGGGTGGCGGCGTCAATACGCCAAGACCCGCCAGGCGCGTGGGGGTCGTGGCGCTCGACCGCGCGCATCTTCGACTAGGTCGCCAGGCGGCGCCGGCCTTTTTGGCGCGAACGGGCGCTACTTGGAGATCATCAACTGCACGCGGCGGTTGCGTGCGCGGTTGGCGGCGGAGACGTTCGGCACCAGAGGCTTTTCTTGTCCGTAGCCCTTCGCAGAAAGCCGGCCGGACTCGATCCCCAACTTGACCAGCGCTTCGCGGACAGCTTCCGCGCGCTGCTGGCTCAGGCGCTGGTTGTATACCGGTGAACCGGTGTTGTCCGTGTGGCCTTGGATCTCCAGGCTCGTGATGTCTTCGCGCTTCTTCATCACGTCGGCGATTTCTTCGAGAAGACTCTGGGAGTCGGGTTCGATGTTCGCGGAGTCATGGGCGAAGTGCACTTGCTTGCGCAGCTTCAGTTCGCGCGCGGCGACGACGACGTTTGGCTTCTTAGGTCGCTTGTTCAGCGAGATGCTGGCTTTGACGTCCTCGCGGGGCTGGATCTCCAACTCGGTGACGCTGGGCAGGTAGCCGTCCGCGTCCACCGTGATGCGTGCTGCGCCCGGGGGCACGTTCTCGAAGCGAAAGGCTCCGGTGCCGTCCGCCGCGAGTTCGAGTTCGCGACCCAGCTTGTCCGTGATCTTCACCTTCGCGGAGCTCACGGACTGGCTGGACTCTGCGTCGATGAGCGTGCCCTGCACGTTGCCGACCTTCGGCAAGGCCTCAAGCTCGCACTGTACCGTGGCCACCGTTGGTCCAGACATGCCACCGGGGGCCGCGCCGCCGGGCGGGGTGTAGGGGCCCGGTGCTGCCCCAGCGGGTGCGCCATAGGGGCCAGCGGGCGGGCCGTAGGGTCCGGGGGGTGCTCCGGCGGGTGCGCCGTAAGGTCCGGGCGGTGCGCCAGCGGGCGCACCGTAGGGGGCAGCCATGCCGGCAGCCGGGATGTTCGCCGTGCACTGACCCTCGCGGTAGCCCTCTGCGGTGACGTTGAAGGTGTAGGTGCCCGGGTCCAAGTTGATGGTGCGGAACGAGCCGTCGTCAGCCGTGACCATGCCAGTGATGTTGCGGCCGTCGAAGCGAACGATGGCTCCGCCGATGGGCGTGTTGGCGCCCTTCTCGACCACCGAGCCTTGCACGTAGCGCTCGATTGCGGCCTGGTTGTCGACCAGCTTCTCGACCTCCACCTCTTTGACGATGGGCTCGGGCGGCTGCGTATCGAAGGCGAAGGCGGCGCCGATGTAGAGGTTCCAGGGCTTCTCTGGAGCGACCTCTTCAATGAAGCTGCTGGTCGCGCCGGTGCCAATGTCGAGGGCGAGGAGCAGCGAAAGGCCCTCCAGCCCCGGGTATGCGCGGGCGCCAACCGTCAAACGGGATGGCGACGTGGAAAAGCCGGAGTCGTTACCCAGGCAGCCGTCGCCGGGGAAGACGCGGCTCTCATTGCACACGTAATCCCGGGAGTTGATCGGGACGTCCACATTCCACTCCAGGAACGGGCGGATGTACTCGAAGGTGCCTTCCAGCCCGACACCGGCCTGGAAGAAGTCCACGCGGTTGATGCCGAGGCCGAAGCGCTCGATGCGCGTGATTGGGTTGTCGCCGCGGCGGGTCTCGACGTCTTCGACCAGCTTTCCAGAGTTGTCCAACTTGTAGCCGAGGTTGAGGTGGGCGCGCAGCGGCACCCTGTCCGCCTCGTTGACGCGGTTGTTCAAGTCCAAGGTGGCCAAGCCACGGATCGCGAAGCTGGTTCCGCCGCCGTCCAGTCCGACGCCGCCGGTGCCGTTGAGCAGCCACAACTGTGCTTCGCCGCCCGCAGTGAAGATTTGATCGGGTTGGTGCGGCATGAAGCCTTTGAGGCCCACGCTGGTATCGCCCAGCACCTGAAGCAGCTGGGGGCGCCCTTGGTCGTTGTCCGTCGCCGAAGCGTGGAACCCGACGTATGCCTCCAGAAAGGGCAGGACCGTGGCGTTGATGCCCACGTGCGCGCCAATTCGGGTCACGTCGTCTTCTGCCTGTTTCGTCTCACCCGGAGGGATGGGGCAGTCCTTGCCGTCACACAGAAAACCGGTGCCCGTGAAGTACTCGCTGATCAGTGACACCCGGAAGGTGCCGGGTGCTCCTGAGCCCGCTTCGCTCAGATGCAGCAGACCGGTGGACCCGCTCAAGTTGTTTTGGATCTTGAGAGACATGCGGCGCCAGGCGCGGTCCATCTCGGTGTCGCTCATCGCCGGACCTTGGCCCTGCGCTGAAGCGTCTCCATCCATGCCACCGCCGAGAGACCAGCTCGCATTGGCGTCAAACCCGCCGCCAGGTCCGGGCTGTCCCGCGGGCTGCATACCCGGTTGCGCGGGTTGCATGCCCGGTTGCGCGGGAGCGGGTTGCATTCCCGGCTGTGCGGGGGCGCCCGGCTGCCCGAAGGCTGGCTGCGGCGCGCCACCGGGATCTGCCCCGGGTTGCGCGGCTGGGTCCCCGGCAGGCGGGGGAGGCAGTGGCTGCTGAGCCAACGCCGTCGCGGTTACAAACAAGGTACCGAGCAAGGAGAGTGAAGCGAGACCGGAGCTTTTCATGTTCCCTCTTTTACATCGCAGCCAATGCCTGGGCACTTTCTCTGAAAAGCCCAGACGTGGCGCGGGTTTTAACACCCTTTCGCAAGCCGCCGAAGTCTGAGAACGAAGGTGGGCGCAGCTGGGGACAGGTTGATGCCCCCGCTTTCCAATTTACCCAATAGTTACGAAGGCTTATTGCGACGACTGGAACGCCCGGGTTAAGCTCGGTGCCTTGGCCGAACCCCTGATCATCGTCGACAAGCTGAGCAAGAGCTTCCGGATCGGGCTGTCCCGCAAGCGCGTGGACGCCGTTCGCGGCATCAGCTTCGACGTGCAGCGTGGCGACATTTTTGGGTTCTTGGGCCCCAATGGCGCTGGCAAGACCACCACAATCAAGATGCTTGCCGGGCTGATCGCACCGGGCAGCGGCAGCGCCAAACTATTCGGCCACTCGATCCCGTCTCCTCAAGCCATGCAACGCATTGGGTTCCTACCGGAGAACCCGTACGTCTATCCGTTCCTGACGCCCACTGAGTTTGTAGAGATGTGCGGGCGGCTGTCGGGCGTGCACGGCAAAGCTGTGCGGGATCGTACCCGGGCTGCGCTCGATCGCGTGGGTATGCTGTACGCCGCAGATCGTCCCGTGCGTCGGCTGTCGAAGGGCATGTTGCAACGCACCGGGCTGGCGGCGGCATTGGTTGGAGATCCCGAACTACTGATTCTGGATGAACCGATGAGCGGCCTCGACCCTGTTGGTCGCAAAGAGGTCCGCGACCTGATCTTGGATGAACGCAAGAACGGCCGAACCATCTTCTTCTCGACGCACATCCTGAGCGATGTGGAGATGCTCTGCGACCGAGTGACCATCCTACGTCGAGGACAGGTGGTTGTGAGCGGGCGGTTGAATGAGCTGCTCAAACACGAAGTGAAACGCACAGACGTAACACTAGAGGGGGCCGACGAAGCGCTCGAGAGCTTCTGCAAGTCCGAGGGCTTTGGGCTCCGGCCAGCCGGCAAGCGTTTGATCGTGGAAATCGAGGGGAAACGCCAAGTGTCTCAGTTGCTGTCGGAGGCCCTCGGTCGCGGCGCGGAGGTTGTGGAAGTTGCACCGCGCCACGAGACTCTTGAGGACTTGTTCGTGCGCGAAGCGATCGAAGCGCCAGCGCGTTCAGGCGCCGCAAAGGGCTAGCGTCGAAGTCAGCCCGCGCGGCGGCGCCGCACGACGGACAGCACCATTTGCAGATCGGCCTTGCCGAGTTCCCGGGAGATGAGCAGTACCAGCACGTAGACGCTGGCGACGACCGCTGAAAGCACGAGCGTCATGGGTTTGCTGGCGGTGGGGAACTGTCTCCCGACGCCGACTGCGACGGCCAGTGCCGCCACGACGCGCAGCAGTGACAGTGGAGAAACCAACGCTCCCGCCGCCCGGCGCACCAGAACTGCCGCGACGATGGTGGCGCCGACTAGCCCGGCGGTGGTGGACAGTGCGGTGTTGAAGAGCATGCCCGCTCCGAATTCGCCGCCTCGAACGCGCACGAAGCAGAGCACCGCAACGAGCAAGAACGCCAGCCCGGTGATGACGGCACTTGCCCGTTCGCGCTCCAAGCTATTGAGCACGGTGACGAGGATCCCGAAAATGGCGAAGGCGCCGAAACCCAAGGTCAGCACCTGCATGGACGCGGTGCCCAAGGTGGCAGCTTCCGCAGGGAAAATCAGACGGATGAGCGGTCCTGATAGTCCGCTCGTGACGCTGACCATGAGCCCCGCCAGCACCAGAGCCAAGCGGATGCCGGTCCGGACGTAGCGGGCCACAGCCGCCTTGTCCGAGTCGTGGTGCGCCTTGGCCAGGAGCGGGAATAAGATGAAAGTGACGCTGATCAGCATCTGGTAGGGCAGGAAGCAGAACAGCTGTGTCGCGCGGTAAGCGCCCACCAGCGGGTCCGCGGCTTCAAGGGGCATGCCTGCCGCCGCCGCGCTTTCCGCCGCAAAGGCGCGGAGCAAGGTCAAGTCCGCCTGCAGCAATAAGTTGAGCAGTACCTGCCCGAGCAGCAGCGGTCCGATGAATAGCAGATGGGATCCAACGCTGGTGCCCCCGCGGGCGCGTCGCCCAAGTCCAACCCACACCACCGCTGCCAAGAGCACAATCGCGGCCGCCACCACGAAGCCGCCGGCGGAGCCCTCCACGCCTCGTCCCGAAGACGCCAGGGCGAAGCCACCGCCGATCAAGCCGATGGTACGCAGCGTCGCCGCGAGAATGTCTAGGCTGGCTTGCCGCAGGAAGAGTTTGCGACCGTTGAGCACGCCAATCAGCGGCGAGTACACGGAATAGAGCAGCATGACGCCCGCCAGGATGCGCAGGCTTGGAACGATGTGGGGAGCTCCCGTCGCGTCGCCAATGGGCGCGGAGAGCGCAAAGAAGGCGAAACCGAGCACGAAGGCAACCAGGGCATGCACCCCCATCAAGCGCCGGACGACTCCGGGCTGCTCGTCCTCGCGGCTCGCAGATATTGCGCGGCTCACGCCTTGAATGCTGGTTGTGACCACCGGGTTGTAGGCGATGCTGGCGATGCTGAGGGCGCTCGAAAGCGCACCATATCCAGCGAGGCCAAGCACCCGCGGCAGCGCGATCTGCTGCACCAGGCCGAGCACGATGAAGTACACCTTGGCGAAGGTGATCGCGAGGCCACCGCGCCCGGCTTTGCGCGCAACGTCTGCGTCGGGTTCGGTGCTTGCGTTTGGCTCCGCCGACCCTACGTTAGACGTGTTTGATTCAGTGCTCACGACGGAGCGCGCTATCGCATCGCTTGCGACGCGGCGTCAACCGAGTGCGGCACAGAACCAGTTCCACCCCTAAAACGCGAGCGAGGACAGCATGGACGCAGGGCGCTACGGTTACGAAACCAAGGTCAAGAAGGGCTTCGACGAGACAGTCGCCTGGGTCACCGAAGAGCTGGCCAAAGAGGGCTTTGGCGTGCTGACCACTATCGACGTGAAGGCAACGCTAAAAAAGAAGATCGACGTGGACTTCCGGCGGTACACGATTCTGGGTGCCTGCAACCCCAAGCTTGCCCACCGCGCGCTGTCCGAGGACGCGCAGATGGGGCTGATGCTGCCCTGCAACGTGGTCGTGCAGGAGTCCGAGGCTGGGGGCGTGGAAGTGAGCGTGATCAACCCCAACGCGATGTTCGGTGTGATGGGCGATGATCGGCTCAAAGATGTGGCCGAGGAAGCGGACACCCGCTTGCGGCGTGTCGTCGCCGCCCTGAGCTAGGAGCCTAGGAGCGGTCGGTCCGCCCTTTTACGGCTGGGGTCGGCGGACGAAACTTTTTTCCTAAAGGGCCCCCAGCTGCGACCGTTCTAGAGACTGCACGGCGGGCCTCGCGTCCGAGGAGCCGAGCGAAACAAAAAAGCGCGCCTCAATCCGGGGCGGTGCTTTCTGTGCGCTCGTGTCTCTTCTCGGAGGTGTTGTCATGCAAGCTCAATTTCG
>CBDUPW010000385.1:0-6589 GCA_965369205.1 uncultured Polyangiaceae bacterium | reverse complement strand
TGCCGAGAGGAGCGCCTTCTTCGGGCTCTCCTCGGGGTTGTGGGGATCGGAGGTCCCGCTACGCACTGCGAAAAGCCGCGGCTCGTGCGTGCGCCCCCCGCACACCCGTGACGGCGCGATCCGATCTTCCGCACACCGGAGCTTTCAGGCGGTAGCGCTGCTGGCGAACAAGCGACGCGCGCGCTCTAAGTCCGCAAGATCGTCGATCTCTGTCCAGCGCAGGTCTCCCACTGCCACCAGCTCGGAGCTCGTGCCTCGGCGCACCAGTTGGTCATAAACGTGTTCGTAGTACACGTCCGTGCGCCCGGCAGCGACGCATGTGTCGATGGCGTCGAACAGCAGCGGACTGAGATCGGCGTCGATGCGTTCGATGCCGATGGTTTCACCAGCGGAAGTGTCGAGAGGAAGTTCTTTGCCGAAAGCGACGATCTTGTTTCCTTGGCACTGCACCTTCATCGCTTCCGCGTCGACATTGCGTGATGCGTCCACCGCAACGGCAAGGGATGCAGCGCTGGTATCCAGGCGAAGGAGGACGTCGGGGTCGAAGATCACGTCACCGTCGAGCTTGAAAAAGGCCGCCCCTGCGACGGCGTCGCGGCACAGTGCCAAAGAGACCACGTTCTGTGTGCTTTCGTAGCGCGGGTTGTGACACAGAGTCACACGCTCCAGCCGCTCCGCAAGTCGCTCAGCGATGGCCTCTTGCCGGTACCCCGTCGCGATGATCAGGTGCTGTACGCCATGGGCGGCGAGTGCGTCTGCGGCGCGCTCCAGAACGCTCCTGCCGTGCACTTCCACCAGGGCTTTGGGGCGATCGTCAGTGAGGGGTCGCAGTCGCGACCCGACCCCGGCGGCAAGGATGACAGCGGTGCGTGTGGGCGGCATCGTCGGGCACGATTGCATACGGGCACGTGCCTTGCTAGTCACCCCCGCTGATGAAACAACCCAACAAACTCGAAGCGCCCGACGGAAAACTAGCGGTGCTCTTGCCGGGACTCGGCGCCGTTTCCACGACCTTCATCGCCGGTTGCATGCTCGCCCGCAAGGGCCTGGCGCACCCCACGGGCTCCGTGACCCAGCTGGGCACCATCCGCTTAGGCAAGCGCACCGAGGGGCGTACTCCGAAGATCAAGGAGTTCGCGCCTTTGGCAGCGCTCCCGGATTTAGAGTTTGCGGGCTGGGATCTGTTTCCAGATAGCGCCTACGAAGCGGCCGAAACCGCCAAGGTACTCGAGCAACGTCATCTCGACGCGGTCAAGGACGAACTGTCGGCAATCAAACCCATGCCAGCGGTGTTCTACCCGGAGTACGTCAAACGCCTGAACGGCACGCACCTCAAGTCCGGCAAGACAAAAGCGGATATGGTCGAGATGCTGCGCGACGACATTCGCACCACGATCCGCGATCGTGGCTGCAGCCGCGCCGTCGCCGTCTGGTGTGGCTCAACAGAAATCTACGTTGAGGCCGGAGCCGTGCACCAAAGCGTGAGTGCGTTCGAAAAGGGTCTGCTCGAAAACGACCCGAACATCACCAGCTCCATGCTCTACGCCTGGGCATGCATGAAAGAAGGCGTGCCCTACGCAAACGGCGCGCCGAATCTGAGCACGGATTTCCCCGCGGCCCTGGAGCTCGCCAAAGAAACGCAAACCCCCTTGGCTGGCAAGGACTTCAAAACCGGCCAAACCCTGATGAAGACCATCCTCGCTCCTGGGCTCAAAGCGCGCATGCTTGGGTTGAGCGGCTGGTTTTCCACCAACATTTTGGGCAACCGCGATGGAGAAGTGTTGGACGATCCCGACAACTTCAAAACCAAAGAAGTCAGCAAGCTAGGTGTGCTCGAGCACATTCTCCAGCCCGAGGTCTACCCAGAACTGTACGGCAACGTGTATCACAAGGTGCGCATCAACTATTACCCGCCCCGAGGTGACGCCAAAGAGGGCTGGGACAACTTGGATATCTTCGGTTGGCTCGGTTACCCGATGCAAATCAAGGTGGACTTCTTGTGTCGCGACTCGATCCTTGCAGCGCCCCTCGTGCTCGACCTGGCACTGTTCATGGACTTGGCAAAGCGAGCGGGATTCCGCGGCGTGCAAGAGTGGCTGTCCTTCTTCTTCAAGAGCCCCATGGTCGCCGAAGGACTGTATCCCGAACACGATCTGTTCATCCAATCGATGAAGCTGAAGAACACGTTGCGCTGGATGATGGGAGAAAACCTGATCACCCATCTGGGCAACGAATACTACGACTGACGCCGATCAGATCAGCCCAGAACGCCGCCGCACATACCAGTGTCCGCCGACCGCGGCGGCGGCGAGCAGCGCCCACGCCCAGGGCGGCAGTACAGCGGTGACATGGCGCTCGGATGCCACCAGAGTCGCCGCCGGTTGCGGCAAGGATTTCAGCTCCGCGAGCGTCGCACTCTTACCCCCGGTGACCGCCGCGATGCTCTTCATGCGCTCCGGATCCGGTCGCGAATCCGCCCAGGCCTCGCCTCCCCGTTCGCACGCGAAATCGAAACGCGCTGGGGGCGCGTCGCCCACCCGCACCTTGGCGGTGTAGCCGCCGGTTTCGAGAATGCCGAGCGGCACATCCACGCGGCCGCTTTCCTTGGCGTCAGCAGAGTGCTCTTTCGGTTCCGCTCCCTCCACGCCGAGGCGCTGCAGCTCCACGACGATGCGCCCCTTGTCGCCGGACACTGGCGTGACTCGGAGCGTCGTCGGCTCGCCGGCGAAGCAGCGGTCGGACAATTCAATCCGTGCTCCCTCGTATCTTGGGTCGCGCATGAGCCAGCCGAGCAAACCTTCCCAAAGCGCGCCGTACGCGCGCCCCGCAGCCTCGGCGCCGCGATCGCTCCAGGCCAAACGATACGTCGCATCGAGGGCAAGGGCGATGCTGCGGCCGTCCCCAGCTTCGCCGAGGGATAGCAGCGGCATGGATTCGTTGCCCACCTTGCGCGCTGGGTGGGACCAGAGCACCAGAGCGCCCGGTCGCGCCGGGCCGACGGTGTTGGAGCCGACGAAGGTGGGCAACTCGTCGCCAAGCAGCTCGCGCACAGCGCGGAGAACAGGCGCCGCCCGCCCGACCCTGGTGTACGTTGGCACCACTTCCAACAGATCGAAGGGTTTCTCCGAATCGGACATTTCAACGGGCAGCGCGCGGCCAAGCGCCGAACCCGCGTAGCCCCCTCCAGCGAAGGACGACGGTCCGCCCACCATGATCAGGCCTCCGCCGGACTCCACGTAGGCCGCAAGGGCCGGCAGATGCCGGGCTAGCTTGTACTCTAGGGCGTCGATGTCCTGCAGAATGACCGCATCGAAGCTAGGCAGATGGTCCGTGAACAGCTCGTCCACGGGAAACGGGATCAACGAAAGCTCCGTTTCATCGTCCGTGCCGGGGTCGTCGGTATTCGAACGCAAGATGAAAAACGCGACCAAGTCGACAGATTCATCGCTCTTGAGCCAAGTACGCAACATGCGCACGTCGTAGGTCGGTCGCCCAGCCACGTGCAGCAGGCGCAGACGTTCCCGAGTGACGCGGAACGACAAAATGCGTTTGTCGTTGTCGCGGATCTCGTCGCCAGCGGGCGCGTCGATTGCAACTTCGACGATGCGTTCCCCGGCGCGTTCCAGCACCACATTCAAGTCGACACTGCCCTCGCCATCGCGGATCTCCACGTTGCCCTTGGCGAGTACCGCGGGAAGCGCCCCGTGCCGGAGCTCCCGAACGACCACCGGCACCTTGTCACATTCGAGCCCGCCGGCGCAGGCGATCTCCACGGTTAGGTTGAGGGGCTGATGCGCCACTGCCGCGCCGGCCGCGCGCACCTTGCGTACGGATGCGTCTTTTGGGGCGGTGTCCGTGACCCGCAGGGTATGTATCGGCGTCGAGCTCTTGGGCAGCGTCGTTCGGAGGGCCGTTTCGTCGAGTCGTTCGCCGGGGCGCGTGAGACGGCCATCGCTGACCACCACGATCGCCACAGGCTTTTCCTCACCACCGGCGAGCAGCTCTCCGAGTGCCTCCGACAGGTCGCTGGACTCCACGCGCGAGGAAGACCGCGGCGGATCGCCGACCGCAGAAAGTGGCCCCTGCCCAAACTCGAAGACACTGACCCGGCTGCTCTCGAAATGCGCGCGCAGCCCCTCAGCTGCAGCTAGGGCCTGCTTGCGGCGAGTGGTTTCGCCCAAAGGCAAGAGCAAGCGTCGCGACCCGTCCACCAACACGACCACGCGCGGCCCAACCTCGGTGCCCGTGACTTCGACACGGACGGGCCGGAGCACGGCCAACAGCATGCAGGCGGCGGCAGCCAGGCCGGATATCATCACGAGGGCGCGCAGTCGTTCGGCACGCCGGACCTCGACGACCAACAAGATGAGAGAGATGACCGCCAGCACCCCGATGGCGGCTGCCATGGCTGCCGGCAGATCCTCGCTGATGGCCCAAGAGACCTGACTCATAGTCGGACCGTCACGGCCCGCGCCCGGCGCGGCGTCGCATCAAGAACGGAGCGTGCACCTGATCGTCCTTGTAGTCGGAACACAAGCTGTACATTGCGATGTTCACGGCAAGGCGAACTGCATACTCGCGCTGCCGCGGCCCCCCCGGATCGACCGGGAGCGACCATGCGCCTCCGCGGGAGCGCGCCAGAGCGCCCAGTAGATCGTGTGCCAAAAACACGACCTGGGCGCTCTTGCCACGCACGATAGCGTCGAGGGCTTTGGGCCCGAGCACACGCCCCACCGGCCGGTCGATGATGTAGTACGACTTGTAGAGCACATGACTCGCATCCAGTTTCACCGGTGGTGACGCCGGCAGCACGCGCGCCAACTCGCGGCGAGCGGCCAGGCCGAAGGTTCCACGCTGCGGATCTTGGTCGTCGACGACCAGAAGGCCTCCCAGCGTGAGGAAACGCTCCAGACCGCGTTGCTCGGGCCGCGACAGAGGCGGGATCTCCCCCGCACCGGTCCACAGCGCGAAGGGTTCAGTGAGTAGCTTCGGATCGTCCGCGCTCACACTCGCAGAACCCAGGCGCGCGGGGGCGCTGGTTCGCCGCACCAGCTCGAATGCCCAACGCGCGGGGCCAGAATCCCGAGGTGTGCCGAGCTTCTTCCCACCCGTGAGCAGGATGCGCACGGAAAACGCTCCCGCTTGACCGAACGCCGGGCTGTGGCTGGCAAGGCCCAGTCCGGCCAAACCAAGCAGCGCACTGCGGCGCCCGATACGCGAACGAGCCGACATCAATCGAAGTCTTCGACTCGCCAGATGCCCGCTTTGCGGCGCAGCTTCACTTTGTGGCCACCGGGCAAAATGGCTTCCGCTTCGTCGCCGCGGACGCGAACGTCAACGGTTTCGGGCTCCTCCAACCCGTCGACCAGGGAGCGCATGTCCGCGTCCAACGCGCCACGGCTCTCATCCGTCAGCACACGCATCAACGCCGAATAGCTGCGGCGCGACAGTGCGCGGCGGAGTTCCGAAAGCGCCTGCGACGGCGTTCGGGCGCCAGTCGGCAGCGTGCCAGCGGCGGCGACCCGAAAACGCTCTCCGTCGAGAGTCAACTCCGCTTCTTCGCCATCCGCGTAGCGCACACGGGCGGACGCTTCGACTTTGGCGTCCGGATGCGTGACTGCCTTGGCAACTTCCAGAAGTTCCGCGCGCGAGTCTCGCACCAGCTTCTGCGTGCCTTCTAGGCCGTGGGTGCGCTGGGCGCTGTCCGAAAGCAACGCGTACACGGCACGAGCGTCTCCAGCCTCCAGCGCCTTCTGGTACTCCGCCGCGGCGTGTTTGGGGTCGGGGACCGCGCGCTGGGCGCAAGCCGATGTCACGGCGAGCACGAGCACACTCGCCCCTAGCGTGCGGGTCCGCCCAGAGCGCTGCGTGGACATGGCGACCACTGCTACCTTGCATCTTTTCCGGACGCAAATGGGCCCGGGTGGCTGCCGCCCCCTGGGTTTGGGTCCCTTGTTTGGTCGCGCCCCTTCGCCGCTAGTCTTTGCCTCTGGCCGGGGACGTGACTACCTTTGGGCGAACGGACATGAAACACATCGCCGCCAGCGTTTTCGGAGCAGTTTGCCTCTCGCTTCTCACGGGCTGCGGGGCCCCGCCGGCCAAGTCCGCCAACCCGACGCGCACCCTGGACGAGCGGCGCGCCGTGGAGATCATCATTCGCGGCTTCCGAGCCGAGCGCGATCAGCCCGTGCCGGGCACCGCCATCGAGATCCAAGAAGGCAAGCAGCTCGAGGTGGACGTCGTGTCGTCGGGTCACAAATACGGCGTTGCCTATGTGACTGCCAACGAGCGCAGAGCCCTGGGCGCGGCCTTACCCACCCGCGACGCATCCATGGGAGACGCTCTGCAATTGGTACCTGGCATCGGCGAAGCCGCAGACGCCAAGATCCTCGTACTCCACGATACCGAGTACCTGTACGACGATCACGTCGGCGCCGAGCGCGAGGCCAGCACCATCACTGCCGAGCGCAAGCTAGAGCGGGACGTGCGGGACTTCTTGGTGCGTGCCCACGCCGAGCGCTGGCCGTGAGCGAGAGACGCCTCGTCGGTCTGGGTGCCACGGTGGCCCTTGTCGGCATTGCCCTGTGCG
>CBDUPW010000384.1:0-6601 GCA_965369205.1 uncultured Polyangiaceae bacterium | reverse complement strand
CCACAGCAGATCGACGCCACGACGATCGAGCCCGGCACGGATCCCGTCCGGCAGGTCGAAGCGTGCGTGCAGCACTGTAACGTCTTCGACTGCGGGAGCTGAGCTAACGCGCAAGCGAGCCGTAGTCGGCTCTCCAACGCAGGTTGCAAGCTGCGCGTCTGCCGCCGTGGTGCGATCGCTTGCGCCGAGTTCCGACGCAGGCACGCGCCACAACTCCGCATCGATGTCGCTCTGGGCTGCGCCGGGCAGCGGGTCCGCCGCGAGCACGCTGATTTCGTGACAGCCCGGCTCCAGGCGGAGCAGGGCGTCTGCCGCGCCACCCGGACCCGGTCGCAAGCTTTTTCGCTGCACGCTGGCTGCGCCGCGCCGTTCGGCGGCGAGTTGGTAGCCGCGAGCGCGCGTTGCGACGGGCGCGACGTTTGGCCGTGGTCCGACCCGGCCAAAGGGCGCCGCCGCCCCCGGCTCTCGGGACGGAAGCACCTTGCTGAGCGCGCTGACGGGACGGCGCGCCGTCGCAGTGAGCACTTCAAGTACGCCCCGGGGTGAGCGCATCTCCACGACCAAGCGCGGCAGCATGGCCTTGCGCGCGCCACAGCGCACGAGCTGGGCCGCGCCGGCGGCACTCTGTTCTGGATGCTCGCCTTCCGGGAATCCCGGCCCCTGCGGCGTTGGCAGGAAACGCAGCACGAACTGGCTACTGACGGCTCCCAGGACGGCGACGGTGACGCAATCTTCGCTGGCGATGTCCAGCGCGGCGGGCGCGACGCGGACGGGAAGTAGTTGGCCGCGTTCCGCCAGTTGCGCCTTGGCACGTACGACCTTCGCCGGGGCTTGTGCCCAGCTACGCTGTAGTGCCTGCAGGTCATCTTCAAGGTCGGCGTGAGCAACCCGCGGTAGCGCAAGCCCTTGCAGTAGCAGCAGCGCCGCGAACAGGCTGCCGCATCGATGCGGGGAGGGAAGTTCGGCCAAGCCGATGGGGCGCGTCAGCTGCCCGTCTCCGAGAAGGTGGTCTCCACGAAGGTGCGTGAACTCGACTCCCACAGAAACAGCTTGTGGGCGGTGACCTTGCCGGCGTCGACGGCAGTGACCAGGTACGCCAGGTCGTAGCTTGGCTCCCCCGTACCACCGAGGGTCATGCTGGCAGCGTCTTCCTCGCTGAAATACGCGCCGCAGTCCAGGTGGGAGTGAAAAAACACCTTGAGCGGGCGCTCCGCTTGTTGACCCGCTGCGATGGCGCGCTCGAACTTCAAAGCGTTGATCTTGAAGTAGTCATGCCCGGTTCGCGGATGCCCTTCTGGATCCGCCTGGTGGTATTTGTTTGCGAGATTCTCCAACTCGACCGCTTCATCCGCCAACAGTCCGTCGCTGCTGGGTCCACTGATGTACCCGCAGGCTTCTTCATTCCGAGCGTAGGCATCCACCGCCGCTTGCTCCACGGTGTCGAGGGCCGTTCTGCTGATGCGCAGTCCGCCAGCTAGCCAAGGGGGCTTCGTCTCTACCATAGGTACTTCCGTTCCCATTTCATCGGCGCAAAGTAGCGGTCGCCCCGATCACACGCGATGGTGACCACGCAGCCGCCCCCTTGATCACGCTGCAGGCGTTCCGCAATCTGCACGGCAGCAAAGATGTTCGCGCCAGAGGAATGGCCGACGTGGAGGCCCTCTTCAGCGGCTACCCGGTCGGCCATGTCCCAGCCGTCTTCGGTGGTGACGGGCAGGTGCTCGTCGGGAAGCGACGCATCGTAGATGTCTGGAATAATACTGCTGTCCATATGCTTCAGTCCTTCGAGGCCGTGCAGGGCGTCGGCAGGCTGCATGGCGACACAGTGGACTTTTCGGTGGTGCTCGTGCAACCGCCGGGTGGTGCCCATGCAGGTGCCGCTTGTGCCCAAGCCGGCGACAAAGGCCGTAATGCGGTCGCCCAGAGCGTCGAGGATCTCAACGCCAGTGCCATGATAGTGGGCGAGGGGATTGGACGGATTGCTGTACTGATTGGCGTAGAAGTATCGATCCGGGTGCTCCTTGACTAGGGCGTGCACGCGACGAATGGCGCCGTCAGAGCCTTCCATCGGGTCGCTGTAGATCAGCTCCGCGCCGTACACTTGGGTGATGTCCTTGCGAGCCTTGGTCACGTTCGCGGGCATCACGAGTTGCACTCGATAGCCAAGGGCGGCGCCCACCATGGAATACGCCACCCCGGTATTGCCGCTCGTCGCGTCCACCAAGATCTTGTCCTGGGTCAGTCGGCCGTCAGCAATGGCGTCCTGCATGATGCGCAGGGCAGGGCGGTCTTTGACGGAGCCTCCGGGATTGGCGAACTCCAGTTTGACGTACACCTCCACGTCCGGCGCGGAGCGCGCCACGCGTTCGAGACGCAACAGTGGCGTGCCGCCGATGGCGTCGATGATGGACCCAAGGCGACGCGCGGGCCTTCGGCTCATGGCGCGAGTTCCAAGACTTTGCGCAGCGCGTACAGGGCCCGGTGACACTCGGCGCCGACGGCCGCAGCGTCGGGGTGTGCGAAAGCGTGCGCATGGGGGAAATCCACGCCCGCGTTGCTGCGGCCCTGGGTGACGCTGCCGACGCCGGCGCGCTCGAGATAGAGCCGCTCCAGGTGTGCGTCTTCGGGCACTTCTAGGCTGGCGGCAACGATGCGAGCTTGCCCCGCGGCGCCCACTTCCTTCAGACGCACCTGTCGGTCGAAGCGTTCGAAAACAGAAAGTGGGTCCATGGCGACGCGGATCTCATCCGCCGGCGATGGCGGGTACGATGCTGATTTCCTGCCCCGCGCTGAGCGCGGTGTCCAAGCCGTCGAGGAAGCGAATGTCCTCTTCGCCGACATATAGGTTCACAAAGCGCCGCACGCCTTTGTCGTCGAGCAACCGGTCGCGGATGCCTGGGTGTTTGGCTTCCATGTCCTCAATCACTTGGCGGACGGTGCCGCCATCTGCTTGCACGGATTCTTCGCCACCGGTGAGGGTTCGCAGGGGAGTGGGGATCCGGACGGTAACTGCCATGGTACTGGTCTCCTTTTTCATGCCGCGCAGAGGCCGCCGAGATAGCGGGCCTCTTGAATGTCAGAAATGCTGGGTTGGTCGCCGCACAGTGGGCACTGCTGTCGGCCGCCGACCACGACCTCTCGTAGTGCATCTGTCTTTCCGTCGTAAGCCCACAAGGTGCTGCGAGGTGCGCCGCCGAGGTGGCGGAGCGCCAAATCCGCCATCAGGGCGCCTGCCAATCCGGCCACGGGTGCCATGACCCCCGCTTCGGCGCAGTTCGGCACCGCGTCTCCGGTGGGCAGGTCTTCGAACAGGCAGCGGTAACAGGGGCGTCCTTCGGGCGCGACGCACCAAGCCGTCGCCGTAAAGCGCACGGCGGCGCCGTGAACCACCGGTTTGGCAGAGAGCCACGCGGCGTCGCAGGCAAGGAATTTGGTGGGAAAGTTGTCGGCGCCCTCCAGGAGAATATCTGCTCGGGCGGCGAGGTGCAGGGCGGTCTCGGGCACGAATCGGGTCTTTTCCAGTTCGAGCGCCCCCGTATATCCGCCGCGAAGGAGCGCGTCACGCGCGGCGTCGAGCTTGTCACGCCCGAGATCTTCGTCTCGAAACAACACCTGGCGGTGCAGATTCGAAAGCTCGACGCGGTCGTCGTCCACGAGCACAAGCCGCCCGACGCCGGCGCGAGCAAGCGCGATCAGCGCAGGGCAGCCCAGGCCACCCACACCGATGACGAGCGCGCTCTTCTTGCTCAAATCCGCGGGGCTACTTGAAGTATTCATCGAGGCTGAAGTAACGCTCTCCGGTATCGCAGAGCACAGTAACGACGTTGGTGCCGGGGCCAAGCTCTCGGGCAAGGTCGAAGGCGACGCTGACATTGGCGCCGGAGCTGATCCCGACCAAGATCCCCTCATGCTTGGCCAGCATTTGTTTGGTGGCGAAGGCCCGTTCGTCGCTGACGGTCCGCACTTCGTGGGGTGCCCCGGCGTCGTAGTTCTTCGGGATGAAACCAGCGGCCAGGCCCTGGATCTTTGTGGGGCCGCGTTCGCCGCGACTGATGGTTGCGCAGGCGTCGGGCTCAACGGCAACGACGCGGCACTCCGGCCGCTCGGCGCGCAATACGCGCCCCACGCCGCTGACCGTGCCGCCGGTACCGACGGCCGCCACGAATGCGCCTAGGGGCTCGGCGCCCAAAGCGTCCAAGATTTCCCGAGCGGTGGTGTGGCCGTGCACTTCGGGGTTGGCCGGGTTCTCGAACTGTTGGGGCATGAATGCGCCGGAAGTGTCACGGACGATTTGCGAAGCCCGTTCAATGGCACCTTCCATTTGCCCTTCCGCGGGCGTGAGCACGACTTCCGCGCCGAAAGACTCGAGCAACTGTCGGCGCTCCAAGCTCATGCTCTCGGGCATGGTGAGGATGCAGCGATAGCCGCGCCGTGCACAGACCAACGCCAGGCCGATGCCCGTGTTGCCGCTGGTGGGCTCCACGACGACGCCGCCCGGTGACAGCCGTCCTTCCCGTTCTGCGCGTTCAATCATCGCCAGGCAAATGCGGTCTTTGACCGAACCGCCCGGGTTCATGCTTTCCAGCTTGCCGTACACCCGAGCACGATGTTCGGAGTCGTCCAAGCGTCGCAGTTCGACCATTGCAGTGTTGCCGATCAAGTCGAGCACGCTGTTGAACACGCCCGGGTGAGTGGGCATCGGCGGCAAGCGCGGTGTGTCAGGATCTGTGGTCATGACTCGGCTTTCAGATCACGTACGTGTAGCGCTGGCTTCTTGGTCGGCGCATGCCCAAAGCGTCTGCTCGGTCGCAGATATCCTGCAACGTGACCGCATCGAAGCATGCCTCGATCCGCGCCGAAAGATCGCGCAGCACGGCGTCGGTGACCTGGCGCGCATCCTGCGGCGTGCGGGTCTTTCTACCCGCCTCTTTTTCACCGAGGGCGATCGGACCTTCCAGTGCACGGACCACGTCTCCTAGGCGGATTTCCGTGGCGGTCCTGGCCAAGTTGTAGCCGCCCTGTGGGCCACGCTTGGAACCCACAATCGCGGCGCGCTTCAGGTCCTGGAAGATCTGCTCTAAGAAGCGGGGAGGGATCCCTTGGCGTTCTGCGATATCTTTTACCTGTGTGGGTCTGCCATCGTTGCAGTAGGCAATGTCGAACAACGCCCGAATGGCATAACGCCCTTTGTTCGAAAGCTTCACGCCAGTGGATCTAATTTACACATCGGAATTGTCAAGAAAGGTCCGCTTCCGTGTGTGACACCCTGGTAGTCACCAGCGAAGCCGCTGCCCACGGGCGAACGATATTCGCGAAAAACAGCGACCGAGAGCCGGACGAAGCCCAGTTGGTGGAGCTGGTGCCCGGGGCGGACCACCCGGCGGATGCACGCGCCTACTGTTCGTATCTGGACATCCCGCAAGCGCCGCGCACCTACCGCACGCTGCTGTGTCGGCCCTATTGGATGTGGGGCGCCGAGATGGGCCTGAATGAACACGGCGTTGCCATCGGCAATCAGGCGGTGTTCACCCATGCGCCCAGTCAGCCCGTGGGATTGCTCGGCATGGACTTGTTGCGACTGGGTCTCGAGCGCGCCGCGAGTGCACACGCCGCCGTGGACGTGATCATCGAGCTGCTCAGTGAACATGGCCAAGGCGGGCCAGCGGGACACCACGACAAGAACTTTCGCTACGACTCCAGCTTCATCATCGCGGATAGCGAGCAAGCCTGGGTGCTGGAGACGGCAGGCCGCATGTGGGCTGCCAAACGCGTGCACGGCGTACGGTCGATCTCCAACGCGCTGAGCTTGCGCGACGACTGGGATCGCGCTGCAGACGGCCTCGCAGCGGCTGCTCGCGACTTCGGCCGCTCCCCGGGGCGCGGCAAGTTCGACTTCGCGCGCACTTTCGCGAAGGCCTGGATGGGCCACGCGGCGGGTGCGGCCAGTCGCCGGGCGTGCGTCGAAGGGCGGCTGCGGTCAGCGCCGGGGGGTGTGGAATGGGAAGACGTGCTGGCTGCCTTACGGCAACACGGAAGCCCGGATCGCCCTGGGCGCGCTCTGCGCTCGCTTCGCGGGAGCGTGTGTGGCCATGCGGCGCCCTGGCCCACCCGGGCGGCGTCCCAGACGACGGGCTCACTGGTCGTGGAAATGCGGCCGCTCCCTGTGGCTTATGTAACGGGCACGTCGGCGGCGTGCCTGAGCGTATTTCGGCCGCTTTGGGTGGAGCAGGGCGAGGACACCCGGGCGCCCAGCGCTCGATACGACGCAGGCACGCTGTGGTGGGCCCACGAGCGCTTGCACCGACTCGCCTTGTGCCAAATCGACGGCGCTCTCGATCGCATGGGCAAAGAGCGTGACGCGATCGAGGCGCGACTCCGATCGGCGGCGGGGCGCGCTGAGACCGCCAGCCATCGGGCGCAGGTTCGGGCGGAGGGACTTCGCGAGGCACATGGGTTTTCGCAGCGCTGGGAGCGCCGTTTGAGAGGCGGCGGGCGCCTGCCGCTGCCGCTGCGTGACTACTTTCGACGACTGGATCGGCGCAGCGGATTAGAGGGTGCGCTCAGCGTCACTGGATTTCGCTACTGACGCAATTTGCGGGCG
>CBDUPW010000383.1:0-6608 GCA_965369205.1 uncultured Polyangiaceae bacterium | reverse complement strand
GGTGGCGGCGGGCGGCAAGACGTTGATGGATGCCATGGACGTCCCGGGCGTTGGTCGCATTCAACCGGTGACCGATCCACAAGGTGGTGCGTTCATGCTCTTCCGCGGCGAAACCGAGGACCACGACGCGGTCAAAGGGCCCGGCAGCTTTCATTGGAACGAGCTGTGGGCGAAGGACACCGCTGCGGCACTGAAGTTCTATTCCGATGTTTTGGGCTACAGCCACGACGTCATGGACATGCCGAACGGCAAGTACTACGTGCTGAAGAACGGTGACAGTCCGCGCGGCGGATTGATGCAGAGCCCCGACCCGAAGGTGCCGCAGATGTGGTTGCAGTACGTCGAAGTGGCCGACACGGATGACGCCGTGAAGCGCGCGGTCGCCCGTGGGGCCACGCAGCACGGCGAGACCATGCAGGTCGACGGCGTCGGTCGCTTCGCCATCCTGCAGGACAGCCTCGGCGCGGTCATTGGTGTGATCAAGCCGGCAAACCCCTGAGGGCACGGCACGCCGAGGGCATGGCGTGTCCAGCTTGGATGACGCCTTTTTGCTCAGTGTCGGCGCTTACCGCCAGCGAGCCGCGCGCAACGGACATCGTCTCAGGCGCCGGGCCCAACCAATGCCGATGGGCCGAGTTTTCCGGTTGTGCTAGCTTCGCCCCGCGAATCGGGCCCCCTCAGGTGGGCTGGTGGACAAGGGGGTGTTGAGATGAAATCCGCATCGGGTCGAGGACGCTTTCGGGTGGCAGTGTTGGTCTCTGGGTTGGCCCTCGGCGCCGTGAGCGCCGCGGGTTGTTCCGATGAATCCTTTTCGCCTAGCTCGGCTGGCGGTAGCGCTGGCGCAGAGGCCGGACTCGGCGGGCAGGCCGCGGCCGGTGGCTCCGGGGGCACCTCCGCTGCAGCGGGAAGCAGCGGCTCCGGCGGAATCGCTGGCGGCACCGCGGGCGCGGACTCCGGCTTGGGCGGCACCGCGGGCACTTCGGGGTCCGGTGGCGTCGCGGGCGCGGCCGGTGACGGGGGGGGTGGACCGTTGCCGAATGGCGCCAGCTGTACGAGTGGCGGCAACTGTTTGAGCGGCAAGTGCGTCGATGACGTGTGCTGCAACACCGCTTGTAACGGAGTGTGCGAAGGCTGCGCGGTGGCCGGCAAGCTCGGCAGCTGCACCGCGTATCCGGACAAGGATCCGGACAAGGACTGCGTCGGCGGCGCGGCGGCGGACAGCGCCTGCGCGGGCGCGTGCAACGGCAGTGGCGCGTGTCAGTACCCCGCGCCCGCGAGTTGTGGCGCGTCGACGTGTGCCGGCACAACCCAGAGCACGCCCACGTGTGACGGCGCCGGCGCGTGCAAGGCCGTGACCAAGCCGTGCGCGCCCTACGTGTGTGGAGCCACTGCCTGCAAGACAGCATGCTCCGCGGACCCGGACTGCATCACGGGCTACTTCTGCAACACCACGAACAGCAAATGTGAGCTGAAGCGCGACAACGGCAACAGCTGCAGTGCGCCCAGTTGGTGCAAGAGCAACTTCTGCGTCGGCAACGTGTGTTGCAACACCGCGTGCAACGGCGCGAACTTCAGCTGCTCCACAGGCACCTGCAACTGCAACGGCAAGGTGTGTGGCGGTAGCGAGGCGTGCGTGGATTGGTACCGCGATTCGGACACCGACAGCTACGGGGACCCGGGCAACAAGACCCTTGGTTGCTCGACTAGCGGGCCCGCCGCCAGCGGCTACGTCAGCAATAGCCAAGATTGCTACGATCAAAACTCCGCGGCGAAACCCGGTCAGACCCAGTACTTCACCGTGGGCCGCGAGGGCAGCCCCACGGGCAACTACGACTACAACTGTGACAACGCCCAGAGCACGCAGTACCCGAACATCGGCAGCGCGAGTTGCGCCATGTGCGGTACGTTTCCGAAGCCCGGGTACAACCTCGGCTGCTCACCGACACCGTGCTCCGTGAAGTGTGTGAATAGTGGTTTCAGGGGCATGCTTGGTTGCGGTCAAAAGTCGACGCTCTACAATTGCTATAGCAACCTCCAGGGCACACCCACGGAGACGACCGTGCCCCTCACTAGCCAAGGCTGCCGCTGAAGCGCGGCCGCTCGCTCAGGGTTTCTTCGTCGCGACGGTGAGATCGTCGACCCAATACGACTGGGCGACGGGGGAGCCGTCGCCGATGTAGGGCAACATTGCGAACTGCTTGAACTTCAGGGTTGGGTTGGCTCCCGTGCGCATCAAGATCTTGTCGTACTTGATCAGCGTGACGCCATCTTGCACCCAACGCAGCTTGCCGTCGGCCACGCCTTTTCCGGCGACGATCGAGTTCATCTCGAAATAGACTTCGACGAAGTGCCAATCCGCTTTGTAGTTCGGCCCGGCTGCGTTCACGAAGGCGTTGTCCTTGGTCCAGCTTCTGGCGCTGTACCAGCTGCTGGCGCCGGTGGAGAAACAGTCGCGGCCGTCCAGATCACCCAGCAGTCCGTTGCAGGCGCACACGGAGCGGTTTTCGGTGAACACGTAGGTGTTGAAGTTGCCGTTGCAGCCAACAAAGGTGTCGTTGTTGCGCAGGATGCAGCTGGTATCGACGTTCTTGCTGTCTTGCAGCCCTAAGAACGCCTTGCCATTGACGACCTCCATGTAGGTGGTCAGGAACGAAGACGCGGGGCCGACGTAGTCGCTGTCCTTGTCGTTGATGAAGTGGAACATATGGGGGTGATACGCCTTGCCGGACCCGACCCAGTTCGGGCTGAACTTCAACCAGAAGCTGGCATACACGGACTCACTGGGCGTGAACTTGTGGCGCGCGGGTTTGCCGTTGGTGCACGTCGTCGCGCCCGAGGCGAAGGCGCACTGATACGAGCTGCTGCTGCCCGGAGCCTTTTCTGCCGTGCTGATTGTGCCTTGGGAGCCGTCGTACCAGCCGCGCGCGGTGAAGCCCGCGTCGTCGAATTTTTCCTGGAACAAGATCGTCCCGCCGCTGGGAATGTCGACGTTGCCCCCAGAGCCGCCCGTTGCTGCGCCTCCGGTTCCTGCGCCCCCGGTTCCCGCGCCCCCGGTCCCTGCGCCTCCGGTTCCTGCCCCGCCGGTGCCGCTGCCGCTGCTACCCGCGCTGCCGCCGGCGCCGCTGCCGGCAGTCAGACCCGAGCCAGCCGCGCCCGCGTTGCCGCCGCTACTCGCGCCACCAGAACTGGCACCTCCCGCGCCAGCCGCGCCAGCCGCGCCAGCGTTGCCACCGCTCCCCTTGCCGCTGTCGTCGTCGCCGCCGCATGCCGCCGCGGCGATCGACAGCGCGCAAACACCCACCCAAGAAACCCGCGCCATCCCCATGGCGCGAGTCTATCAGAGGGTTCAGCCCGCGGCAGCCGCGAAGCCGCCGCTGCTGGCGCGGGCGCTCTTGTCGCCGAAGGGCAGCAGGCGGGCCATGCCGAGCTTCGCGCGCGCGGCCAGCGCTGCGCCCGTGTCCGGCCCCTTTTCCTTGGCGATTTCCACGAGCTCTTTGGCTGCGCCGTAGACCGCACGGCTGGTCGCAGGGGCGGCCTTGGCGGCCGATAGGCTGAGCTGCGCGGTGCGCGTCAGCATCTTGCTGGCCGCGTTTGCCGCTCGCACGTGCCGGGGGATCGTCAAGCGCTCGCCAACGGTGTGGATCAAGTCGGCGCTAGTGCAGCCCGCGTAGTGCTCGGGTTTGTATAGCGCGCTGGCCATGCGCGGGTGTTTCGCAACGTACGCTTGCACGTCCTCGATGCTGATGCCGTACTTGGAAAGGGCGTCGTCGACTTCTTTTTGCGCTACCTGCTTGGCCTTGAACAGGTACATCTGCACGCGGGAGTAGAAGTTCACGGCGCCATCGCCGTTGGTTTCGACGGCGCAGTAGATGGTGCCGGGGTACTTCTCGGTGATCAAAGACTGCACGCCGTCACTGACGCCGCTCGAAGGCATACAGCCAAAGGGCTTCACGCTCAGCGTCATGTTGCACTTGTTCTTGATGACGTTGAGGATGAGTTTGCCCACCTCCATATGCCCTTCGCCGCCGCGCAGGTCGTTGTTGTAGTGGGGCTCGGCCACCGCGGCGACTTCGTGCATGTCCGCCAGGTGGTAGCCCTGGAGTCCACCGGCATAGGCGAAGGTTTGGAATACGCCGCGGAGCAGCTTGTCTGCTGCCCACAGTCCGACGCGGCGCGTGAAGACCCCCATTTCGTCCAGGTCCTTGAGGCCGTACTTGCCGCCGTCCGCGCCGCGCAGCGAGGCGCGGTTTTCCGTGTCCCAGTGCACCTCCCAGATGTTGTAGAGGATCCACGCCGTGACGATTTGGATGTCGGGCTCGGCGTTTTCACTCTCCAGGAAGCGCTGCAACGCATAGTTGCCGTCGCCCTCGGTGGTCATGGCCCAAAACTCGCCGATGATGGCGGTTCGGGGGCGGATCTTGGTGCGATCGACCTTTACTTTCGCAAGCTCCTTCTTGGACAGGTGCAGCGCGTACAGCACGTTGCGGCCGTCTTTGAGGGCATCGTAGATGATGCGCTTGCAGCGCGTCAGGGCTTCGTCCGTGGACCCGGGAATGACCTCGTAGGGGCGGATGCGGTAGCTCAGGGCGTTTAACACGTCACCGCTGACGACGGCGCGTACCAGGGCCAGGAAGAAGGGGGGACCCAGCTCGAGGCCGCTGCCTTCACCGGTGGCTTGGGACAGGCCTCCCTGTTGCTGGAACAGCATCACGCGGAAGCCGTCGAAGCCGGCGTCGCGCAGCGCCTTGCGGTACTCCGTGGTGTACATGCCGAAGCGGCACGGGCCGCAAGCACCCGCCGTGAGGAACACGAACTTGTCGACGATGTCGGCGGTGGACATGCCTTTCACGTCGCGCAGGTGGATCAGGTATTTTACCAGGTTGCCCACCGTGAAGTAGGTCGGGTTGCACTGAGCGCGGTTGCCAAATTCCTTGCCGACGCGCAGCGCGTCGTTGTCGGGGCACTCCATCGCCACCACGTTGTATCCGAGGTTTTGCAGCGCTGCTTCGACGAAGTAGTCGTGGGCCATGGTCAAGCCGCCGACGAGCAGGGTGACCTTGGATTTTTCACTCTTCGTGAAGCCCAGGTCCGCCATGTCCTCGATCCAGTGCTCGGTGTCTTCGAGGCCGAGGCGGCGCTTCTCCTCGGCTTCGAACGCGTCCAACTCTGCCTGCATTTGCAGATTGGCATTGGCAACGGGCAGGCGTTTCTTGCTCTCGAGCTCGACGTGCTGAGTCATGGCTTGGGTCCTCCTCGGGGGCGCCGGTCTCTGACTGACGCGCGTGTCAGTGTACGCAGCGCTTGACCGATCTCAAGGGCTGGCCGGAGGTATTCGTTCTGTCCAGATTACCACAGTAATATCCAATGGTTAGGGATGAGGCGAGCGCGCCGCAATCTGGCGTACCGGTCCCGCCGCGGGCTGACTGACGCTGGTGTCGTTCTCTCCCGCCGTGCCGAGCTCCGGCCCGAGCAGCCCAAGAGGCCCCGGCCGGCCCGCCCGCGCATCGGTCTTGCTACTGGCAGCAGCTGTTCGGAGCGCCGATGCTCACGATGCGTTTGGACGTGCCCCCGACTAACGCAAACAGCACATTGCCTTCTTTAGCCAGAGCGAGGATCGGGCCCTCCAGTCTTGCCAGGGTCGTGGGAATGGCGGCCGCCGTCGCGGGCACCCGGAACACGGAGCCATCCTGTGCGCCCGCGAACAGCATCTTGTCGCTGAAGTAGAGCACCGGAAGTTTCGGGAATGGCGGCACCTCCGTGGCGGTGAGCCTATTGGTGCCCGCCAGCGTTCCGTCACTGACGTAGATGTCGGCGGACGCCACACCTGCGCTGGCGAAGTAGGCTTCGTTTTCGCCGACCACCGCCAGGGCATCGGACTTGATGTCGAGAAGTTCGATCATCGAGACCGTCGCAGGGATCCCGGCCGGAGGTTTGTCGAAGTAGCCGAAAGCCGCGTCTGACGTGAAGTACACACGTTTCCCGCCGGCGACGAGTTGTTGCACCGCATGAGTGCTGTTGAGCAAATGCTCTTTGCCGTCGCTGCGAGCAAGTCGGGTGATGCCCAGTCCGGCGCTCACAAATACGTGCTCGGCATCCACGGTCAAGTCCTGGATGGTGAAGCTCACGACGCCGCTGCTCGGGATTTGTTGCGTGACGGCCGTGTCGTTTGCCGCGATGCGGATGACTCGGTTCTTGGCTGCTACGAACAAGTCGGCTCCGAATACCGTTGCTGCGCTCAAGGGCTGCGCGTGATCAATGGGGTTGCCGGAACAATTGAGGTTGCTGGGGGCACACAACTTGACCGCCCCTGGGGGGCTGCCGGACTTCTTGGTTCCCGTCAGCGCCAGGTGGTTCGCGGCAGTCCACATCACCATGTCGAGGGCTTCAATATCGCTGGGTGTGGGCTTGCTGTCCGGCGCGCAGGGCGTACAGGCGACGCCGCCCGTGCCACCGCTCGCGGACGCGCCTCCCGTTCCGGCACCGCCTGCGCCCGCGCTGCCCGCTGTCCCGCCAAGTCCGCTGGAGTTACCGGCGCCGCCCGTGCCTGCGCCGCCGCCGGAGCTTTTGCTGTGCGACGACTTGCTGCTGCAAGCGCAGAGTAGAAGCCC
>CBDUPW010000382.1:0-6646 GCA_965369205.1 uncultured Polyangiaceae bacterium | reverse complement strand
CAGACCCTTGCGCAAATCGACTTGTGGAAGAACAAGCGCAACGTCGGTGTGTATGTGCTGGACAAGAAGCTGGACGAAGAGGTGGCGCGGCTGCACTTGGGCAAGTTGGGCGCCAAGCTCACCAAGCTGTCCAAGGAGCAAGCGGACTACATCGGCGTGGATGTAGACGGGCCGTTCAAGCCCGAACACTACCGCTACTGACGGGCCCCTCGCGCGCTGGGCCCCAGCGAGCGAAGTGGCTGTGAAGACGGCGTGGACCCTCGGGTCCGCGCCGTTTTTTTGGAGCCGCCTTTGGACGGGGCGTCGTCAGCGAGCGACGAAAAAGACCACGCATCCGATCACTACCAAAGCGGTACACAGCCCCAGCATGAACAGCCCGAGGCTGAATTGGGACGGCGCTGGCCGTTCCGAGCGGGCGCGCGCGGCGACCAAGCGTTGAGCCGATGCGGGCGCGGGGTGGCTAGGCTTTTGTACGCGGCCGAACTCCGCAAGAGTGCTTTGCAGATGCGCATGGCGCTGCTGGAAGTGTTTCGCGATCAGCTCGCCCACATCGCTGGCGTGCGTCTCCGCGCCCGCCGCCTCGCGCAGCGTACGCAGTGCTTCGGCCATCTCCAGTGCGCTGTTGAAGCGCTGCGTCGGGTCCGAGGCGCAAGCCTTGGCAACCAACTCCGAGAGCTGTTTCGGCACATCGGGTCGGATCGCGCCCGGGTCGACGCGTTTCATGTGCAGCAGCTGCAAAATGGAGTCACCGGCACTCTTTGCGTCAAAAACGCGTTCCAGAGTCAGGGCCTCGAAGAGCACAATGCCAAGGGAGAATAGATCGGATCGGCGATCCAGCTTGTCCCCGCGCGCGTGCTCCGGAGACATGTAAGCGAAACGCCCCTTCAATAGCCCGCGCGCGGTCGTCATGCCGCGGTCTGAGAACTTCGCAATGCCGAAATCCGAAAGGGCGACGCGGCCCTCGAAGGACATCAGGATGTTTTGCGGAGAGATGTCACGGTGCACGAGGTCGATGGGCTTGCCGGAGCCGTCCCGGAGCTCGTGCGCGTGGTGCAAACCGCGCGCGGCCTGTTCCACAATGAAGCTGGCGAGCCAGGGGTCCAGCTGCCGCTCGTGGCGCTTCTGAGCGGCAATCAATTCTGCGAGGGAGCCGCCCAAAATCAGCTCCATCACCAAGAACGGCACGCCCTCGTGGTCGCCGAACTCCAGGGTGCGCACGACGTTTTCATGGGTGAGGCTTGTGGTGACGCGAGCTTCGGCTTGAAAAGTGAGCAAGCCCCGTTCGTCTCGATCGATCTTGTCGAGGAGCTTCACTGCCACGACGCCATCGCCCTGCGCGGGCTGATCCGCGACGAAGACCGACGAGGTGCCTCCGGACGAGAGCTTGTACAGGATCCGGTAGCCTCCAACCGCTTCTGGCGGCGGCGGTTCGCTCGCCATGCGCCAAGCCGGTTTGGAGCCGTGGGGTCGCGAGCGGGCGGGCCGCGAACTTTGGGGTCGTGATTTGGCCGGCTGCGCGCCCGAGCTGGCCGGGCGCGACACCTCCGGTTCGGAGGCGCGGGAGGCGTTATTGGATCGGGCGGGCGCGGACACCGGGGGCGCAAACCTAGCACTTCGTGGAGCAGTGCACTGCCACAGAAATCACGTGAGTTCCTTTTCGTACCATGCATTGCAGCCGAAATGCCCGGTACAGCCGCGCGCTTCGCTGAGCCGACAGAATCCGAAGCGCTCGTACAGCGCTTGGGCGGCGTCCATGTGCTGCAGCGTCTCCAAGTACATACGACGAAAGCCGTCGCTCGTTGCGCCCTGCAAACACTGCGTCAAGAGCGCCTTGCCGGCCCCGAGCCCGCGCGCCTCTTGCAGGAAGTACATTTTTCGGAGCTCCGCAGTGTCCGCGTCTCCGCCAGCCAGTGGCCCGTAGCCGCCGCCACCGACGACGACGCCCTCGCGGCACACCACCCAGTACGCACTACGTGGCACCGCATAGGCCGCGCTCATTGAGTCGACTTCAGGGTCTAAGATGGCGTAGCCGTCGCCGACGGCGCCGAATTCGGGCATCACGCTGCGGATGATGCGTGCCATGGCGGCATCATCCGCAGGTTCGATCTGTCGAAGCGATAACGCGGGCCGCAGCATCTTGGCGGAGCTGGCCGCTACTTCTTGCGCAAGCCGAGGCCCGCCAGCACCAGGCCGAAGAGGCCGAAGAAGCCGGAGACCGGTCCAAAGAGCATCATGCGCTTCATCGCAGCCTTCTGCACAATCTCGACCGCGAAGGCGCGTGCGTAGCTCGGCAGGGTGGTGAAGCGATCTTCCACGGTCAGGTACTGCCACAGGTTGTAGGCAAATAGACAGAAGACCAAGAACCCGATCAGCAGTAGGAACGCGCCGATCGCCATCAGTACCAGGTTGCGCTTTGGCTCCCGAGCCGCCACCGCGACGCCCGGGCCCATGGGCATGGCGGGTTGCATGGGGGCATGTTGTGGGTACGGCTGCTGCGGGGGCATTGGCTGCATAGGAGGTTCCTTTTGGAGTCGCTGGCCCCCTCTACGGGGACGGCCACAGGCTTCTTCCCACAAAAACGACGGATCGCGCTAGCCATGGCGGCCGAGCGGCTGGGGCCGAGGCTTGACGCGGCGCGATCCGAGGCATTCCCCTGGCAAGCGCCGCACTAGGGCGCCAGCAGCTGCACGTCGAAACGGTTGGCGCCAAACTGCCTGACCCACTCATAGAGCGGCGGCGCGATGTCGTAAATCTGCGTGGTGTAACCAAGCGCCGCAGTGTCCGTCCAGCGGAACGCACGGTGCATGTTGGCCGTAACGGTCAGGGTGCCCAGGCTTGTTGCCGTCACGGTCAAATCCAGCGGGAAGTATACGGCCCATGCTCCGTTTTCGACGATGGCCTCGGCTTCGGCTGTCATGCTCTTCGCCGGGATCGGAGCGGTCCCGCTAAACGACTCCGCGCCGCCGGATCCCGTAAACGTGTGTTCGAAGTCACCGGCCGCGTAGGTCTTACCGTCTAGGTTCGTGCCATCCGAGGTGATCTGCAGGATCTCCAAGCTGCCTGGGGTCTTCTGCGTGAGTTCGTGGCGCGTGGCGTCGACGGTGAGGCGCGACCAGTCTTGGACCAGGCGCGCGCGCACGTAGTGCCCGGGGCGAAGCTGGCTTGCAGACAGTGTGGCCAAGTTGGTGGCGGCGCCGTCGTCGTAGCTCACTGGTTTCGCGTCTGCTCCGGCTTCGAACAACGTCCAGCTGTCGCCCTGGTCGTCGATGAGCGCCAAAGAACGCACTCCGGCCTGCACGTTGAAGGCCGTTTGGGACGCCAACTGATCTTGATGCGCATAGCTGGCGGTGCTGCTTCGGAGCACGATGTTCAGCGCTTTCGGGCTTGCGCCGGCGCTGCCGCCACTTGCCCCGGCTCCCGCCTGACCGGCCGCGCCCGCGCTGCCACTGGCGCCCGCGCTGCCACCGGCGCCCGGCGCATTCGATTGCCCCGAGCTGCCGCATGCCAAACAGAAGACGCCCGTTGCTACAAGGATCCGTAAGCTCATGCTGGCGCAGCTTTGCACGCCCTGTGCCGGAGTCCTTGTCGCCGATGCGGGTAACGGTCGGGACGTTCTTTAGCTCGATTCGAGAGAGTCCGCGCGGAGCCCGCCTGTCGCCGCTATGGCGTGGCGTGGCCGGCGTGGGAACGCTCTGTGACCACGGGTTCACGGTCAGCGCGCGACCGATGGTAAGCTAGTGCCAATGTCCGCCTTGCGCGTTGTCAACTTGGGCCTTGTGCTGATGATCGCGGGTTGTGGCGGCGGGTCGCTGGCGCCCCGGGCCAAGGCACCGGAGATGCCCACGGAGCAGACCAAATGCAAGATCGCCGGCGGCGCCGAGAACCCGCTAGTGACGGAGTGGCCCGCTTCGGAGAAAGCGAATCTAGAAGCACGACTGCGCGAAGGCGGCGTCGTGGTGCAGTACGCCGGCTGCGAAATGAAACTGTTGCCGCAGTGTCGGGTGCGCGGCGGCTACGGCTGGCGTCGCACCACGACCTCCACGGATACGCTGGAGATCCGCGACGCGGACGAGCTGTATGCCAAGCTGCCTCTGGGCGCCGTGCAACTCGAGGGTGAGCTTGCGCGTTCGGGTCGCATCGCCGTGCAAACCACCGTCAGCGGCCAACTCGAGCTTTCTGGCCACGATTTCAACAGCGTGGAGCGGGACCCGAACTGCAGCGGCGCGACCCACGTGGTCAGTGCGCTTTCCATTGGCGCCTTCAAGCTGCGCTCCGGTGGCACGCTCAGCGCCGGTGGCGGTGCGTCCGTAATGGGAGCTGGCACGGGAGCGAAGACTCAGAGTTCGGAGTCCGTCATGCGCGAGGCGGGCAACCCAACGCTTTGTAGCGACGCTACGGACCAAGCGCCCCATGCCGAGTGCCGCTCGCCCGTGCAAATGTTCTTGGCGCCGCTACCCAAGACTCTGCGCGACCGCGCCCCGGAGGGCACCCTGAAGGTGACCTTCGCCACCGGTGAGGCCGACACCCGGTGGGAGGTCATGGTGGGCGATCGCACGCTGTGCAAGACCCCGTGTCAGAAGTTCATCGATCCGGTCATGCCCGTGAGCATGAAGTCCGACGCGGGCTTCTTGCAGCAAGACCACGTCGTGGACGTGCCGGATCTGCGGGAGCATCTCGCGGATGCGCCGCTGACTGTGAAGGGTTACAAGCGCAAGACCGGGCTGCTGGTGCTCGGGATCAACGGTGCAACTTTCGGTGGCATAGCGACCATTGCGGGGGTGGCCTTCCTGGCGATCGGTTGTCCGAGTGACGACAAAAAGGGGCTGTGCACCGCAGGCGCGATCACGCTGCCCCTGGGCGCCTTGCTCACGGGCGCCGGCGTGTATGCCATCGTCAACTCAGGCTCACGTACGGAAATCGTGCCGCACACCGGGCGCTTGCCGTCGGAGATCGGGTTGCGAGGCAAGTTCTAGAGCGCGCTTTCCGCGTATGGCCAGCCCCGCACGCCCCGTTTCATGGAAGGGTTTGGCGTTTTTTCTTGTCGCGGCCCTGCCGCGCCGTGGGCCGCGCTTCCCGCCTTGGGCTGCGCTGTTGTGCGGCACGCGTTCCCCGATCAGAACGCGCTCTTCACGTACAGCTCGACGTTGCGGTCGTCTGCGGCGCCACTGGCGTCTTCGATCCAACCGCTAGTCAAATCTACGACCGAACGTTTGCGCCCGTCTTCGGCGATGGGATCGCCCTCCGTGGAATAGTCCAGGTTGATCGCCCGCAGCATGACGTAGCCGTTGTCCGTATCCCACACCTCGATCAAGCGCATTTGATTCGGATAGTCCGCGAGGGCGGCAGTGATGAGCTCGAAGTACGGCGCTGCTCCCGTGCCCTGTCGAACATGCACGCGGTGGATGTGCGAATGGCCCGTCAAGTGCGCCAGCACGTTGTCGTGGCTGCCTAAGAAGCTGCGCCACTCGTCTTCGCTCAGCGCGCCCGGCTGCACTTTGCCGCCGAGGGTCCCATCCGCCAGCGTGTTGGAGCTGTGGTGGGACGCTAGGATGACCCACTTCTTGTCCAGCTTTGCCTGTTCGATGGCAGGGCGGATGAAGTTCGAAACGTCCGTCTGAGTGATCACGCCCTCGGCGCCGCCCAAGGCAGTCGCCGAGTCGATCACAAGCATGCGGATCGGCGCGTTCGGCAGATCGTGGACGAAATTGGCCTTGTCCCGTGCGATCACGCTGTCATCGATGCCGTGCCCATCGCCGTCGTTGGCAATGCCTTCCAAGATCTGCTTCACCGTGAGGGGGATGCGCTGTTTGTCGGACACGACCACGTCGCGGGTGATCGGGCCCCCAGGCTTGGACCAGTCCCGCGCTCCAAAGGGCGCTTCGTCGCCGATGGCGCGGTCGCTCAATTCGGCGATGGGCGTGATGCCTTGCACCAGAATGTCGTGATTCCCAGTGACCCATAGCCACGGCATGGCCAGGCCCTCGGCAAGCAGGGCGTCTTTGGGGTCGTTGCCCGGACCCGGCACCGGGTCGTCGTTGTTGCCAGAGTCGCATTCGACCGTCGCGGCACCGCTGAGCAGCTTGAGCAACCACTCGTGCTCGTTTTGTTGGGCGCTGTCGACGTTGTCACCGCCCAAGATCACGAATTCGACGGGCGTGTCCTGGTGCACGCGATTGATGGTGCGCACCGCTGCGTTCAGGATGTGGCACTCGTGGCCCTCTTGGGGGCGGTACGGACTTGAGAACAGCGGGAAGTCCAGCGCTGCGAAGCGTGCCGGGGATTCGTCGTCCGCCAGTTGAATGTCCGCAAGGTGCACGAAGCGGGTCAGCAGCTTGCGCGCCTTGCCGTCGGCTGGCGGCTTGGCCCCATCCAAAGTCAGCCTCAACACGGGTTCGCCAGGACCAAACTTCGTGTCGCCATAGCCCTGCTCCAAGAACGCATTCATGGCTGCGGGCACCTGCACGTTCTTGTCTAGATCCGCCTCCTCGAAAGCATGCACGGGCACGAGCGTGCGCTCGGTCGTCAGCGGCGCTTCGCTCAGCGGGGGCAGGGGAGAGACTTCGGTGAGCGCCTCGTCGTCGCCGCAGCCCACGCAGACGGAAATCCAGAGAATCGAAAGTAGCGCGCGGCTCCGCTTCATGGCGCG
>CBDUPW010000381.1:0-6656 GCA_965369205.1 uncultured Polyangiaceae bacterium | reverse complement strand
CGTTGGTCGGCCGCGCGCGTTGGTCGGCCGCGCGCGTTGGTCGGCCGCGCGCGTTGGTCGGCCGCGCGCGTTCGCGCCGCTCTGGCCCTTGCCTCAGGCTGGGGCCGGGGTCGCCGCGGGGTTTCCTCCGCTCTGGCGCTCTGGCGCGGGTCGCTGGAATGGCCTTGCTCGTCGTCGGTCCGCCCCGGCACCCCGGCTCCTCGGGGCAAACGCCAACGGCAACTCCACTCGCGCCGACCTCGCCTTCGGCAGCAGCGATCAAGGCCTCTCCAGGCCGAACAAACTCGCCACCGCCAGCACCAACCTCGACAGCCACCCTCGGCAAAGGCGATCGCGCTTGCGGCGCCCAACGGGGCAAAGTCCAGCAGTCACAACAAGCTCGCCACCATGAGCACGGCCCACGGCAGCAACAGCGTTGCCACGCCAATGACGTAACTGACGACCACGGTGGCGCGGCGGCGCAGAAGCGCGAGCACCGTGCCCACGCACAATGGACCCAGCGTGACCACCACCGCAGTCAGAAGAAACGCAATGCCCAGGCCGGCGGTTTGTACGGCGGCGCCGCTGCCCCCGCCGCGACCGAAAAGCGCCCCGGCCCCGAACAACCCACCCATCAGCACGAAAATGACGGCCCAAAAGATGCCGATCAGGCCACTCACGAGATTCAGCACCAACGCCAGCGCCCAGCGCAACGTCGAGACTCGCTCCTGCCCCGCAACTCTGCCCTGCCCCACGCTCATCTCGAGACCCGCTTCCACCTCGCGGCTGCGTCCATCCGCCGCCTCACGCCGTCCGCAGCGCCGGAGCGCGCGCCCCAAACCCGCCGCGGACGAAGAAATACGCGGCCATGGCTAGTTCCAAGTAGTTGTGGAACATCGCTAGGCTCAAGTACATGCGGCGGGAAGCCAGCGCATCGCTGAACGCACCCGCGATGACCAGCAGCGTGGCAAGCACGATCAAACCAACCCCTAAGGATCCGAAGTCCCGCACCAAAGATCGCGCTGAACCACGGAACGTCAGCGGCGCCTGACGCGTCATGTCCTCCTGAGGGATGAGCAGCAACCACGCCGCGTAGTGCACCGACTGCAGGAACACGTAACAAAGCGTCAGGTGCACCGCCCAGCGCATGCCCAAGCCCGGCGCTGTGAAGTCAGTGGCGCCCAATAGGTGCAAGCCCAGCGCCGATGCGCCGCCCGTGGCATCCATGGCGCGCAGCACCCAGGGGCTGCCAAGCAGTGCGGCGAGGCCGAAAATGAAGAGCAGCGGCACCAGCGCATAGGAAAGCCGCATGCGAAATAGCCAGATCCACAGCGTCACGGCCACGAGGTTGTGCACGTGCACGAACACCAAGCGCGACCCAAAGGGCGCCAGCAGGCTCGCCACGCCGAGAGCGGCAATCACGAAAGCCATGACGACAGCTCTCCGACGATTGCCTCCCAAACGCAGCGCCACGATCACCGCCAGCGCCATCCAGCCGAGCGCTACCGCGTGCTCCGCATGCAAGAGCAGCATGCCGCCGAATATCTCGCCGGCTCCGCGCATAGCAACAAGCAGCACGCACACGCCGATCACGACCTGCTTCCACCAAGCGGGCAGCCCCCGGCGCAAGACCAGATAGCGCACATCCGCGGACACATGCGCCACGCCCAGTACGATGGGTCCCACCACGAACAAGAGCATCGGAAACGTGGCGGTGAGCACGAAAGCCACAAGCGCATGGGCGCAGGCGATCAGCGCAACTCGACGATCGCGACGCACCAGCCAGGGGGTCAACGCCGGAACCCGAGCCACGGTGGCATATAGCGAACGGCGTAGCCGGTCTGCGGGAACGGCTACGCGGTCCAAGTTCGCCGCTAGTGCGCCCGCTTCCGCACTCATCAGACGCCCCGCTACGGCCCGGGGGCGAAGGGCAAGATGGTCTTCAGATCTTCGTCGTTGAAGCGCAGCTGCAGCCCCAAGAAGTAGTCGCGGCGATCCGGGCTCAGCACGTCATCCACGCCGGCCAGCATCCAGAGCCGGGAGACGAACTCGTAGCCGAGGGCAATGCGCCAGCGCGGTAGCACCACTTCGCCGAAACCGAACAAGTCCTGGCGCAGCTCGAAGCGATCGTCGAGCCACAGCGTATCCAGGCCGACGCCGCCCGTGGACTCTTTGATGCCGAAGCGACCCACGAAAGGCCCCATGCGCTGCGCAAACTGCAGGCTGAAGCGGAAAGCGTTCGTGGTGACCGTACGCACCTCGCGATAGTGCGGCGGGTCATTGGGGTTGGACGAATCGACGTCAATCTGTTCGAAGCGCGTCAAGCCCCTGGGGTCGTTGACGATTTCGATGGAGTAGTACTTGTCCTCGCGGGGCTGTAGCCGCAGCTCTACGTAGCTTTTTACGGTGCTGGAAAGGAACTGATAGTCCGTGCGCAACGCGACGATCGTCTGAAGCCGAGACAGCCCGCCCACGAACTCGCCGACGTCCTGGGCCACGCCTTCGACCTCGTCGATCAGCTTCTCGTCTTTGGTCAGGCGCCCTAAAGTGCCTTCGCCGCGCTCCAGACGACCGCTGACGGTATCGAGATTGCCGAGGGCGCGCTCCAAGCTGGTGCTGGCGCGGTTGACCTTCTCGATGATCTGCCGCACTTCACCGGCATCGGCGCCTTCGCCCTTTTCCCCTTTGGCCAGAAGCTCGCGGATCTCTTTGGAAGACTCGCGTACATTTTCTAGGATGCGGTCGACTTCGGGCTCGCCCTTCTTGGTAATATTTTCGACGTTGCTGAGGATGTTGCGAATCGAGCCACGATTCTCGCGCACCGTCTTATTCAGTGCGTCGGTGACTTCGGCCAGGTTCTTCAGGGTATCCTTGAGGTTGTCTTCGCCCTCTTTGGAGCCGATTGAAGCAGCCAGACTGTCGACGACTTTCTTGACCTGTTTCGTGATCGCCGAAACATCTTTCAGGATTTCATCGGTCGTGGCGGCGCCGACAACGATCTTGATCTCGTCGCCGTCTTCGAGCTGACGCTTGCCCTCGGTACCCGGAGCGAGCCCGATGAAGTATTCGCCAAGCAGACTCGAA
This sequence comes from uncultured Polyangiaceae bacterium, assembly GCA_965369205.1. Classification (GTDB taxonomy): domain Bacteria; phylum Myxococcota_A; class Polyangia; order Polyangiales; family Polyangiaceae; genus JACKEA01. The sequence continues at coordinate 3,593 of CBDUPW010000381.1, read as the reverse complement.
GTGACCTTGCTCGCGGCAGCGTCTTCGTAGAGCGGCACATCCGGGCGCACTTTGATGTCGATGCGGGCTTTGCCGTCCTGCAACCGGATGTTCTCGATTTGGCCTATGGGAATGCCAGCAACCCGAACCTGGGAGTGTTTCGCGATGCCCGTCGCGTCGTCGAACAGCGCGTAGACCTGATAGCCGTCGCTACCCGAGGCGTTCTTGCTCACGAAGCGATAGATGAAGACCGCGGCTACCACCATCACGAGGGCGAAAGCGCCCACTTTGGCTGCGGTCGAAACTCGGTTCATGGGGTGGATTCGTTGGGGAAGGACAAGGGAGCAGCTTTCGAGCCCAAAGAGCGGGGCAACTCTACCAGTCCCACCGCGGGAGGTCGACTTGTCGGCCGGAAGCCCCGGCGCGCCGAAAGCGGCCCGAATCTCCCGGTAAAACCGGCGGTGGCGACCCTGGTTTGCTAGGCTCAGCTCTCCATGCTGCGTCCCCAGGTCCTGTTGCTCGCGACGCTTGCTTCCATAAGCTGCACGCCGCGGCAGGCTCCCTTTGCCCACGGGGACCCCCTTTTTGAAACGCAGCCCGCCCCGGACGCCGCGGTGCCGCCCGCGCCGGACGATTCCGTTTTTGCCGACGTGATCTCCTCGCCGCAGCCTCCCGCCAGCATGGAGGGCTTGGCAGGCAAGGTGATGCAGCTCTGCGACGAGAGCGACGCAGCCTTGGCAGAAGTAGCCCTGAAGCTCGCCCACCGTTTGCAAGAAGGCGGCGCGATCCCGGACACGGCGGAGATCGCCTACGAAATCCGCGCGGCGGGGGCGCCCTACGTGTGGCCACGAGCCTGGTCCCTTTCGGGCGGTGGCATTGACGACGCCGGCGCGACCAAACGCGCCGCCGCTTGGCTCGGAGGGATCGCAAAACTGGGCACGCGGCGTTGCGGCGCGGCGCGCGTGCGCGGCGAGAGCGAAGCGTTGGTGCTGCTGCTTTCGGACGTGGTCGCGGATCTATCGCCGCTCGCCAGCCGCGCGCGCACGGGGCAGTGGCTGAGCTTTTCGGCCAAGCTGTTGGTTCCGGCGACGGACGCCAAGCTCGTGCTGCTCGGGCCCCGAGGCGCCCCGAAGCCCGTGCCGACGCAATACGATCGCGGCATCGCGCGCGCGCGCTTCGCGGCGTCGGAACCGGGACCTTGGACGGCACAATTGCTCGCAGATCTGGACGTTGGCCCGCGCCCGGTTGCAGAAGCAATGTTCTTTGCGGACGTCGCGCCTCCTGCTGCGTACGCGCCCCACCCGGCTCCTGGCGAACTGTCCGACGCCGGCGCTGACCCCGAAGCGCAGCTGCTCAAGATGGTGAACGCCGCGCGCATGTCGGAGAAGATCAGCCCACTCAGTCGTTCAAAAGACTTGGACGCCATCGCACGGGCACACGCCAGCGCCATGCAGGAGAAGAAGGTGCTGGCACACGATTTGGGGGCGGGCGGCTTGGCGGCGCGCATCCAAACCGCGGGGCTGCACTTCACGGGGTACGGCGAGAACATCGCGCGGGCGCAGAGTCCGGCACGCGCCCACCGAGTCATTTGGGCTAGCCCGTCTCACCGCAGCAACGTGGTCGATCCCCGTTACGCCCAAATAGGCATCGGGGTCGTGGAAGCGGCCGGCACGCTCTGGGTCTGCGAGGTCTTCGCCACCAAACGCTGAGCTTTGGGCGCATCGCCTTCCCGGCACAGCGCGATAATCCGAACATTTTCAAGGGGTTGCCATCCGAAATGCAGGAAGGCACCCGGCGACTGCGTTCGGGTTTTCAATGCGGCGCGGGACAGGGTACTTTCGCGCCGTGCGCACGCCCCATACCGTACTTTCGCTCACTCCCCGCTCCCTCCGCCCCGCACTGCTTTTGGCCGTCGCCATCGCGCTGCTGCTGTGCGCACCGAGGGCGGCTGAAGCGCAAACCAGGACGTTCTACCTCGATCGCGCGCAGGTTTCTGGAGCGCCGGACGATGGCTACATGGTGTGGCGCCCGTACCTGCACGAAAAGACGCGCTTCTACGGCATGGCGGCCTTCGGTTTCACCCTCAATCCACTACGCAACGAAACCGTCGCAGCCGAAGGGCGCAACCAAGAGCGCGTGCCGGACCCGGTTGACGGCCAAATCATCAGCTACCTGAGCGTGGGTACGGAGATCGCCGGCCGTGCCAGCTTCAACGTCTCCCTGCCGGTGTCGCTGTACCAGTTCATCGGCGATGATCCCCAAGCCCAAGGCGTCGGACTGGGATTGGACGCGAAGAAGGTCGCAACCCACGACATGCGCTTCGACACACGTGTCAAGGCCTACGAGTCCGACAACCGCAAGTTCCGTCTTGGCGGTGGCGGCGCGCTGTGGATCAAGACCGGCGATCCGGAGAGCTACACCAGCGACGATCAGAGCACCGGCATGATCTACGGTTCCGCCGAGTATGACTTCGGCAAGTTCCTGATCACCGGCATGCTGGGCCCGCACTTTCGCCCACAACGCAGCATCGGCGGGCCGAACGGCGTGCTCTTTTTGGCCTCGGAACTGCGCTACGGCGTCGGCGGCTTCATCCCGCTACGCAACGGGAAGATCCGCCTCGGCGCGGAATTCTGGGGCTCAACGGGCCTTTCCAAAGCCAACGACGAAAGCACGTTCTTCACCGGGCGCAACACCGACCTGGAGTGGCTCGCACAGGCGCGTTTCGCCATCGGCAAGGAAGAGCGCGTTTGGTTCATGGGCGGCGCCGGCACACGCCTGGCGACGGGCTACGGCGCGCCGGATCTGCGCGTGCTGACCTCCATCGGCTACTGGTTTGAGATCAAGGACAGCACCGCGACTTCGCCCGAGCGCAAGGTACGCGTGGCTCCGGATGTCGCCGAGTACGCCAAAGACACCGACGGCGACGGCTACCCCGACGACATCGACAAGTGTCCGACGGTGCCCGAAGACGGCAAGAAGCCCGAACCCACGGACGGCTGTCCCGCAGGCTCGGATCGCGACGGCGACGGCATCCCGGACGTTGCGGACGCTTGCCCAGACGTGCCGGAAGACAAAGACGGCATCGAAGATACCGACGGCTGCCCCGAGGAAGACGCGGACAACGACGGCATTCTCGACACCGAGGACAAATGCCCGACGGAGCCCGGTCCCCGCAGCAACATCGCCGAAAAGAACGGCTGCCCGAGCCTGACGCGCATCACCGAAGACGGCGAAGTGGCGCTGCTCGAGCCGATTCAGTTCGAGTACAACAAAGCCACGATCAAGAAGGCCAGCTATCCGATCCTGGACGAAATCGTCGCGCTAATGAAAGCGCGCGGCGGACTGCGGATCGGCGTCTACGGTCACACCGACGACCGCGGAAACGACGGCTACAACTTGCGTCTCTCCAAGCAGCGCGCCGCAGCGTGCATGGACTATCTGGCCAACAAGGGCATCGCCCGAAATCGCCTGGAGTCCGAAGGCTTTGGCGAAACCAAGCCCATCGCCACAAACGGCACGGACGAAGGCCGCGCGAAGAACCGTCGCGTGGAATTCAAGATCCTGAGCGAGTAGCAGACCGGCTTGCAACCGCGGTCGTCGGCTTGACGACCGCG
>CBDUPW010000380.1:0-6661 GCA_965369205.1 uncultured Polyangiaceae bacterium | reverse complement strand
TCGTTGGCATCGGCGCTTTCGAGAAGCTCCTCGACGTATTGACGCTCGGCTTCGTCCAAGGGTGAGCCGAGTTGCTGCACGACTGCGCGTCGGACCACGCGCACGCCATGGCGCAACGAAAATGCCGACAACGGAGCGAGGGCGCGCTCGTACCAAGCCTGCGCGGATTGAACCGCCCCCGCGTCCCCCGCCAACTCCGTCACGAAGCCGAGGGCAAGGGCGCGCTCTGCACCGAGCTCTCGCCCCGTGAGCAGCAGGTCGTCTGCGATCGCGCTGCCAAGACGCAAGGGGCCGAGCGCCGCGAGAACAGGAGGAAACACCCCCAGCTTGATCTCCGGGCACGCGAATACCGCGGTTCGCTCGGCAATCACGAAGTGGGCACACAGCGCCAGTTCGAAGGCGCCCCCTAAGCAGCGACCAGATACCGCCGCCACAACGGGCACGGGATAGGCGGCGACGCAGCGACACAGCTTGTGAAAACCGGCCAGCATCCCGGGGGCTGCGGCTTTGCGGTGTTCTTCGACAGAAGCGCCGAAAGAGAAGTGTTTGCCCCGACCGTGCAGCAGCACCATTTTCAACGAGGCCCGGTCTCTATGCTCGACCAAGGCCGCCTCGATGCGCTGCATCACGTCGCCTGTGAGCACGTTGCCCTTGTCTCGATAAAACTCGAGATCGAGCACGCGCCCGTCGGCGCTGAGCGAGGCACACACTTCCACTTCCAACGTCATGCTCAGCCCATCTTCGCAGCAGCGCTCTTGGGCAGGATCGCCCGGACCATCGCGTCGTCGAAGCGTTCGCCGCGAGCGATGCGGCGCCGGTACTCGACGAAATCGATCTCGCGCTCTCCGCGGTCTCCGAAGTGAAAGGCCGGAAAGCCTGCAGCCGCTTCGGTGTTCATGTTCAGCGACAGCCAAGAGCGATTGGTTTCACTATTGGCAAACCAGTGCGACAGCTTCTTCTTGCGCACGCTTTCCAGGGTCTTTCGCGCGCAATCTGGGAAGGTGTAGAGCAGCTTGGTCGATAGCTCATTGACGCTGTTGTCGAGTTCGGAGAGGTCGAGGCTGCATTCCGCCACGACGTTCTTCGCTGCGTCTTTCTCGGCGCCGGTCTTGTAGTCGCCGTAAACGATCCGTCCGCGATCGTCGAGGTAGCGATCCGTAATCACGAAGGGATTGGGAATGAACTTGCCGGCTTTGTTCTTGTAGACCGGGGCAATTTCGTTGATGAGCCCGATGCGCATCGCTTTGTGGGCGGACCATGGGTCACAGAGCACCAGGCTTTCGACGGCCCGGGAGAAACCCACGTATTGGTCCAAGAAGTCCGTGGAGCCGCCGTCCGGGGCTGAGCCGTGCACCGGTCCCGCTTGGCCGAAACGCGCGTGGTCGCCGGCCACCGTGAAGTCACAGGCCATGCCGATTTCCTGGCCGCCCGCGATGCGCATGCCGTTCACCCGACAAATCACCGGCTTGTCGCAGAGCAAGATGGCCGTGACCATGTCGTTGAAGAGCCGCATGTACTGCAGGTACTCAACGGGCCGGTTGGCGTAGTAGGTGGCGTACTCTTCAGTGTTGCCGCCCGTGCAAAAGGACTTGTCCCCTACGGCGGTGAACACCACGTTGACTGCGCTGCGGTCCGCGCTGGCGCGGCGCATGGCCAGGATCACGTCTTTGACCGCGTCGGTGGTGTAGGAGTTGAGTTGCTTTTCGTTATCTAGGGCGATCCAAATCTGCGAGAGCCCCTCAACGGGCGTTCCGCTCTTGTCTAGCGCAGGTCGCTTTTCGTAGCGGATGTTTTTGAATTCGTAGTTGCTGTCTAATTCGTGATTCTTCAGTGTCCCCATGACATTCTCCTCGTCGCGGTCCGTCACTTGGTTGGGCTAAGTACCATGCGTTTTTCGAGACGATGGGCCTCGAGCGCATTCATGTATTCGTTGAGCTCGGACATGGGTCCGCGCTCCACAAAGGGTTCGATCTGAACCTTGCCGTCGTAGATCAGCTTCAGCACATCCGCGTATGCCTCCACGGGGCAACCCCAGGTGCCGTGCACCGTGGCGTCGAAGGCCATCAGATTGCTCAGTCGTACGCTGACGGCTTCCCGGGTGAAGCCCACAATCATCAAGGTCGCCGCCCGAGAAAGCAGGGTGTACGCCAGGGTTTGCCCAGCGGCCGCGCCGCTACATTCGAATACGCGCCAGCGCAGGGACGGCACGTCCCATTGCTTGGCCATGCCGAATAGCTCTTTGCGCACGTCCCGCGGCTCGCGCCCCTTGACGTCGACTTTGTGGTCCGCAGCGAGCCCCGCGAGTCGCTCAGGGTGCACGTCGCAGACCACCACGCGCGCACCGAGGGCCTTGGCGATTTGCGCGACGTAGCCACCCACGCCACCACCTCCGACGACGAATGCCACGTCTCCCTCGCCAAGCTCTGCGCGAAGCACGGCCTGGTATGCTGTGGACACCGCGTCAGCGACGACAGAGAGTGCGTCGAGGCTGATGGCCTTCGGCGCGGCTTCCAGCGAGACGATGGAGCGAGCCGGCACCAATACGTGGCGCGCAAAACCTCCGTGGATGTCGTTGCCGGGCATCTTCTGTTCGGGACACGCGTTGCCGCGCCCGGCCTGACAGAATACGCACTCACCGCAGGGCATCACCGCCGGCACGAGAACGGGTTTTCCGACCCAGCTTTTGACTGCGTCTCCGGCCTCCACCACAGTGCCAACGATCTCGTGACCGAGCACCAGCGGCAGGGCGTGGCGTGGTGCAACCTCGCCCCGCGCGAAGCCAAGATCCGTGTGACACAAGCCGCAGGCGGTGACTTCTACGATTGCGTCTGTGGCGCTCGGGGCTTCCAACTGCAGGCTGCGCTGCACCAATGGCGCACCCGCCTGCTCTAAGAAAAACGCCTCGCTCTTGATGCCCATGAGCCCTCCTTCTGCGGTCCAAGCGACCGTACGAACGATCGTTCACTCCCATTTCTGGACCGACGCTGCCTTGACGCCCGTCAAGTTAACGCGACGCGGCGGGCGATTTTCCTAATTAGCGGCGAAACGGCGCAAAGCGTCGAGATCTTTGATGCGCACGTTGCGGCCCGCCTCAAGCGCGTTGTCTTCACGCAACTTGGCCATGGCGCGAGAGAGCGTCTCGGGCCGCATGCTGAGCACACGGGCGATGATGCGCTGCTGCAGATCGAGCGGTTCGTCGGGAGAGCCGGCTTCGTGGCTGGCGACCAGGAACCGAGCGATGCGCTGAACCGCGGTGCCTTCCAGGGCCTGCCGATCGGCGACCCGCCGAGAGGCCTCACGCAGCGTGAGGTCCAAAACGGCGCCGATTGGCGTATTGAGCGAGCCCGTCCAGGCCCGAAATTGCGCGGCATCAATGGCGCAGAGCACGACGTCCGTGAGGCTCCAGACCTGGTAGGGCACCGGCTCTCCGAGCAGAACCTCGATCCCGAGCAGCGTCTCTGGACCCCGTACGGCGCAGGAGGCGTCCATGCCCGACTCGGTCACGGTACCCAAAGCGACTCGCCCACGGCGCAGGTACCAGATCACGTCGGGGGTTTCCCCCTCCGCCAGCAGGACGGAACCGGCCGGCCTACGCGTCTCGTGAAACGGGCAGTCCTGAGGCAACGAAGCAGCACCCAGCTTGCAGGTTTGGCAGCGCCACGGCATCGACGATTTCTCCACGCTCTTTCCTCGCTGTCTGCCGAGATTAGGGCAGGCCCGCCGCCCCGTCGAATCAGGGCATGCGAATGATCATGTCGTGAGGTGCGGATCGTCGTCTTGGGGGAGCTCGATGCGAAACACGCCGCTCTCTACCCGTCGGCGCGCCGCTGCCGTACGCTGCGGCCTAGACGGGGGCGGCCCCTCGGCCTCGGTCTCGGCATCGAGCAGGCCCGCCAGCAGGATGGCCAGGGCATCCACGGGTTCCGATTCATACATCGCGAACCAACATACGGACGCTGCGCAGGCGTTCTTCCTCCCAGAACGGTTTTCCTGATCGGCAGATTTCCGCCCTAAGTCCCCGACAACAGCGGGTTTTCGCCTCAAGCGGGAGGAGAGTCCGGCGCGCCGCCACGGCTGTCGATGCCAAGCTCCGCGGCCTCGATGCGGACCCGACGGGACAAAAACACGCTGTAAAGCAGTAGCACGAGCCACAGTACGAAGAGGCTGCCACCGACCACCCGCACCACCGACCAGGGCACCGCCAGACGCGCGGCGAAGAACTGGAAGCCATAATCCAGGATAATCTTGCCGAAACACGCAAAGATCCCGAGGTTGTACGCGCCAAGGGCCCGCAACTGCCAGGCGTCGAAGCGCTCTTCGGAGAGCTCCGGGGGACGGTAGGTACGGCGGATTTCCATTTTCCGGATGGACCAGAGGATCCCCATGATCATCGCGATCACGTCGATGAACATCAGAACGCTCCCAAGCTGCGCGGCGGCAGGCCGACGCTCGTGCCCACCCGAGACGATCGCTTCAACTCGACGACTCCGTCGCGGTCGACGGAGATCTGGTGGAGCAGCGCTCGGTCCGCGTCGGTAACGAAGCAGCGCCCGCACTCGGCGAAACAGCGGACGTCGCCGAGTACGAAGGCATCGTCGTCGGAGCGCAGAATCACTTCTGTGGTGCTGCCATCCACCGCCACAGAGAGCACGCTGTCCCTTAGCGCAGCGTTGCCGGAGGCGTCCACGATGCCCATGGCGGTTACGATGATGCGTTCGGGCGACACAAACCCAATCCCAAAACCAAAGGGCGCGCCAGCGTGGTCGACAGCGCGCAGGCGACGCCGCTCAGAAAGAGTCTCCGGATCCACCAGGACGATCATGCTCGATTGCACATCGGGGTTTTCACGACCCGCGAACTCGCCAGCGCAGCTCACAGCCAATAGTTTTTGATCAGGCGACAGCGCCATGGCCAGACAACCATGCGCGCCGTGGAGGGGCAGCACGTCTACGACGCTGTCTGTCGTCGGGTCAACGGCGATCAAGCGCGAGGACGCCGAGGCACTGAAGCCAGTGTTGTTATACCCTTGAGAGAGCACCAAGATGCGACCGCCAACCTGCAGCATGCGACTGGGCCGCACGAAGAACTCTGCGGCCTCTCCCGCCATAGCGCTCGAGAGATCCACGCGGCCCACGACTTGCGCTGGCTTGGTCTGGAGGATGAGCAGGTCGTCTCCAGCATCGAAGGGCAACTGTCCGGCAGACGGATTGGGCTCGAAACGGCTGACGTAGGCGCGGCCATCCCCAAGCCTGAGGTAGTCTTGGGGATTGGCGGCGAAGCCCGTCTTCACCGAAAGCTGCTCACGGACGGCCCCGTCACGCACGCCGACCCAGCTCAGCACTGATGCTGGGTAGCGATCGATGACCACGATCTCGTCTTCGTTGTACGCAGACGAGGACAGCGTGACGTCGCCGGAAAGCGGCGCGGAAAGCCCAGCCGCGGCCGTGGCGGAAGACATGAACGAGTCCGACAGCACCGCGCCGTCCACGCCCACCAGCGACACATTGCTGGACTGATAGTCCGAAGAAAGCACGACCATTCCGCGCCCGCAGGCACCGGGGAGAACGCTGGTGCCACCCGTAGACTCCGGCGGTTCTGGCGCTCCACACGCACCGCAAAGCAGCGCGGCGGATAGCGCAAAGGCCGCACTCAGATCCGGTAGGAATCCCATGCGGGGCGGAGCGAAGCACAGCGCGTGGCGGCCCACAAGCGGGCAGCACGTGGGGATTGCGGTGGGCCACTCCTGGGACCAAGATCCCACGCGTTGACTCGCAAACTGCGCGCCGTGTGTTGGGGGGAGCTGCTCTGGGACCGCTTCGTCGACGCGGACCGGCTGGGCGGCGCCGCCGCCAACGTGGCCTACCACGCTCGGGCGCTTGGAGCAGAAACCGCACTGGTCAGCTGCATTGGAGACGACGACTTGGGAGTTCGCGCCCTCGAGGTCATGCGAGGGCATGGGGTTGATGTGTCGCAGGTGCGCGTGGACGCGCAAGCGCCGACGGGCAGCGTGCAAGTAACGCTGGTCGATGGCCAGCCACGCTTTGCCATGAGCCAGACTGCTGCGTGGGACCGCATCGAGCTGACGGCTCCCGCCCGTCAAATGGTGCAGAACGCCAACGTGCTCTTTTACGGCAGCCTGGCGCAACGCACGCCGCTAGCACAGGGCGCGCTGCGGGAGGCATTGTGCATCGTTGGACCGCTGCGGGTATGCGACGTCAATCTGCGACCGCCCCACGTCTCGCGCCCCGCAGTGGAACTCTGTTTGCGTTCCGCGCATGTGGTCAAAATGAACGAAAAAGAGCGCGCTGATTTGGGTGAGCTTCTCGGCACTCCGGACATCGTGGCCATGCTGCTTGACCACGGCGTACGGGTCGTCGCAGTCACCCTGGGCGCGCGCGGCGCAGAGCTGCATGTACCCGGTGCGACGCTGCATGCAGCCGTCGCGACGGCTACTCCCGGCGGCGACCCTGTGGGCGCGGGCGATGCGTTCAGCGCGGTGCTGGGGCTCAGCGCATGCCTTGGCCATTCACCGCAACGCATGCTTGCCAGCGCGAACCGCTACGCTGCGTACGTTGCAGCGCAGCAGGGCGCCATGCCCCCGACGCCAGACTTTGCCAAGGAGCTACTGGCGCACCCTACCCATTCGTTGGACTGAGCCCGA
>CBDUPW010000379.1:0-6670 GCA_965369205.1 uncultured Polyangiaceae bacterium | reverse complement strand
CATCGCCAACGCCACCATCCGGGACGCTGCCGAGAACAACTTCGTCAAGTCCATCGTACCCACGAATATCCCGCGCTTTTGGATCGGTTTGACGGACAAGCAACCGATAACGTCGAGCTCCAACGAGTCCTATGTGTGGGTTACGGCCGAACCCGTGACGTTCACGTCTTGGCTGTCTGGCGAGCCCAACCACCTGTTAGGCTCATGCCCTGGTGGATGCTTCGAACACCGAGGCGCCATGCAACCGGCCGGCGGCTGGGGCGATCGCCTGGAGAATGAAGAGCTGCCGTTCGTCTGCGAATGGGAGCCGCCACCCCTGCCCTGAGCCCGAACGACGCGCACGCCACCCGCTGTGGCGCGGCTTTTTCGTTGTGCGTTCAAGCTGCGGACCCATCTTCCGTTCGAGGGTAGGTACGCATGGCCATTGGCAACCTCGTCTCTTTTCGCCCCAGCGGTCCGCCCAGCGTGCCGCCGGAAACCTGGGCTCCGGCGCACCGCGCTGCCCGACGCTGGGCGCGCCCCCTCAGCCACTACTTGCACGTCGAAGCGACCAGCGGCGTGGTGCTGCTGCTTGCAGCTGCCATCGCTCTGATTTGGGCGAATAGCCCGTGGCGCGCGAGCTACGAGCACCTGTGGCACACGCCCATCGGACTGACCCTGGGCTCGTTCACCTTTTCGCATCCGCTGCACTTCTGGATCAACGACGTGCTGATGGTGCTCTTCTTCTTCGTGGCCGGAATGGAAATCCGTCGGGAAATCCACGAAGGCGAGCTGTCCGAAGTCCAACGCGCCGCGCTTCCTGCGGTCGCGGCCATTGGCGGCATGCTGGTGCCGGCCGCCATCTACATCGCCTTCGCGTCCGGAACTTCGGTCAGTGGTGGTTGGGGCACGCCCATGGCCACGGACATTGCGTTCGCCGTGGGCATCTTCGCGCTCCTCGGCAAACGCGTGCCCGCCGGGCTGCGCGTGCTGTTGCTGGCCCTGGCCATCATCGACGACATCGGGGCGATCATCGTGATCGCGGTGTTTTTCTCCACCAACTTTGCGGCCAGCGGGCTGTTTGTCGCGGCCGCCGGCATCGCCGCCATCTTCGCCATGCAGCGCCTGGGTGTGCGGCGCGCGCTGGCGTATTTCCCAGCGGGGCTCGTGGTCTGGGCGGGCATGTACAAGAGCGGCGTGCACCCCACGATCGCTGGCGTGATCGTCGGCATGCTGACGCCCGCGCGCTCCTGGTACGGAGAGCGCGGCTTCGCTTCGGTGGCCCGCAAGGCCATCGACGACTTCGCAACGAAGGTGCACGATCACGCCGCGGCGCATGATCTAGTGGCGCCGCTGTCGCGCATCGAGGCAGCACAGCGCGAGGCTCTGCCGCCCATCGTGCGCCTCACCGCAAACCTGCACCCCTGGGTTGCCTTCGGCATCATGCCCATCTTCGCCCTCGCCAACGCCGGCGTGGACTTGAGCCAGGTGAACTTCAGCTATCCTTCCGCCAACGTGCTGGCGTTGGGCATCGCCCTCGGCTTGTTCCTAGGCAAGCCCTTGGGCATCGTCGGCGCGTGCTGGATCAGCGTGAAGGCGGGACTCTGCACCTTGCCGCGCGGTGTGGACCTCAAAGGCATCGCCGTCGTCGGTCTCGCCGCGGGCATCGGCTTCACCATGGCCATCTTCATCGCCGGGCTGGCGTTCCCAGATCCGGGGCACTTGGGCGTGGCCAAGCTCGCCGTGTTGCTGGGCTCAGGTGCCGCAGGCGTGGGCGCGCTGCTCCTGGGGCGGTTCGCGCTCCAGCCGAGCACCGAAGTTGCCCAGATCTGCGTGGACCAAGCGGAGCAGTCCACGGAATATTGACCGACGGCGCGACGATACCATCAGGCCAAGGCCGGATCCAAACGTTGCCCGACGGCTCGATAGCGCCGGGGCATGAAATGACGCAGGCCGGATCCGAGCGTTGCCCGGTCCGGCCTGTGCGTCGTTGTTCGAAGCGTCGCGCTCAGGGAGCTGCTTGGAACTTCACCGCGCGGATTTGGCGCATCACCATCTTGCTCTCGCCGTCGTACGCCGAGTCCGGTGAACCGCTGCGCGCCCGCACCACGCGCGCCGTGACGTCACAGGTCTTGTCCTTGTCGGAGTCGAAGGGACTGACCAAGTCGCCAGCAGCAATGCTGTAGCTACCGGTGTCGGACGTTTTGATGTCCTTCTGCTCATCGATGCAGTCGCCGGTCACGTCGATCACGATGGAGTCACTCCCGGAGGGATCCCAGGTGATCTCCACGCCGTCCGTTGCACGGGAGATGTTCGCAATGCTGCCGAGCGTGAAGGGCGGGGGCAGCTTGCCGACACTGTTCGGCGCCGGCGTGTCGTCGGGGCGCTCGAGAGCGACGACGAACTCGGTTTCCCCAGCTCCTGTTCCGACAGTGGCTTTGTAGATGCCCTCAGACTCAGCGTTCAAGCCCTTGGTCTCGCCGTTGGCAGTTACGGTGAGCTTGTCGCCGTTGTCGAGAATCACGAAGGTGTTGCTCTCGTCGCCGCCGACGAGCAGTTTGACCTCTACGGTCGAGCTGTTCTCGTTCTCAGCTTTGACGTCCATGATGGCGGCGATGCCCCCGGTCTTGATGTTCTCCGAGGAGACGGTCTCCTTTTGGCTACAGCCCGCGAGGGCTCCAACAGCGACCAACAAAGCAAGTGAAGTGACAGTTCGATTCATGGCGATTCCTTTCGAATCCAAAAGACCTACCTCGCTTTACGCAAGGTACGCACCAGAGATCCCCGTTAGACGGTAAGCAGCGGGAAAGTCACACAATTTTGTCGCGGCACTCGGCCGCAGCGTGGCTCCCACCCTGGCGTTGGGATCCTACTGACTGTGGTGCAAAAGCGACAATTGCCCTCTGACGCGCCGCGTAATCAAACCCGCGTCCGGGCCAGGATCTCGACCCGAAGGTCGCCATCCTCCGCTGCCAGCCCTTCGAGCAGGCGGTCCGCCGGGCACTGACCGGCCTGCACGAGCTTGGCGAGCACCGCCAGATGAATACGCTCGTCCTGGCCACGCGAATTCAGACAAGCCCGTCGCTCCAAACCGCTCAAAGCAATGTCGAGGACTTGCTCGGCCAAACCGCGCACATCCTTACTGGGCAGCTGCGCCTCGAGGCCGCGAGTGACCAACTGCTCGCGCTCTTGTTTGGTCCAGCGCAAGGGCTTCGCGAGCGCGTGCGCGCGGTCTAGGGCCGCGTCGTCGTACATCAGGCCGGCAAACAGCGCGGGCACCGCACAAACCAGATCTGCAGGTAGGGAATCACAAGGACGAAACTCTAAAGTGCCCTTGATCCGCGCTTCCGGAAACAGCGTGTTCAGGTGCAGCTTCCAGTCGCTCAGGGTTGCGCGGTGCCCCTGAAAGCCGTTTTTCCAAAAACTACGGAAGCTCTGACCGGTGTTGGCAACCACGTCCCCGTCGCGCTTGAATAGGAACATGCCCGCGTCCAAGGCCCACTCTGCATAGTCGGCGTACTTGGGTTCGTCTTTGTCGCATAGCTCCGGCATGAGCCCGGAGCGATCCGGATCCATGTCGAGCCACACCTCACCCCGCAGGCTCTTCTTTCCGCTGATCTTGCCTTCGTAGAAGGGCGAATTGGCCATCATTGCGTTGATGATCGGCGCCAAACACAAGCCGACCACCAGCTTCCGCATGGCGCCCGCCTCATTCGCGTAATCCAGATTGGCCTGCACCGTAGATGTGCGGCGCATCATGTTCAGCGCGCCGGAGCCGCGGGTGGGCAGATACTCGCGCATGATCTTGTAGCGCTGCTTCGGCACCCAAGTCAGCGCGTCTTGAGAGGCAAGGGGGTGGAAGCCCACACCGAGCCAGGCCAAGTTCATCTCGCTGGAGATATCGCGCAACTCTGCGATGTGTCCGCGCTGCGCGGCGCAGATCTCGTGCACATCCACCGCGGGTGCACCGGAAAGCTCAAGCTGAGCTCCGGGTTCCAACGTGATCGACGCGTGCTCACGCACAAGGGAAATGACCGGCCCCCCCGCGCTTTCGGCGACGGGCTTCCAGCCGTGGGAGTCTACAAGCGCCTGAAGCACTCGCAGCACACCGTGTTTGCCATCGTAAGACAGCGGCGCGCCCGTCGTGGCATCCACACCGAACTTCTCCGCCTCGGGACCGATGCGCCATTGCTCCTTGGGCTTCTCTGCCCGCACAAACGGCTCGAGCAATTGGTCGAAGTCCGTGAGCACGTCGTCGGCAGGGGTTTCGGTGCTGGGTAGCGACATGAAGGCTCGGACCGGAGTCTCGTATTAGGTTAGTTGCAGCCAATCCGCAGGGCTCGCCATGCCCACGGGTCCTGAAAAGGTGCCCGAGTATCCTACGGTTTTGCTTCGGAGGCCTAGCCAAAGCCTTTACCTCCAGCGACTGGGCGGCAATCATGGGGCCATGAAGAGGCGGGTAAGTCGCGCGGAAGCGCTAGTAGCGGCAGGGGTATTGCTGGGATCGCTCTTGGCTTGCAAGCAAGACAAGAAGGACGAGGGCGGCACGGACATCCACATCGGCAAGAGCGACAAGGCCGAGGGCGTTTCCGTCGAAAACGACAAGACCAAGATCACCATCGGCAAGGGCGACAAGGGCGAGGGCGTCGCCATCGAGACCGACGAGGGCAAAGTCAACGTCGGCGCCAGCAAGGGCAACTGCAAGCCCGGGGAAACCTGTGCCTGCACCGGCATCGGTTCCTGCGAAAAGACATGCGCCGGCAAGGGCTGCGCCTTTTCCTGTGAGGGCATGGGCGCCTGCGAGCTCAACTGCCCGGAGGGCGACTGCAAGGCAACCAGCACGGCGCTCGGTTCCACGCAACTCAAGTGCCCAGGCGGCGGCTGCAGCTTGGAGTGCAAGAGCGCCGGTTCGTGCCAGCTCACCGAGTGCAAGAGCGGCTGCAAGATCACGTGTGGCGGCGCCGGCGAGTGCAGCTGCACTTCCGGCTGTAGTTGATTTTTGTTTGATGTGCGGAGCCTGCCGTCATCGGCCTCCCGCGCGGTTTCGCGCATGCACACGAACGACGTGTGCGCGGACAAGTGACGCTTCGCCACTGGCGACACCTGGCGGCGCCAGCGGTGAAGTGCGCGGAATCCCTAGGTTCTCGCTGGCATGGTCGGTGCTCTGGCTGACGCATGCACCCCGCCCACGCTAAGCTTCTAGTCGTGAGTAACGCTCCACGCTTCGTCGCGCTGCGCTACCAGGTCCGCCCGGAACTGACGCAGTGGGTGCTTCCCGAGGGCACCGTGCCGGAGTCAGTCTTTCACGATCGAGCAGCGGATCACATCACAGCGGTACTGCGCGCTTGGGCCAAGCGGCAGGCGGGAGCCGTGCAGGTCGCACGCAATCTTGCGATCCGCTTCTTACGCGACAGCCCCAGCGTCGGCATCGACCCCGACGTCTGCGTGCTCGACCCGGCCCCACCGGAGGGCAGGGATCTATCGAGTCTCTGCCTGTGGAAGCCCGGGCACGTTTCCCCGCTGCTGTGCTTCGAGGTCGTGAGCAAGAACCACCCGCACAAGGACTACAAGGACGTGCACGAGCGCTACGCCGCCATCGGCGCGCGGGAGCTCGTGATCCTAGACCCTCTCATGCTCGGCCCCGCCTCCATGGGAGGCCCCCTCGCCTTCCAAGTCTGGCGCGCAGACACCTGTGGCGCCTTCGAGCGAGTGGCAGCAGGCGATGGCCCCGTGTTCTCGGAGGCGCTGAGCTGCTGGCTCTCTCTTGAAGATCAGACGATCGTGTTCAGTGACGACCGCAATGGCACGCAGCGTTGGTTGACGGAAGCGCAGGAAGAGCGACAGGCGAAGGAGCGCGCTCTTGAGGACAAGGAGCGCGCTCTGGCGCGCGTGCGGGAGCTCGAAGCGGCGCTGAAGAAGTGACACGCTTGGATCAAGCAGCCTGCCGCGCGCGCGGCGTGGAGCGTGACCGCCCACGTATCCACTGCGGGCGTTTCGCGCGCACCCTGCATCTGCGGGGCAGGGCTACGGAGAAGCTGGCCTCCCGCTCTAGCTCAGCGCGGACGGATGCTCGGGTGCACGGCGCGCAGCTCGGTCACCAGGGCGGCGGTGTGCGCTTCCGTCGTGCCGGCGCCGCCGCCAATGATGCGCGCGTCCGCAGAGTCGAATTCGAGGGCCCGCGCGGCCCAGCGTTCTGCGTCGGATTCCGGGTCGGGAAAGCCGCGCACACTGTCTTTGCTACTCGCCAGCAGTACACCACTCGCGAATGCTTCGGCCTCAGCCAAGGCACTGGCCCGCGCGAGTGCCGCCAAGCCGTCGTCGATGCTGCTCACTTCGAACAGGACGGCGCTGGCACCGGCCTCACGGAGTGAGTCGAGCAAGGGTGGTAATGTGCCCCCTACGGCAAGCTCGCCGCCGGCGCTGCACTCCACGACGGCCCAGACGGGCACCTCCGCCGCGGCGGCTGCTGAAACGGCGGTCATGAGCTCGATTCGCGAACCCTGCCCCCGAGCGATAATCAGCTCAACGCCAGCGGTCTTGATGCGATCGGCATGCTCTTCGAGTTCTTCACGCAAGCGCTCAGCGAACATGGGCGCCACCATTTCGCTCCCAAGCACGCCAGCAATGGCGACGGGCCGTGATGAGTGCTCCCGTGCTTCTTGGGCAATCTCCACAGCGCGCGCCGTGAGCG
>CBDUPW010000378.1:0-6695 GCA_965369205.1 uncultured Polyangiaceae bacterium | reverse complement strand
GTGCGGCCCAGTCGTAGCTAAGACTCAGGCATGCGTCGGCCACCAAGGCATCGATCGCCACCACGCGTGGAGCAGCCACCTCGTAGCGGGCAATGGCCCGTGCGAGCACGCTCAGACCCTGGGGCGAGATCACTGGCAATAGCTCCACCTCTGCGGTGCCCGCGCGGGTGCCCAGGGCCACCACCCGCGGCGCCAGTGCGCGTGGACTCAGCACGCATTCGACCCGCTCCGCACTGCCCGCCGCGACGGCGCCGAAGGAAAGCGCGCTCAGCAAGTCGGCGTCGACGATGGCGAAGCTCAAGTCCGTATAGCCCGCGCGGTCCACCCGCCCGGCTTGCCCCCGTGGGTCGCGCGGGTGCGTGCCCACGCCGCGCTCGCTAAAGAGCGGCACCTCGCCGCTCTCGAACACCGCCGGGTTGGGCGGGTAGTGGAAGGACGCAGTCGCCGCGGCGTCCAGATCCGGGGCTGCGGAAGTCCCGGGTAGCTGCGGCAGGATCCCGTGTGCGCGGCCGTAAGCTTCGACGATTTGCTCCCCCGGCAGCCACGGGCTGGCCCGTGACCAAATCGATCTCGCGCGCCGCTTCTGTCCAGGTTGGCGTGATGTGAGTCGTGCCGCTCTGGTTCACACCGCCCCAGAAGCGCAACTGCAAACCCGCACGCTGCTTTGCGTCGTAGAGGCAAGTTGCGATGAGCTGCGTTGAGGGACCACACGCACCGACTTTGTTCAGGAGCAGGTCGCTCATGCGAGTGACGGCCATGGAGTACGCGAGATCCGAGAACGCACGCGTGACCGCCGCGGGCACGTCGCGCTGAGTCCGCAGCTCACCGCGCAGTGACTCGCAGCGCTCGTCGTAGAGCCGACGCACCTCCGCGAAATCGAGTTCGACGCGAGCCTCTTCCGCGTCCAAGGCATCCGCGGCCAGCACAAACGCCCCCAGCCGCAATGTGCCGGCCTGGCGCGCAGCCAGCGCGCCGTGCACGAGACGACGTCGCGCCTCCGCGATTTCCGCAACACTGCGGAAGGGCGTGGGCTTGTCGGCGGGATCGGCCTGCGCTCTTGAGTCGGCGCCCTCGCGTTTCGCGCCGTCCAGCCACGCGCCTGCCCCCGGGCCGAGCAGCGGCGCCGCGTGCAGCAGCGCCGAAGCCCCCACAGCCAGCCAGAGGATCCGGCTGCGAGCCCCGCGCTGGTTCATCTCCCGCAATTCTGAAGCTCCATCGTTCTCAACCCGCCCACCAGCCGCCACGCTTAGGCACCGACACCCAAGATACGCCGGAGTTTCCCGGGAACCGCCCCAGCCCTTGAAAGTCAGCCTACCAAATGGTAGGCAAACGCCATACGAACGGTCGGCCAATCGTGCAAAACGCCGAAAATCGCAGCTCCGATATGCGGGAACAGCTCCTACGGGCCGCCACGCGTCTTTTTGCGGAGCGCGGCTACGACGGCACCTCTCTGCAGAGCATCGCTGACGCCGTGGGCATCAAGAAGCCGTCGCTGCTGCACCACTTCGAGAGCAAAGACGCGTTGCGCCAGGCCGTGCTCGACGAGTTACTCGAACGCTGGCGCGAAACGTTGCCGCGGCTGATGCTCGCTGCCACGGCGGGCCGCGGGCAGTTCGACGCGGTCACTCGCGAGATCGTCACCTTCTTCGCCGAAGACACCAATCGCGCGCGGCTGCTCATTCGCGAAGCCCTCGACCGACCTGAGGACATGCGACGGCGCTTGCGGCGGCATGTGGCGCCCGTCGTGGCGCATTTGGCGCAGACGGTAAAGCGCGGGCAACAGCGCGGAGAACTCCACGACGGGGCCGACGCCGAAGCGTATCTATTCCAGTCGATCATCCTGTTGGTATGCGGCTCGGTGTTTTCAGAGAGCTTCAGCCCGCTGCTTCCGAAATGCAGCGAGCACGGTCGACCACTTGAGCGCTTGCATGCGGAGCTGCTGCGCTTGACTAAGACGGGGTTGTTTGTAGCGGCCGACGCACCGGGGACTATCGAGGGGGCAGCACTAGGAGTGACAGCATGAGCAACTTTCTCAAAGACAACGCGGACCTGCAGTACTACCTCGACCGTGGCATCGACTGGGGCTCGGTGATCCGAGTCAATGAAGTGGCGATCGGCGCGGGCCACGCCTTCGAATCCGTCTCCGAGGCTCAGCAGCTGTACCAGGACATCGCCGCAAGCGTCGGCGAGTTCGTGGCCGAGCAGGTGGCACCGCATGCCCTTGCGATCGACGCCGAAGGCGTTCACATGAAAGACGGCGAGGCCGTTCAGCCCGCGGCCATGGATCGCATCATGGAGCAGATCAAAGAGCTTGAGTTGCACGGCTTGTGCATGCCGAGGGAGCTGGGCGGCTTGAACGCGCCGTTCTTGCTCTATCTAGTCAACGTCGAACTCTTTGCGCGGGCGGACGTTTCCGTGATGGCACACCACGGCTTTCACGGCGGCATGGCTCTGGCGATGCTCCTGCTCAGTACCCGAGAGGGCAGCACCACCTTCGACCCAGAAACCGGCGCCATCACCGAAACGCGCTTTGCGGACTACATCGAAGACATCCGCCAAGGCAATGCCTGGGGCTGCATGGACATCACGGAGCCCCACGCCGGCAGCGACATGGCCGCTCTGCGCGCCTTCGCGGAGCAAGACGAAGCCGGCGACTGGTTTCTCACCGGACAGAAGATCTTCATCACCTCCGGCCACGGCAAGTACCACTTCGTGATCGCCCGCACGGAAAAGCCCGGCGACCCCAACGACCCGATGTCCGGACTCGCAGGGCTATCCATGTTCCTGGTGCCCACCTACGAAGACACGCCCGAGGGACGCCGTCGGATTGTCACTCTGGATCGCGTCGAGGAAAAGATGGGCCACCATGGCTCCGTCACCGCCGCCCTGTCCTTCGAGCGCGCCCCCGCGCATTTGGTGGGCAAACGCGGCGAAGGTTTCCAGCAGATGCTCGTGCTGATGAACAACGCACGCCTCAGCGTGGGCTTCGAGAGTATCGGCCTATGCGAAGCCGCCTACCATCTGGCCAAAGACTACGCCGCGGAGCGCGTGTCCATGGGCAAGACCCTCGACCGTCACGAGATGATCGCGGACTACCTAGACGAGATGCGCACGGACATCCAAGGCCTGCGCGCCTTGGCCATGTACGGCGCCTATCACGAAGAGATGGCGCAGAAGCTCAAGATCCGCATGCGCGGTTTGCCCCAGGGCGAACTCGAACAAAAGCGCATGCAACGCGCCATCGGCGAGCACCAGGAAAACGCCCGGGCAGTCACGCCGCTTCTCAAATACGCCGCGTCCGAGCGCGCTGTGGACATGGCGCGCCGCGCGATCCAAATCCTCGGTGGCGCGGGCTACATCCGCGAATACGGCGCCGAAAAGCTGCTGCGCGACGCCATGGTCATGCCCATCTACGAGGGCACCAGTCAGATCCAATCGCTGATGGCCATGAAAGACACTCTCGGCGGCATCATGAAGAACCCCCAAGGCTTCGTGAAGCGCATCGCCCAGACCCGTTGGCGCTCCCTCTCCGCCAAAGACCCCCGCGAAAAGCGCGTCGCGAAGATCTCATTGCTCGCACTCTCTGCGCAGCAACATTTGCTCACACGCACCGCCGGTGCGAAAGTGCGTGGTCTGTCCGGCAAGCCCGTGTCCGAGTGGACTCGCGCGCTATTCAAGAACTGGGACCCCAAGCGCGACTTTGCCCTGGCCATGCTTCACGCCGAACGCCTGACCCGGATCCTGGCCGACGAGGCCATCTGCGAGCGCCTGCTCGAACAGTCGCAACAGCACCCGGAACGCGGCGCAGTGCTCGATCGCTACCTCGATCGCTGCGAGCCTCGTTGTCGCTTCCTGCTCGACGAAATGACCTCAAGCGGAGCACGGTTGCTCGCGCGCTTGAACGAAACAGAATCCGTCGCCGCCGCGCAGTAGTTTGCATTGGGGATTTGGGTCGCGTCCCGACGCGGCGGTGCCGCACGCCTCCAGGGGGTGTGCGACGCGGGGCGGGCGTGGTGCTAGCATCGAGGGATGCCGCCCGCGCGGAAGCGACTCCAAGTCCCCTTCGTCGTGACCTTCGCCGCAGCCTCGGCACTTGGCGGCTGTGGAGACACGACGTCCGATGGGGCAAGCGGCGGCAGCAGTGGCTCAGGCGCAAGCGGCGGCGCGAGTGGCAGCGGCGGCGCGGGCGCAACCGGTGGCACAAGTGGCAGTGGCGGCGCGAGTGGCAGCGGCGGCGCGAGTGGCAGTGGCGGCTCGGGCGCAACGGACGCGAGCGTCCCGTGTCCGCCGACCTTGCCAACACACTACCTATGCCAAGGCCCCGCGACGGGCTGCAGCTACACGGTGAATTGTCAGAGCGGCCCGCAGACCTTCGTGCTGTCCTGCCCCACGTCGGGCTACAGCTGGTCGGTCGAGTCCAAACCTTGTTCACCCTACGATTCCTGCCCGGGCACCTACTTGTATTGCGGAGCCTCGGGCACATGGAGCAACCAGGCGAAAGTCAATCCGCCTTCGCCGTGCCCGGCCACCGCGCCAGCCCAAGGGGAGCCGTGCTTTTCAGCGCCCTTCGGCGGCACCCTGTCGCCGTGTGGCTACCTCTGCGCCGGAACCAGCGACTGGCTCGTCGCGGCATGCGAGCCTGTCCCCAACGCCGGTGGAAAATCTTGGCAAATCGTCACGGGGGGTAAGTAGCCGAGGGGCGCGCGCGGCCCGGGATGCGTGCACGGCGGTGTGCGCATCGCATCGCCAATGCGGATCCTGAGAGGGTCGCGAAGCTGATGGGCGCCCTGCGGCGTGATCCTATGGCATGGTTGTTCGGTGCGGCGTGATGTGTGTGTGTTGAGCTTCGCGGACCAAAGCGAGAACGCGGCGTTTTGCATCGGTGAGCTGTGCGGTGTCGAACTGGCGCAAGCTCGCCGCTTGCTGCGCTCTGCGCCAACGGTGCTGGCGCGCAATCTGGATCCGGCGGCGGCCACGGAGCTGGAGCGTGCGCTGCGCGCTCTGGGCGCGGAAGTCGTGGTGCAGGCCAGCGCGCCGGCGGTCGCGCCAGCGCCGGCGGTGTCGTCGGTCGCGCCAGCGCCGGCGCCGGGTGTGTCGTCGGTCGCGCCAGCGCCGGCGAGCCCGCTTTCCGGAGCGCCGCTGGCAGGGCAGCCGGGCCCATCGCCGCCGCCGCACGTCGGGGGCAGTGGTCTTGAGCTCGAGGTCGTAGCGCCGCTGCCTGCGCCACAGCGCTCCGCGATTCCGCGGTCTTTTCCCCCGCCTCCGCCGCCCCTTGGGGCGCCGGCTTCGTCCTTCGTGCTGTCGCGTCGCGCGCTTGTGCTCGGCGGGGGCGCATTGGTCCTCGGCGCTGGCTACCTGTGGTGGCGGCCGCGCAGGATCGGTGGTCTGGCCGTGGCGCAAGTTGGCGCGGGCGGAGATGGCGCGCCCACGTTGGTGCTCTTGCACGGCTACGGCGCACCCGCGGACGACTTGGTAGGTTTGGGGGAGGAAGTGCTGCAGCTCGCCAAGCTCGCCAACGCGCGCGTGCTGCTGCCCGCGGGGATCACGCGGGCGGGACTGGGTAAGGCTTGGTACGACAGTGCCGCCGACTTGCAAGAGGCGCGCAAGGGAGTCGCGGCACTGCTGTACGAAATCATCGAAGACGGCACGCCACCAGAGCGCATTATCTTGGGAGGCTTTTCTCAGGGCGCGATGTTGGCCCTAGACGTGGGGATGAGCTTCCAGCCGCGCCTCTACGGTGTCGCGATGCTCTCGGGCGGTCGCATTCGCGGTGTGGACTGGTCGCAGTCCATCGGCGCGGTCGCGACGACGCGCTTCTTGATCACTCACGGCCGCGGCGACGGGGTGTTGCCCGCGGGCGCAGCCGAGGACATCGCGAGGCAGCTGCAGGCCCAGGGTGCGGACGTGTCCCTCGTGCTGTTCCAAGGCAACCACACCATCGCCCCGGAGGCGCGCCAGGCGCTGGCGCGCTTCTTCGGCCAGATGGCGGCCGCGGCGCCGCCGTGAACTTTCCGCCCGACGGCCGGGCTCCCGGGCGATGTTCCGGCGCGGCGCCGCTAGCTTTGCCTCAAAGCTCCTCCCGGAACTCGATGATCTCCGGATGGGTGGTCTGGATCTGAGCGAAGGCTGTGGTTGCCGCGCTCGAACAGAGCAGCGACTCTTCCAGCGCCAGCGAGGTGACGGACTGCACCACTCGGAGTCCTTGCTCCGCGTCGAGGCGCCCGGTTTGGCAGCCGTCCTTGGCCAGGGTGGCGATGATGCCCGGGACCTCGACTCCGTTGTCGAGGGCGATCTGCAAGATGCCGCCGCGGTCGGCACCGAGTAGACACAGCTCCGTGGGCAAGGAGTGACCCGCGTTGCCAACGCCGACCAAACGCTTCTTCTTCGGGGAAGTGTCGTAGGCCGCGCTCGTCTGCTTGCCAAAGGCCACCAGCTGGTCCAGTTCGGCGCCGAGTACCAGCGTGGATTCTAGGTTTGGTCCGCTCTTCGTGCCTCCGGAACACATCGGCGCGAGCAGACGCACGCCGGCTTCGTCGCCGAGGGCCGAAATGGCGCCGCCGCCCGCGCTGTGCCCGATCAGCGCCACACGTGAAGGGTCGATCTTGTCGCGCAAAAATCCGAGGTCGTCCTTCGGATCGCGCAGGGCTGCGAGCATGCGCCGCAGGTCGCCGGCTTGGTCTGCGGTGATGCCCGTA
>CBDUPW010000377.1:0-6711 GCA_965369205.1 uncultured Polyangiaceae bacterium | reverse complement strand
CGCCGGCGTTTTCCGTTTTGATGCGCAGGGTATGGCCGTCCACTTCCGCCAGCCCCCGCGCCATGCTGCCGGGCGCCCCGAGGCGTGTGATGCCGAGCCAGCGTTGGGTCGCGTAGCGATAACTGTCGGTCACGAGGCTGATCCGGCTCCGCTCGGCCGGCCGCACGTGGCGGGAAAGCCAGGGAAACAACCGCGCCCCGGCGTAGGTCTTCTCCCAGACGGCATGCCCCGTGTCCGGCCATTCTTCCGTGACCTTCGCGCGAGCCTCTTTGAGCGCAGCGATCAGGACCTTGGAGTTTTCCAGAGGGAAGTCCTTCTTGCCGTGGGCGATCCACCACGGCAGATCACGCCCAGCTCCCGCCCAGGACGCCGGCGACCAATGCGCCATGCGACTGCGCTCCCAGTCCGACAGCGGCCGGTTTGCAGTGTCTCGACGCACGAAGTAGCTGTGGTAGCCGCAGAGCGGAGCCGCGGCGGACACCAGATCAGGATAGCGCACTGCGAAATGTGCCGTCCCGGTGCCCCCCATCGAGACACCACTGATAGACACTCGGTTCTTGTCGACTGGTAGTACCGCCAGCGCCCACTGAATCCCTCGGACCACCTCGTACTCACCGGGCCCGCGGTAGAACGCGTTGCCATGCGCGTAGGGCGCTATCACAAAGGCCGGCACCCGGGGCGCTTCGGAGCGATCATCAAGGAACGCGTCCATCACGCCTTTTGGCGTGCCGTTCATGCCGTGCAACAACACAACGAGTGGCAGCGCCCCCTCTCCCAGCGCTCGCGGCACATGCACCCGTATTGGATCTGGTCGCGTGGACACTTCGGAAAACCGCGCGAGCTCGTGCACGCCAGGGGTCTTCAACGGGTCCCGTCTCTGTTCGAGGCTGAGCAGCAGAGACTCCAACGAACCCAGCGCCCGCCGGACTTGCTCCTGCGTGCGCGCTTCCTGGAGCTCGCGCATACGCACGACAAGTGTCGCGCGCAACACGTCAGCATCGGCGAATCCCGCTGGCGCGGTGCGAAGTGCGCGCTCGGCTTTCTGTCCACGCGCCAGCAGCGCAGGAGCCTCGGGCGCGAGTGCCAGCGTCCAGCTACGTTCCTGATCGCCCACGAACACTCGGTACTGAACCGAGCTTTGCTTCGGCGACACTGACGGCAAGTGTGCCTCGAATGAAAGCATGCCACGACCGCTGCCGCCAAAAGTCCCGAGCCCAAAGCTCCCTTCCGTGCCCTGGGCGACACGCACGGGATACGCCGCTGCCGGTGCCCCGCCGGGCGCACTCAAGCGCAAGAGCGGCGCGTACCCGGATTCAGTCAGGCCTGCACTGAACTCCGCGTGGAGCCAGGCCGGTCCAAACTCCTTTGCTACGTCGGCACCGGGGAGCAAGAACCGGGCGTCCGGCGGGGGCCGCAAATCCGCAGCGCTGAGCACGCGCACACGCACGGACAGCGGGCCGTCTCCACGCGTCAGACGGAGCGCGAACGACCGCGACCCGCGCTCGAGCTCGGTTTCGACGGGATACCAAGCGGCAGCCGCGGACGTCGGCGGCACTGAGTCGAGCTTGCGCCCGTCCACATACAGTTCGCCCCCAGCCGAACTGCTGATCAAGAACAATGCCCGCAGTGGCGTTCGGGTTGCAAGGGACGCTCCAAGCAGCGCGGACTGTCCTTTCGGCACCCTTGAGGTGAGCTCGATGGGACTGCCCGCTGCAGCCGCGATCACGGAATAGCGAGCGGCTCCCACCGAACGGCCCAGCGCAGGCCTGAGTTCCTCGGCGGACAGCTCCCGAGCGGCGACGGGAGCGGCAACGGGAGCGGCAACCAACAGCGCTCCCAAGCTTCCATCACGCGCGGGGTGCAGCTCTTCGGCCTTCGCTGCGCCGACTGAGCTAGCGATCGCGAGCTGAAGCCCGACGCTGTACGCGGAGCGACGTGCGCTCACGGAATACCGTGCGCCAGCGTCTTCACTCCGTCGCGGAACATGATGTTGACCTTACCGCCGTCCAACACGTCGACCACGTAGCCTTCTCCGAACTTCTTGTGCTGGATCAGCTGGCCCGGTCGAAAGCTCTTGTCCATCGAGTAGCGTTCAAAAGCGTCATGGGCTTGTCCAGCGATGCGGGATTCCCATTCATTCACTCGGTCGGCTTCAGCCCGAGCTTTGAGCGTGATCCGCACGCCTGCAGTCTGGCGTGGGCCGGCCCTCTTCCGCGCGGCCTCGCGGTCAGACGCGGGCGCGCGATAGTTGTGTTGCGAACCGCAGGTGAGACAGATCACACGTTTGGGGCGAGCCGCCACCATCGCGACAATGCGATGTCCGAGATCCATGCGGCACTTGGTGCAATACGAATCGATTTCACTGCCTGCTTCCAGAGCTTTCACGGGGTTTCCTCCTGATCCTCCCCGCTCACTCCCGGCTTTGTATCGCCGTCCTCGTTTGGTGACTCGTCCTTTTCCGCACTGCCCTTCTTCTTGATGCGCACCTTCGCCTTCACGTCTGGCTTCGGCGGCGCGCCGGGCTTGGAATCATTCGGGATGAATCGAACCTCGGTCTTGATCTCGAAGGAAAGCGTGGTCAGGACCTTCGCCATCTCTTCGGCGAAATTCGTATGCTCCAGAAAATCACGGACTTCCTTGGCGACGACCCGGTACAGGCCGGTCTTGGTTTCGTCGACCTGCGTCAGCATCAACGCCAAAGCTTCTTTGGGAAGCTTCATGTCGCGCATCAGCTCGCGGACGTTCTCGGGACCTTCACTGATGTTCTTGTAGCCAGACTCGACCAGACGTTTGACAATCTCGGGCAACAGCCGCTCCAAGCGGCGCCGTTCGCGCTCCTCGGGTTCCGAGGGGGGTCGCTCCGTTGTCACGTGGCGGGAGTACCCTGGCGCAGTGCGTCAGTCAAACCCGCTTTGTTGGTTTCCCAAGGCCCGAGGGGTAAGACCGAAGCATGCGCATGGATTGGCGTTACGGAGTGGTCCTCCTGCTGGCAATGGGGTGCAAGCGCTCCCCCGTCCCGTCCCCAGCGGCCTCGGACACAGCCGGAATCGAAAGCGCGCCAGCAGCCACGGCGAGCGCACCAGTGCCCTCGGCAACGGCGACGCAAGCCGCACCCGAGGAGGCGCAACCTCCCGCAACCACGGCCTCGTCGGGAGCGCCCGCGCCCGTCGGCGGGCTGTGGCTCAGCTGCTATTCAGGCTTCACTCCACGGTCGGACCCCAAGCTGGACGTCATGCGACTCGGCGTCCTGTGCGGGCCACAGAACGGAATGACCAAGCTCACGGAAGCTCGCGAGGCCAAAGTGCAAGATGGCGGTCCGGGCCAGGAGCACCCCTTCGACGCATCGCCCGGCGAGTGCTTTCGGATTTTCGCCGTGGCGGAGCCGGGCGTGGAAGACCTCGATGTCGAAGTGCTGTCACCCAGCCAAAAGCGCATCGCGTTCGATACCAGCGACGACCGCTGGCCCGTGGTCAAACCAGACGGCCCCTTTTGTGTCACCGAAGCAGGCTCCCACCGCGCGCGCGTGCGAGCCCAGCGGGGCAGCGGGCGCTATGCTATCGAGATTTGGCGCCTGCGCTGACGTGAAATGCATTCCAGGGCGCCGCTCTGGGCCTGGGCGCGCTATAGGTTAGCGCATGCTGGCGCAATACGCAGACCGACGCGGTCGAGTCCTCGAAAGCCTGACGGACGGGTGCCTGGTGCTGGGCGCGGCTCCGACCGCGATCCGCAACAACGATATCGAACACGAGTATCGGCAAGACTCGGACTTTCAATACCTGACCGGTTTCGACGAGCCCGATGCCCTACTGGTGCTTCGCCCGACGGCACCACGTTTCGTGCTCTTCGTCCGCCCCAAGGACCCCGAACGTGAGGTCTGGGACGGTTACCGCGCTGGAGTCGACGGCGCGCAGCAGGAATTCGGGGCGGACGCCGCTTACCCCATCGCGGAGCTCGCAGAGCGACTTCCGGACTTGCTCGAGAACCACTCCAAGCTCTTCACGCGAATCGGGCGCGAGCCCCGTATGGACGCGCAGGTCTTCGCGGCGCTCGCGGTACTGCGCAAGCGAGTCAAGCAGCGCAAGTGGTGGCCAACGGAAGTGCACGATACCGCAAAGCTGCTGCATCCCATGCGCTCACTCAAGTCCGACGAGGAGCTGGCACTGATGCGACGCGCCGCCAAGATCAGCGCAGAAGCGCATCTGGCGGCGATGGCCTTCACCAAACCCGGGGCGCACGAATATGAAGTCGAGGCGCTATTGCGTTCAATGTTTCGCAAAGCGGGGGCCCAGCGCCTGGCCTATGAATGCATTGTCGGTTCGGGCCCCAACGCCACCGTGCTGCACTATCGCCAAAATGACCGCAAGATGCAGGACGGCGAGCTCCTGCTGATCGACGCGGGTTGTGAGTTCGACTTCTACGCCTCGGATATTACGCGCACTTTTCCCGTCAACGGCAGCTTTAGCAAGCCCCAACGGGAGCTGTATGAAGTCGTGCTCGCCGCTCAAGAAGCGAGCATTGCCGCGGCGGTTCCGGGGGCGACGCTCGACGCACTGCATGACATCTCGGTCCGGGTGCTCACCCAAGGACTTGTGGACCTTTCCTTGGTGAAAGGTCCCGTGGACGAAGCCATCGAAGAGGGGCGTTACAAGAAGTACTACATGCACCGAACCAGCCACTACCTCGGCATGGACGTGCACGACGTCGGGGACTACTACCAACGTGGGGAGCCGTGCCCGCTCCGCGAGCGCCAGGTGATCACCGTTGAGCCCGGTCTGTATGTCGCCGCAAACGACGCGGAGACGCCCGAACGCTATCGTGGCATCGGAATTCGCATCGAAGACGACGTCGCGATCACCGCCGCGGCGCCAGAGCTATTGAGCGCGGGCGTGCCCAAATCCGTCGACGACGTCCAACGTGCGTGCCTCGCGTGAGCTACTCCTTGGCGTGTGCCTAGGGTGCACGTTTGTGGTGTCTTCGGCGCACGCCGAGACTGGCGCACGCCAGGGCGCCGAAAGCCTGCTGCCCGAGGCGGGCCCCTACCTGCACCTGCTAGGCGCCGTGAGCTGGGGCAAGGGGTTGCGCTTCAACAATCCGTATCGACTCGCCACACCCCTAGGAGACAGCGCAGAGAGCGTCTCAGCGACGGCGGGTTACGCGAACATTGCGTTCGCGTTGTCCTCTGGCAATCCTACCGGCTTGCTACACGGTGGGGCCTTGGCGCTGTCGGTGGCCACGGACGGAGTGCCCCAAGAAGTCATGACACCCGCCTACCAAATCGGGCTCCGGCTCCCTCCCCACTTCCTTGTATATGCCCGGGCCGGGCTGCCCCTTGTGTTCGAGCCAGATCCGAACCTGGGCTACGAAATCGGGGTCGGCGGCGTGTACTGGCTCACGGCGGGTATTGGGCTCAGTGCGGAAGTCATCGGCAGTCTGTTCTACGGCGCAGCCACCCAAGACACAGCGGCCACGGCGATCCCGCTGCTTTCCGCTCAAGCTGGCATCGCGATCGGCTACGAGGTGCTGCCATGACTCGGCCAGCGCACCAGACCCTCGCGCTTCTGGCAGCCTGTGTATTCGGGCTGCTCACCTTGGCGCCAACCCCGGGTGACCTTGGCGGCTGCGGTCAGGAGCCAACCTTGATGGATGCGCCAACCTTCTTTAGCAACAAGAAGGCCACGGATTGCGAGCGCTGCGAAGAGTGCGGGCTGGCATCGCAAGCCTGTGACGATGCCTGCGACGACGCGGTCCCCTTCGAAACGGCATTCCCGCAGGATTGCCTACCGCTGGTGCATGACGGGGAGGTGTGTCTGCGCGCGCTCTTCCACGCCAGCTGTGACGACTACCGGGCGTTCATGTCCGACGTCGCGCCGGCGGTTCCCTCAGAATGCAACTTCTGTCCGCCGCGAGGCACGCCGTGAGGCGGCTGGCAGCCATGGCCCTTGTGTGGGCGGTCACGGGCGCTTGCGCGACACTCACCATGGACAAGGCGGAGTACGAGGCCTACCGGCGCGTGCGCGTTTCAGACACCGTGGAACAGCGGCTGCGCGAGAGCGACGCTTACCTGCGCCGCCACCCCCAAGGGCGCTACGGCGCGGCCGTGCGCCGCTGGTTCAACAGCGCCGAGCCGCGCTATTTTGAGGCAGCACGTGCCACCCGCGGCGGCCTGGTGCGTTATCTGGACCACCTGCCCCGGGGCCCGAACGCCACGAACGCCACCGAACGCCTCGCCGAGCTTGCTCTCGCCGAGGCTTACGAACGCCGACGCGCCGCGGAGCTCACAGAGCAGGGCGCAGCGCTGGAAGAAAAACTCTCCGACGCGGATCGGATGCGCGGCCAGGTCGTCTCGGAGTTTCAAGCGTGGATCGGTGCGCTTGCGACGCTGCCCAAGTGGGGGATCCGGACCCACGAACTGCCCCACGAGTTTATCTATCGCTTTCGCATGCTCGAACCCGCTGCGCGCTGCTCGACAGAACGTTGCGTCAAAGCCGTGAGCTTGCCATACGCGATCCCTGACTCGGGCCGCCTGCGCGCCCGGCGAGCATTGTTCGACGTCGTGCTGCGTCTCGAAGACGGAGCGGTGAGAGGCGCGACCATTCAAGGGCCCGAGCTATTCAACCGCGTCGCCGAGGCCGAGAATCTGCGCTCGGTCCGTCCCAACGCGGCGCTCGCTCGGGCGGAGGCCATCGCAACCGTGACAACCCTGGTGTCGGC
>CBDUPW010000376.1:0-6748 GCA_965369205.1 uncultured Polyangiaceae bacterium | reverse complement strand
GTTTGGGTCTAATCGCAATTACAGCTGGCCTGCTCCACTCGGCGGCGGGCGTCGCGCAGCTGGGTGCGAGCCCAAACGCATTTCTCGTGGGCATCCCCGACCAGCGAACAAATGCCGTTGGCACTTCTCTCCATTGACGCGAGTGCCCGACATGCGATCTTGCAGCGCTCCCGCGCCGAGAGCTCGCGTGGTTCTTCTGACGGCTCCGCCTCGGACGCAGGCGACGCCCGGGGTTCAGGCTGGGGCGCGTCTACCGTCTCCTTCTCGAGGACCGCACCGATCGTCGCCTCGTCGCCGTCGTCGCGGGGCGATGGAGTCGGTTGGTGCCGCTGGCGTTCGAGACGCGCAAACTCCGCTTCGAGCTCCGCGGCCTTCTGCTCCAGATCGGAGCTCAAGGCGTCGCGCTCGGGGGTGCCCGCGCCTGCGCCCGAGCCGCCGCCGCACGAAACGGCCAACCCGAGCAGCAGCAACACGCCGATCCGGCGCCAAATCAACTTGTGCAAGGTCGCCACTTTCCCCGAATTCATCTAGCTGTGCGCCGAGAGCGGCGCAAGACCCTCGCGGACGGCCGGCGTCGCGGGATCTATTTCAGACCGGAGCGCGCGCTGGAACGTACGTCTGCGCTGGATGGACGCCCGAGTTGCGGCTTGCGCTCGGCGTGCACCAGAACCGCAAGCGCAAAACCGAGGGAATCATGATGTCGACGACGCGAACTACTAGACCACTCGCCTGGATTTGCCTGGGCACATGGCTGCTGACGGCGGCGGGCTGCGCACATGGCAAGACGACCGCACAGCTTGCGCCGACGGGGGGCCAGGCCAACGCAGTTTCCGGCGAGAGCGATCCGTCGATCCCGCATGCGAGTTTGGTCCCCCTGGAGGACGATCCCAATGCGGTGCGTGTCTCGTCCAAGATCCGGAAAGTGACCGTGTACTCGGACCGCGCCTTGGTGTCGCGGGAAGCAACGATCAAAGTCACGACGACGCCGACCGTGTTTGCGTTCAAGCACCTGCCTGGTTGGGTGGACGATGGCTCCGTGCGCGCGGCCACGACCGCTGGACGCATCATCGACGTGCGCGTGGGCCGGAGCTACCTCGCCCAGGCGACCGAAAAGAGCTACCGCAAGGCGGAGGAACACGCCCGCACTCTGGCCGAACGACTCGTTGCTCTCGACGACGAGCTTGCCGTGCTCGACGCTCAGACCAAGCAGGTCGAAGACATCAAGGCGTTCTCCCTCGACAAGCTCAACAAGGACGTGGTCACCGGCAGCGTCACGTTGCCCAGCAGCGTGACCATCCCCGGCAGCGTGGGTGTCACCACCTACGCAGCGGTGGTGGACTTCATCGCGAGCAAGATGCGTGAGATCGCCAAGGGCCGTCGTGCTGTCTCGGCCGAGCGTAAGAAGCTCGCGCCAAAAGTCGAAGCCAGCAATCGGCGGCTTGACGACTTGCGCGGCTTGACTCAACTCGAAGAAACGAAAGTCTTCGTGACCGTACAGGGCGCCTCCCCGGGCGCCGGTCAGCTCCAGCTCAGCTACCTACTGCCCGGAGCGACATGGGAAGCCTCCCACGAGCTGCGCGCCTCCGGCAGCGATGCCAAGTCCGCCGAGATCACGTCCTTTGCGGTCGTCACCCAGGCAAGCGGAGAAGATTGGGACAACGCGGAACTCACGTTTTCGACGCAGTCGTCCACAGCGGCCGTTCGCATTCCAGAGCTCGAAGCGCTGACTCTCGGTGACAGCCCCGCAACGACTCAGAGCATGGAGCGGCGATCGGCGTCGTTCCGACGAGCAGAGACGGCCTTCCAGGGACAGAATCGCTTGTGGAATAAGCGCGTGCAGCGCTCCGTCGGCAGCAGTCACTTCGAAAAGACCTACAAGACGAATTTCGAGTATCTGCAGGTGATCCAGAGCAAGACCGTGCAGCTGTTCCAGAGCTTGCAGCAGCGCGGGACAACGTCGCAGTTCAAGGCCATGAGTACAACCAAGGTGCGGGCCGACGGCCGCTCGGTGCGGGTGCCCCTGGGCCGGGCCACACTGAAAGCCAAGAAGGCCGTCGTCGCTGCTCCCGAGCAATCACTGAACGCTGCGCAAACTCTTGAGATGCTCAACAGCAGTGGGCAGTCGCTATTGCCCGGAACCGTGGCGCTGTATCAAGCGGGCGCGTTCCTCGGCATGACGAACCTGGACTTCGTCGCAGAGGGCGAGCAATTCGCCGTGTTTCTCAGTGTGGCCGACCAACTCAAGCTCTCGCGTGTGCTCGACAAGAAGCGCAGCGCTCTGGTGCGCAAACAGCGCACGCAAATGCAACTAGCCTTCGTCGTCACGGTCGAGAATCTGTCAGCCAAGGCCATGTCCCTCAACCTAGCGGATCGCATTCCCGTATCCGAAGACAAGGACATCGTGATCAGCGGCGTCAAGATCAGCCCGGGAGTGAAGCCCGATTCCAAGGGCATCCTGCGCTGGCCGCTGACCCTGCAGCCCAAAGAGAAGCGCAAGTTCGAGATCCAATACCAGATCGAGTACCCGCCAACCCTTGTGCTGGAAGCGAAGCGCAACAAAGCGGCTGAAGCCAGCCCGGCCGCGGCACCTCCAGGCATGCCATCCGCCCCTGCGCCGCGAAGACCCTACGATCTCAAGAAGGACATCATGCAGCTCGAAAACGCTTTCTAGAACACCGGGCGCATCACCGCGACCGGTCGCTTGTGAAGAGCGTGCCCTTCGCAAGTGGCGCGCCTTAGTTTCCGAACAGCCGCCCCAACAGTCCGCGCTTCTCAGAGAGGCACTCCAACTTTTCGGCGGAGCAGCGAAACAGCACAGGCGAAAGCGCGTGAGGATACTCCTCGAAGTCTTGCGCGGCGAAGCGCGAAAGGGCATCACGATTCTCTTCCGCGCTCGCGATGGCGATGTCGCGGGACGGCATGGCGACCAAAAACGTCGCTCCAAGCTTCGAGTGAAGTGCGGCGTGATACTCCGGCAACAGGACCTGCGCTGTCGCAAAAGTGAAAAACTCTGTCAGGACGCAATCGACGCCGTCGCGATTCACCGGCTTTAGCTCCAGCGGGCAACGCGCACTGAGGTTGCACAGGGCTTGCTCATGCACGGCGACAGCGTCAACCCCCCAGGTCTCCAGCAGCTCGACCGTGACTCGCGCCATCGCCGGACCGAAATCGACCGCGTAGGCAATTTGCAGGGCGCGATTGAGGTCGCGCAATACGCGACTGTGATCGGAGTCTTCCCCGCGACTGACAATCAAGGGGAACAAGAGCTCACGCGCCTGCGCGTAGTCTGCCAAGACGGCTTCTGAGCGCTGCACGGCGGAGAACGTGCGAACGCACTGTTCGACCTGGTCGTCTCGGGAGTCCGGCGAAAACTGTATCGCGCGATAGATATTGGCGAGGTTGAGTACTCCCAGATCTTCGACGGCGAGTCCGAAACCCTCGCGGCGCACGTTCTTGTCCGGAAACGTTCGCTTGAGTCCAATCTCGACATCCAGAACAAGGGCGTCCGCGTCTGCTGGCAAGTCCGGATCTGGACGCGCGGACGCGATAATCCGGTCCACAATCTCCCGCTCGTCGTCTATCGCAGTCGGATCAGCAAAGTAGGTAACCATCAGCATCACGTTTCGGCGCGCAATGCTCCAGCTTCGCCCCGCCATCTCAGCGCTTTGCTCGAGTTCTTGCTCGCTGCACGTGACGCCTTCGCCCAAATCGACTTCGCTGCCGAAGATTGACCAGGTGAAGGCGCTGCCGGCGGGACTGACAAGTTGCAACGACTCCTCATTGAGCAACGTCCAGCTCTCCGGATACGAAAAGGAGAGCGGCGCTCCCGGCTCGTTAAATTCGATCCAGCGCATGCCTTCCGAAGTAGCCCAGGCTTTCTGGCTCATCAAGTCGCTGCTGTCGCGCCTTGCGCCCTAAGAGCGCCCTGGTAACCTGCCGCGCGTGCTCCCCTTCCGCGCACGAGCTGTTGTGTTGCGTGCGAGCCAGTGGAGCGTCCTGCGGGCTTCTCGCGAGTTGCCGCGCAGCATCCACATCCTGCTCTTGGGGACGTTCGTCAATCGTGCGGGAGCATTCGTTCTGCCTTTCCTAGCGCTGTACGTGAGCGTGCGGCTCGGACTGGGGCCACGTATTGGCAGCCTTGCGCTGGCTGCATATGGCATCGGTTCGCTCGTGGGCTCTTTGGTCGGCGGTCAGTTGGCCGATCGCTACGGACGCCGCACGGTCATGGTTGCTTCCTTAGTAGGTTCCGCGTTGTGTCTATTGGCGCTTTCCCGCGCGCAGGCTGTAGCCGGTGTTCTCGCCGCGTCCTTCGGCCTCTCGCTGATAAGCGACATGTACCGTCCAGCGGGCCAAGCGTTTATCGCGGACGTGGTTCCGGCGGCGCAACGGGTACACGCTTTTGCACTCAACTATATCGCCATCAATCTTGGATTTGCATTTGCGCCATTTGTCGGAGGGATCCTCGCAGAGCGTTCGTTTGCGCTGTTGTTCTACGTCGACGCTTTCACCAGCGCGTTCTTTGGGCTGCTCATCGCTTTCACGCTTCCCGAGAGCCTTGCCCCGCCTACTGAGTCACAGCGTGTTGCGCCGCGCGAAAGTTTGCTACGCGCGTGGGGCCGCATCTTTCGTCATCGCGTCTTCATGCTTTTCTGCCTGGCGCTTTTCTTGGTCTCGCTGTGCTTTGCTCAGGCTCTTGCCACGCTGCCCATCAGCATGAACGAACTCGGCATCGGCGAAAAAACCTACGGACGTATCATGGCCGTCAATGGCGTCATGATCGTCCTCTTGCAACTCCCGATCACGGCCTTTGTGCTGCGCATGTCACGATCGACGGCACTGTGCATGAGTGCGGTCCTGGTCGGCACTGGCTTTGGGCTCAACTCCGTTGCCGGAACCTGGGTCGGACTCGTGGGCACCGTCGCGGTCTGGACCTGTGGCGAAATGATGCAAGCGCCGATGCTTGGCCCGGTGGTTGCCGACCTAGCGCCCGCTCCCATGCGCGCGCGCTACATGGCCTTTTCCGGAGTTGCTGTTTCGCTGGCGGTTGCGGTCGGCTCCATGCTCGGTGGGCATTTCTTTGCGAGCTACGGCCAAGCGCTGTTTTGGCCCGGGGCCGCGATGACGGCGTTTGTGGGCGGTAGCATCTTCTTGGCCCTCGGAAAGCGACTCGCGCCGGGAAGTTGAGCGCGCTCAGTCCCGATGCAGTTGGCTCCGCGAATAGCGTCACAGATCACGGCACTCCGGCCAGCTAACCCGAAAAAGCGGGTACACTCCCCGCGGAGACTAGGCTCATGTGTGACGACGACACCGAAGTTGAAAACGAAGCGTATCTAGAGCAGCGGCGGCTCAATCGCCGCGAGGTGAGCATGGGCACGGGCGCCGTGGTCGCCGCAATGCTGACAGGCTGTGGCTCCCCGCCCGCGTCGGCCAAGCGCCCCGAGCCGACGCCGGGCCCCGCGCCGGCGCCGACCCCCGCAGCAACGACGGCGCCACCCACAGAAAACGCGTCGTCTACCGAAACAGCGAGTCGCATGGTGACGATCGACACGCCGGACGGCAAGGCGGAAGCGTTCTTCGTAGCGCCGAAGAGTGGGCAGCACCCGGGCGTGCTGCTGTGGCCAGACGTCGCAGGGCTCAGGGATGCATACAAGACGATGGCGACGCGGCTGGCGGCCGCCGGATACGCGGTGCTCGCTGTGAACCAATACTATCGTTCCTCCAACCTGCCGGTCCTCAGCACCTTCGACGAGTGGCGAACTGACGAAGGCAAAGCGAAGATCGCTCCGATGCGAGCCGCAATCACGGCGGAGGGTGTCACCAAAGACGGCGCAGCTTTCGTCGCGTGGCTGGATAGGCAGAAGGAAGTCGACACAAAAAGGAATATCGCAACGTCGGGCTACTGCATGGGCGGGCCCTATACTTTCCGCACTGCCGCAGCGGCACCGCAGCGCGTCGGTGCTATCGCGTCGTTTCATGGCGGCGGCCTCGTCACCAAGGAGCCAAGCAGCCCACACACGCTTCTTGGGAAGATGAAGGTCGGCGCGCTGATCTGCATTGCCCAAAACGACGACGAGCGAGAGCCCGAAGCCAAGACCAAGCTGCAGCAGGCAGCCAAAAGCGCCAACGTGGCGGCTGAAATCGAGGTCTACCCGGCCCAGCATGGCTGGTGCACCATCGATTCTCCGGTTTACGACGAAAAACAAGCGGAGCGCGCATGGGCGCGCATGCTCGCTACGTTTGAGCGCCACTTGTAACGGCGACCTCCACCAACCCACGCACGACGGCGATATGCGCAGTTTGCGGTAACCGATCCGCAAAGCCCTGGGCGGATCTGCGCTGCAATGGCAGAATAGGGCATGCGCGCCTCATTTTCCTTTCTTCTGATGGCAGTCGTTGTCGGTTGCACGAACGACTTCGAAGAGTTCACATTCACAGGTGACGGCGCCGACGCCGGCACCGCCGCGAGCGCCGGAAGCGCGGGCGCCGGTGGTACTGCGACTGGCGGCACCGGCGGCGTAGCGGGCGCAGCAGCGACGGGCGGAGCACCTAGTGGAGGTGGAGCACCCAGTGGAGGTGGAACTGCCGGCGCCGCAGCAACCGGAGGCACCAGCGGCACGGGCGGCGCGAGTGGTACCGGCGCGACGGGCGGCACGGGCGGCGCGACCGGTGGCACTGGCGGCGCGACGGGCGGCACTGGCGGCGCGACGGGCGGCACTGGCGGCGCGACGGGCGGCACTGGCGGCGCGAC
>CBDUPW010000375.1:0-6754 GCA_965369205.1 uncultured Polyangiaceae bacterium | reverse complement strand
TGCGGGGCTGCGCCTCAGACGCCCGCTCAGCAAGTACAACGTCAGCAGCGCTGCGGGAATGCCGGCCTGGTACTCGGTGAGCCCAGCCATGCCCGCGGCCGCTCCCGAAGCGGCCGCCAAGAGCGCCGTGCGAAGCCAGCGCGCCCGTGCGCAGTCCTCCGCGGCCAGCACCATGCGCAGCGCCAGCAGCAACGCCACCGCGACGATCTGATGTCCGAAGAAGGCCGTGCTGTAGTGGAACGCGGCGCTGCCCAAGATCCAGCCGATAGAACAGAGATCGATCACCGACTGCACCACGCCGGTGCGCCGAAGCAGGCTGCGCAGCAGCACGAACCCCAGCAGCCCCAGGGGCACCATCAAGCCCCGCCGCATCCAGTTGAGTAGCGCCGCGATCCCCAGCGTCTCCGGCGCCGCAACCTTCTTGGCCACGGCGTACACACCCGCCGCCAAGAAGCTCGAGCCCGGTGCTTTGTCCGAGTACAGGTGGCCCTGAAACGACGCCGTGTCGAGGATGTGGCCGAAGCGGCGCACCGGCGCGTCGATGCTGAGACTGCCCGAATCGACCAGGGAAATCGCCAAGTACAAACGTGAGCGCTCGTTGGGCGAGGTGATGCCCGGGTACATCGTGCTGTAGCTGAGGACCGCGAGCACCACCGCAGCGAGCAGCAGTTCCCAGCGGGCGCGGGCCTTCGGCAAGGGCACGACTCAGATCTCGCCGCGCAACGCGGACAAGCGCAACTTCCACACCATCATCACCGCTTCGGCAAAGATCTTCCGACTCATCTTGCTCTCGCCGGCCCGGCGATCCACGAACACGATGGGCACTTCGGCAACGCGCATGCCGCGACGGAGCGCGCGGAAGGTCGTTTCAATCTGGAACGAGTAGCCGTTGGAGTCGATGCTGGAAAGGTCGATGCTCTCCAGCGCGCGACGCGTGTAGCCTTTGTAGCCACTGGTGAGGTCCCGCACCTTCACGCCCAGAATGCTGCGTGCGTAGAGGGAGCCACCTTTGGACAGCACATGGCGTCCAAGTCCCCAGCCTTCCACGCCGCCGCCAGGCACGTTGCGCGATCCGATCACGACATCAGCACCGTCGGCAAAGGCCTCGAAGAACCCGGGCAGGTAGTTCGGATCATGGGACAGATCCGTGTCCATCTCGACGAAGTAGTTGAAGTCTTTGTCCAGGCCGACTCCGAAGCCTTCGATGTACGCCGTACCCAAGCCCAGCTTGCCTGCACGGTGCAACACGGAGATGCGTTCGTCCCCCGCCGCGAGCTCGTCAGCCACGCGGCCTGTGCCGTCGGGCGAGGCGTCGTCCACGATCAGCAAATGGGCTCGCGGCGCGACTTCGAGGGTCGCGCGGGCGAATAGGGGCAGGTTGTAACGCTCGTTGTAAGTGGGCGTGACAATCAGCGTGTTTTCGCCTTCTGCGGGCGGGCCACCAGCCATGCGGCGGGCACGATACCAGAGCATTGCCGCAGTGGAAGCCGCAGTCAGCGCCGGGCGGGCCGGTTCTCCCTTGCCCGAGCACATCGGGCCGCGTAATGGTCGGCGCTGCCCATGACCGACGGCCAATCTGACGCCGGCATTCCCCCAGGGAGCACGGCGGCCGCCCAGCCGGGCACCGGGGCGCACCCCACTTCCGCGGCAGCGCCCGTCGCGCCGGGTCCGACGCGCCTGTCCGCCGCCCTGAGCGTCCTTGGCTTCACGCAATGCGTCGCGCTGTGTGCGTGGCTATACGACGAAATCAGCTTGGCGCGCTACGCCGTCGTCGACGCGCAGTTCTGGTCCGGCGCCGTTGCGGGACTATTCCTCTCGGCGCTCGTTGCAGGCCTCGCCGCGGCGCCCTTAGCCCTGATCTGGGCGACCTTGACTCGCGAACCGGTGTCGCGGTTCTGGGTGCTGCTGCTCGGCGCCGCCCGGGGCAGCTGGGCGTGGCTGTCGACGACCGACCCCGAACTTCGCACGCGCCGCAGCGCGACCCTGCTCAGCGCTTTGCTAATGACGGCGGCTGCCGTGACAAGCTCCGTAGTCGTGTCGCGGGAAGCCATCCTCCTGATCGTGCGCGCCACGAACGCGGCCTTGGTCATCGGCGCCGCCCACATCGGCTTCGTCATCGCGGGTCTGATCTTGTGGCGCGCATTGGCCGCGTGGATGCGGTTTCTCGTGCACCACTTTGGGCGCATCCCCGGCCTTGGCGTCGTGGTGCGGACGCCGCGGCGCATCGTCGCGTGGATCGCGCTTTTGCTTCTGGTCGCGATGGGTGTGGGCGCGTACTTGCTGCGCTTCGCGTTGCCGTACCTGCCGTTTCATCATTTGGCCTTTGGGCTCGTCACGCTTTGCGGCGCCCTCATCTTGGTTGTGCTGTTGGCGCTAGCGGGTCGCATCGCCGCCTTGCGCTGGGCCCTGCGTGGGATCTGGCTGGTGGTGCTGGGTGTGGGGCTAGTCTCCGGCGCGAAGCTGGGACCGGAATCCGGCGGTGCTCTCGACGCCATGAGTCGCAGCGTGCATCTAGCCAGGCTTGGACACGCTTTGGTGGTGGCTTCCTTGGATTTCGATCGGGATGGACACCTGAACGGCTTCGGCGGCCGGGATTGCGATACGAACAACCCGAAAGCCTATGCCGGCGCCGTGGACATTCCTGGCAACGGCATCGACGAAAACTGCGACGGTGAAGACCTCTCCACTCGAGAGCTGAAAGACATCCGGGGCCGCTTCGATCATCCGGTGCCCGCCGAGCTCCCGGCAAGGCCACCCATTGTGTTGATCACTCTGGATGCATTCGCGCCCAAACACTTGGCCAGCTTCGGCGCCAAACGCGACCCGGCACCCAAGATCGACGCTTTTCTGAAACAGAGCGCCGTACTCGAAAACTGTTTCAGCCAAGGCCCCTCCACACGCCTATCCTTCCCCAGCCTCTTCACTTCACGCTTCGACTCGGAAATCGCGCGGGACCCCACTGGACGTCAGCCCTTCCCGATCCAGGACGAAAACGTCACCCTCGCCGAAGTACTCAAAGAAGCAGGCTACAAAACCAGCGCCGTGGTCCCGCAGTATTACTTCGGCCCAGGACACTGGAAGGGCATCACCCAAGGCTTCGAGCACATCGACGAGACTCCCGGAAAAGGCTGGTCCGACGCCAATAGCCTGAATGCCGACCGTGTCACCGACGCCGCACTGCAAGCGCTTCGCGCCCGCGACGATCGCCCGCTGTTCCTGTGGGTGCACTACTACGATCTGCATTCGCCCATCACGGATCCTCCGGGCGGTCCCCGCTACGGCGACGAGCCCGCAGATCGCTACGACGCGGAACTGTCCTACACCGACGGCCACGTGGGCCGTTTGCTCGCGGGCATCGAGAACGAACTCTCGGGGCAGGCCCTGGTCGTGCTGAGCGCCGACCACGGAGTGGGGTTCGATCTGCCGCGCCACGCGAACGCCGGTTACGGCTACGATCTGTCCTCCGTCGTGCTGCACGTGCCACTGGCCTTCAATGCGAAGTTCATCCAGCCGCGGAGGCTCACCGGCCTGTGCTCCACCATGGACATCATGCCGACCCTGGCGAATGTCGTTGGTCGCAAAGCGCCCATGGTCGTACGCGGCTTTTCGTTGATTCCGGAGATCACCACGGGTCGCACCCTGCGCCCGCAGCTGATCTTCGGACAGATGTACATCACCGAGGCCAAGCAGCGACGCAAAGATCCTCTGGGCATGGTCGCCGCACGCACTCCAGAGCTCAACCTGATCTTGGACCGCGTCACCGGCCGCGTGTCCGCCTATGCGTGGACGAAGGACTTCGAAGAGCGCAGCGATCTGGTCGCCCGCGGTTCACCGAAGCAGCGCGATTCCATCGCGGGCCTACGCAGCATTCTCGACGTGTTTGTGTACGAGACCCACGCGCATTGATCTGTTGGTTGGGTCGCGACGCGGGGCCGCCTAGGGCCACACGTCCTGCAGCGAGTGATGGAATAGGTCGGACGCAGGTGACGAGGTGGTCGGCTTCCGCTCAGCCAACGGATGCTTTCAAGATCTTCATTCTGTCAAGCCGGCGATTGTCCTTGCCCGGGCCCACTCGGCGTCCAGTGCGAGCGCCGCAATCCAACGACCGACGTAGGCTAGATCGAGGTCTTCGCCCTGAGTCCGCAGAATCCCTGCCACATCGTTGAGTTGCCGATCCGACTCCGTCATCTTCGCCCACTCGAGCTTGGACAGCACGACGTCCTCGGCCGATGCTACGTACAATGTCGTGCCCAGCAGCTCCGCTTCGCGGCGGCGCTCGAATTCTTCGAGACTGAACGGGCGGGATTTTCGAATGATGAAGTCGATCTTCCAACCCGACGTATGATCGACCACGTTGAAAAGGCTTTCCGAGCCATAGGCTTGCAGCGCTGCGTCCTGACTAACGTAGTAGTCCTCCTCCGGAAACTGGAGCAGTAGCTTCTTGAGCGAACCTAGGGTTGGCGCAATCACGACATCAACGTCCTGAGTTGTGCGCGGCGCCCCGTGCAGTGCGCTAGCGAACGAGCCCGTCACCATGTACGGCACGCCTGCTGCCTCCAGTGCGCGCTGCACGCGCCGAATCGCTCCTTCAGCGCCGTCTTCGTATGCCATAGAGTTCCCACACGAGCTGGTCCCGAACGGCCGCTTCGTCAAACTCGGGATGCTGTGACCGGATCCGGCTAAGGGCAATGGAGCGAATCTCGTCGCTCATCCGACATGCCATCACGAACCTGCGAGCCCCGCCCATCCTGCGGTGCGCTGCCGCTTGAACCCGGGCCGCTTCGGTCGAGGTGTCGTCCACGAGTCGAGACTAGCACGGGCTCACAGATACACTCGTAAGCGAACTGCGCGTAGCGGCTGTCTCTACGCCGGTAGCACCACCCCCACAAAGGGCCGTTCACGGAACCACCTCGCCGGTCTCGCCCGCGGCAGCACCGTTGACGCGTTTCGGGGAACCTTCCCCGAAACCCCCGCCGCACTACGCGTTTCCACGCGTCTCGCTGCATTGTCTACAAGCCCCGGAGCGATCACGTCCTTCGTCGCCAACTCACCAGTAGGTGTTCTCATAAGTCGCCACTTCTGCGACTCCGCCACCTCCCCGGTCCGCAGTGAAGGTCGTCTTCCAGAGCGCCGTCACTAGCCGGGTGTCGGCGTATGCATGGACCACCGACTTCGAAGAAAAGAGCGATCTCGTGGCGCGCGGCTCATCGAAGCAGCGCGATTCCATCGCGGGCCTACGCAGCATTCTCGACGTGTTTGTGTACGAGACCCACGCGCATTGATCTGTTGGTTGGGTCGCGACGCGGGGCCGCCTAGGGCCACGCTTCTCGCGCGGGGCCTCAGCTGCCGAAGTCGCGCGCACAGCGAAAGCCAATGCCGTGGGAAAGCGCGCTCGGCTCCTGAGCATAGCGAAAGCTCGGGCGCAGCCAGCCCGCTTGGCTGCCGTTGAAGGCTCCGCCGCGGATCACCTTGCGTTCACCTTCCCGCGGCCCCTCGGGATTGTCCTTTTCTGATGCGGTGTAGGGGCCGTGCCAGTCAGCTACCCACTCCCAGACATTGCCGGCGACGTCTTGCAGTCCGAAGCGGGAGTTGCCCTTCGGAAACGATCCGACGGGCGCCGTGGTCGCAAAGCCATCGTCGGCGTCGTAGAGCGCAAACGCGGCCTCGCCCCGCTTCTCGCCCCAAGCCACACACTCGGTCCCGCACGCGTTGAGATGCGCCGGAGTCGGTGTTTCGTCGCCCCAGGGATACACGCGCCCGTCAGGACCGCGCGTGGCGTACTCCCACTCGGCTTCGGTGGGCAGTCGCGCGCCGCGCATCTCGCAGTAGCGTTCGGCCATGAAGAAGTCCACGCAGTTGATGGGATGCTGCTTGCGGCTTGGATCCCCAGCGTTGCAAGCTTGTGAGTACACCTGTTTTTGCTTGGGCGTGATCTCCGGCCAGCGCACGCTGGTTCCCGGTCGCTTGCAGTTCCCCGCTTCGGAGCACTGCAGGTACTGCTCCACGGTCACTTCTGTGAGGTCGATACAATAGCTGTCTAGCTTGACCGCAAACGCGGGCTTCTCCGCGGGCGTCGCCTCTTCGAGGTCGGAGCCCATGAAGAACTGGCCCGCAGGGATCTTCACCATGCCCGGTGGGCAGCGCAGTCGCGTCGCGAGCGCAGACAGATCCGGCGGGATGGCCGCGGCGGCGCGTAGCTCTGCGGCCTGCCCCTTGGGCCACAGGAACAGCACGAGCCCCACAGCGACGAAGCCGAGCAGAGCGAACAGCCAAATAGCGACTGGCAGAATAGTGCGCAGGCGTGACTTGGAGCGTGCCGCGGCGCGCCCGGGCTGG
This sequence comes from uncultured Polyangiaceae bacterium, assembly GCA_965369205.1. Lineage (GTDB taxonomy): Bacteria > Myxococcota_A > Polyangia > Polyangiales > Polyangiaceae > JACKEA01. The sequence continues at coordinate 418 of CBDUPW010000375.1, read as the reverse complement.
GTGGGATCGGCCCTGCGACTGGTCGGCGCCACACTGCCCGCGGGCGCGTCTGCGGTCGCGGAAAACACTGTGTTCTGAGCTACGTCGATCTGTGCACTGGCGCGCTGGTCGGCAGGCGGCAGCGCATAGGCCAGGGTGGTTGCGCGATCGTCCGCAGCCGACTCCAGCGCTTGCCAAAAGGCGCCCGCGTCGGCAAAGCGGTGGGCGGGCTGCACCGCCAGCGCTTTGACAAAGACGGCTTCGACGCGCTCCGGCAGCATCACGCCGCGTTGGTTCGGTGTTGGCCGCGCGCTGGCCTCCGCGGAGCACGCGGCCAGGTCCGCAACGCTCGCCCCAGAGAGCGCACGACGACCGCTCAGCATTTCCACCATCACCAGCGCCAGCTGGTACACGTCCGTCCACGGCCCGGTCGCGCCGC
>CBDUPW010000374.1:0-6777 GCA_965369205.1 uncultured Polyangiaceae bacterium | reverse complement strand
ACCCGACGACTGCATTGGCGGCCGTGAAGGACGAGCGCGGTCGGCTGATCGGAACGAACGACCCCCTGGCCCAACCCCTGGCGACCGCGCCGCCGGTCGCTGCAGACCGTCTGCCGGTAGTGCCGCTGCCGGCAGGCACGTTGTTGTCGTCGACGCCTGTCACGAAAGACCCGAAAGATTCGTTGACCCAGCTCGCCACGGAAGTCTCGAAGGTCGATGACAAGTACTTGGCGCCCCCGGGCGCCGAAGGTGGGTTCCAAATCCAGGTGGCTAGCTTCAAGAAGCAAGAGGACGCCGAAGCCTTCGTCGATGATTTGCGAAAACGCGGACACAGTGCGTTCCGACAGGCCGCCTACGTGCCGGACCGCGGCCTATGGCATCGGGTGCGGGTAGGGCCGTTCAAGAGCCGCTACCAGGCCAATCTGTACAAAAAGAAGTTCGAAAAGAACGAGCGCGTCAGCCCCTACGTGGTCGACCCGCACAAGGTGAAGCTTGCCGACGAAATCCGTGCCGCGCGCGTGGCGGCCCAGAAGCGCCGTGACGAGCGACGGCAGAAACCGCGCTAGCCTTCCCAGATGAGCAAGCTGGTCCGCTTTGGGGTTGCGATGGAGGAGGACACCCTCGCCAGCTTCGACGCATTGGTTGAGCGGCGTGGCTACGAAAACCGCTCCGAAGCGCTACGCGACCTGGTGCGCCGGGAGCTTGACCGTGAAGCTTGGGAGCAGGGGGCGCCGTCCGTAGCCACCATCACCCTAGTTTATGATCACCATGTGCGCGAACTCAGCGAGCGCCTGACGGAGATCCAGCACGATCACGGTGAGTACATCATCTCAACTTTGCACGTGCATCTGGATCACGATCACTGCATGGAAGTCATCGCCGCCCGTGGGCCCGCTGGCGCGCTGCAAGGCATGGCGCAGCGGCTGATCGGAACGCGCGGCGTGCTCAGTGGCGATGTGGTGGCCGCGGCGCTGCCCAAGGGCTCAACGCACACACACTAGTGGGCCGTCGTAGGTAACAATCCTTCGGACTGTTACTGACGCGCTGGGTTCTATTCGGACTAGACCTTCTGACTAGATCAGCGCTTGCCGCCGGGTTGCTTGCGCTGCAGTTGCTGCCGCACGGCGGTAGAAACGGCGCCCGGTACGTTCTTGCTTTTGGACAGCTTGCGCAGATCGGATTCCCGAAGGTGCGAGATCAACCGCGACGCAAACGTAAACGGCGTGCGCGGATTGCTGACGAGGTTCAGTTTGACCTGATAGTTCCGGGTGAAGTCGCGGTTCTTCGCGATTTCGCGCAGCACGTCTTCGCCCACGGCGCGGCTGGCGCTGATGCGGGCTGCTTCGTCCTCGCGCATCATTGGGCTCTTCGCCACCGCCATGGCCACAAGTCGATTGGGATCCCGCACGAGCAGCATGCGCTCCGCAGCGCTGCCGAGGAGGGCACGGCGGATCTTTTGGGTGACGTTCATCTGCGCGACGCGTTGGTACAAGGGCAAGAAGCGGTCTTTCAGCTTCTCTTCGCCTTCATCATCGACTTCGTGGGTGTCTTCGTCTGCTTCGAGGGCGGTCTCCTTGGCGACCTGTTCGGTCTCTTGGAACAACAGGTCGTCAAAGCTGGGTTCGGGGGTCGGCTCCGGAATCAGCTCGTGCTGGATGGCGGTCGCGGCTTCTTTGAATGCCGGGATGTCCAGTTCCAGGTTGTTACGAACGGCCAGTTCGAGCAGGCGGTCCGCCGTGGACATGCGTACCTGCTTGTTCATGTAGAGCCGCTCGATCGCCCGCGGGCTCTGCAACAGACGCTTCTCGTTGGTCGCGATCAGCTCGCCGGTCTGTTCGGTTGCGCGCATGGCCAGCAGAGCCAGGCTGTCGGAGGACAGCTGAGCCATGCGCAAGAGCTTTTCCACGACCTCAGCTTCTTTTGCGTAGTGCTCGACGAGTTGGTCGATCACGAACTCGTGCAGGTCGGCTCCAAGCGCCCCCGTGAGCATGGGCGGCGGCAGCTTTGCGACGCTAGCCTTGGCGGCTTCGGCAACCTTGGCGTCCTCGTTCAGGGTGAGCAGCGCGATGACCGTCACGATCTCCGCGGGTTTGAGGCCGGGGATGATCCCGCGCGCGGCCATGATCTTGGCCGGCCCCGGGGCGGCCGGGCCGAGGAGTTTTTGGGCCGGACCGGGGAGGGTGGCCAGGTCGATGGGGAGCCCGCTCATGTGCCGCTGCATTAGAGCATTTGCGGAGCCACAGGGCTTCGGTTTGTGGATTTTTCGCGAATCGGTGGCGCCCAGCCGCTGGGCCAGTTGCGGCAGATTGACCTGCTGATTATGTTGTCCGCTATCGCCCAGCGCGGCGCTGTCATCTTGCAGTCGCCCGCGACCTGAAGCGGCACACGAAAGAAGGAGAAGAGCTCAATGGGGATTGTTGACTTCGTCAAGGGCGGCGTGCAGCGGATGATGATTGCCCGGCCGGACGACAAGAAGGAGATCGTCGTCTACAAACACCCCGATCAGACGTTCCCGTTTTGGAGCCAGCTGACGGTCGATTCCGACGAAGTCTGCTTGTTCTTCAAAGACGGCCAATACAAGGGTGGGCTGGGCGCTGGGCGGCACACGCTGCAGACGCAGAACATCCCGTTCTTGAACACCCTTGTCGATAAGTTCACCGGCGGCAACGTCTTCATCAGCGAGCTCTTCTTTGTCACCACGAAGCCCGTCTACAACCAGGGCTTCGGTGGCCCCATCGGCTCGATGCGCGATCCGGAGCTTGATATTCGAGTGAACCCGCGCGCGTTCGGCACTTACGCGTACAAGGTCGTCGATCCCGTCAAGTTCGTCGTGGAGTTCGTCGGACAAACGGGCGCCGCGGATCCGGATCGGGCCATGCAGTGGGTGCGGGATCAGATCTTGATGGGTCTGAAAGCAACGCTCACGCGGCTGATCAAGAGCGGTGATTTGACGATGATGGATCTGGGCACGGCCGGGCCCGACGTGGCGCGAGCCATCGTCGCGGACTGCCCCGATTTGGCGAAGTGCGGCATTCAGGTGCTCGAAATCGCCAAGATGAACATCAACCTGTCTGAGGAAGATCAGGCTCGCATCGACGAGTTCCAGGACCAGATCGTTCAAGCCAAGATCGACGCCCGCAAGGCCAAGATCGGCGTGAGCCAGGCGGAGGCCGAGGCAGCCCAGCGCCAGCACCAGCTCGACCAGGATTTCGCGAACCGCCAGCGCTACGTGAACCAGATGGACGTCGGGCGCTACCAGCAGTTCGCGCAGGCGGAAGCCATGATGGGCCTGGGCCAAGGGCTGGCAGAAGGCGGCGGAGACGGCGGCGGCGGGGGAACCGCAGCAGCGGGCATGATGGCGGGCATGGGTCTTGGCGCCGGCATGATGCAAGGGGGGCGGATGCCCGGACCGGGCTATCCCCCCCAGCAAGGCTACCCGCCCCAGGGCTACCCGCCCCAAGGCTACCCGCCGCAGCAAGGCTACCCGCCCCAAGGCTACCCGCCGCAGCAAGGCTACCCGCCCCAGGGCTATCCGCCTCAGCAAGGCTACCCGCCCCAGGGCGCTCCGCCTCCCGGTTATGGTCAACCCCCTCCCCAGGGCTACCCGCCCCAAGGCCCACCCCCCGCCCAGGGAGGCTACGGTCCCCCGCCAGGGGCGGCGGCGCCGGGTGCGCCTCCACCAGCGCCAGCTGCTGGCGGCGCGGCTTGTTCGAAATGCGGCGCCGCAAACTCCGGCGGGAAATTCTGCGCCGAATGCGGCACTCCGCTCGGTTGAGCCGGGTGAAGCCATGACCGCTGCGACGATTCGGGCTAATCTGCCTGAATCGTCGTGAACAAACCAACGCTGCTTCAGTTCGACGGCGAACGCACCGCCTCGGCCTGCGGTCTGTGTGGACAGCATTTCTCCGGGGACGCGCGATTCTGTCCGTTCGACGGCGAGCCACTCACTGCCGCGCCGGGGTGGGATCCCGCCAGGGATCCGCTGCTGGGCTCGGTCATTGACGACCGCTACGCAGTAGAGGGCGTGCTCGGCGAAGGCGGGATGGGCACCGTGTACCAGGTGCGCCATACCTCGCTGGGTCGTAGTTTTGCGTTGAAGGCGTTGCGCCGCGACCTTGCCGAAGACACGGACTTGGCGCCGCGCTTCACTCAAGAAGCGAAGGCGGCCGCATCCATCGCACACCCACACGTCGTGCAGATCACTGACTTTGGCGCGCTACCGTCGGGTCAGCCGTACTTCGTCATGGAGTTGGTGGAGGGACGCCCCCTCGGCCGCATCGTGCGCGAAAGTGGCCGCCTCCCGGTGGCGCGCGCCGCGAACATCGCCCGCCAGGTCGCCGAGGCCCTTGCCGCCGCGCATGCGTCCGGCGTCGTCCACCGAGATTTGAAACCGGACAACGTGCAGGTGGTGCCGTCCCCCACCGGCGACATCGTTAAAGTGCTCGACTTTGGCCTGGCCAAGGTGGCCGGAACGAGTCGATTCACACGCAAGGGCATGGTGTTTGGAACACCCCACTATATGAGTCCGGAGCAGGCGGCGGGCGAGCCGGCGGACCATCGCGTGGACATCTACGCCTTGGGGATCGTGCTCTACGAAATGCTCACGGGGCGTCTGCCGTTCGAAGCGGACAGCTTCATGGGCGTGCTGTCGAAGCATATGTATGAGATGCCGAATGCGCCGAGCCGCGTAGCTGGAACGTCGGGAACGGAAGCTTCGCTCGACGCCATCGTCATGCGCTGTTTGGAGAAGAAGCCTGACAACCGTTACGCCGCCATGGGCGAGGTCGTGCTGGCGCTGAGCAACGTCGCGCCGCCACAGCTATCCGAGCCCGCGCCGCCGACTTCCTCTGAGGGTGAGCCGATGACCTTCGACGCCGGCCCACTGTCCGTGCGACCTGTCCGGCGTCCCTTGGTCTGGCTCGTGGCGTTGGGTGCCGGCGCCGGATTGGGTCTGGCGTACACGGCGTACTCAAGCGTGCGCGCTGAGCCGGAATTGGCAGGCACCCCGGCCAGCGGCAGCGCGCAGGCAACGGCTCCGCCCACAGGGGCGCCCTTGCCGGGACCGGCGCCGAGCGCGGCGATCCTAGCGCCGCCCGCGAGTGGGGAAGGGGGCACGGGATCTGCTCCTTCGCTGACCGCAAGAACCCACCCGCCGGCGCCGGGCCCCAAGACCTCGTCCACCGCTGCCGCAGCGGCCGCGCCCGCGCCCCGGGCCAAGCCGCCGAAAGGACCGGCGTTTTCCGGGAGCGACATCGTCAATCCCTGGGGCGAATAGCCTAGATCTCCCGGTTTTCTGGCCGCGGGCGGCGCCCCGTCCTGGCGTCCCCGGCAGGAGCCCGCTATAAGCCAATCGCGTGGCGAAACGGCAGCTGCTCTTGGTCGACGCAGACCCGCGCAGCGTGCGGGTCTTGGAGGTCAGTCTAAAAAAGGCGGGGTATAGCGTCACCACCGCCTCTGACGGCGCCGACGCGCTCGCCAAGATCCAATACTCGACGCCGGACTTGGTTCTGACCGACACCAAGCTGCCCCGCCTGGACGGCTACGAGTTGGTTCGGCGCCTCAAAGAGAATGGGGACCTGGGAAACATCCCGGTGGTTTTTCTGACCAGTCAGAAGTCCATCGAGGACAAGATCCGAGGCCTGGAGCTTGGCGTCGAGGACTACCTGACCAAGCCGATCTTCGTCCGCGAGCTGATCGCGCGCGTCAACCTCTTGTTGGCACGTCGCACTCAGGAGCGCATGGCGACGACGGTTCCAGCGAGCGCGCGCACACGGTTAGCGGGTTCCCTCGAAGACATGGGGGTTGTGGATCTGATCCAGACCTTCGAGGTTAGCCGCAAGAGCGGCGTCGCCAAGATGCAGGATGGTAGCCGTGAGGCGTTCGTCTATTTCCGAGACGGGAAAGTGGTGGACGCCGAGCTCGGTCGACTGCGCGGCGAGGAAGCCGTCTATCGCGCGTTGATCTGGAGCAGTGGCAGTTTCGAAGTAGAATTCAGGCCGATTTCCAACGACGACGTCATCGCGACCACGACCCAAGGGCTGTTGATGGAGGGCATGCGGCGCGTTGACGAATGGGGGCGTCTGCTCGAGCAACTGCCGCCTTTGCGCACGATCTTCGAGATCGATCACGATCAACTCGCGGCCCGTTTGAACGAGATCCCCGATGAGCTCAACGGCATCCTGAAACTATTCGAGGGCAAACGGACGCTGATTGACGTGGTCGACGATTCACCCTTTGAGGATCTATCGACGCTTTCGACAATCACCAAACTATTCTTCGAGGGGCTACTCGTTCTGAAGGAGACTGAAGAGCCCGTCGTGCCTAGCGTCGAGCCCGATCCGGGCGTTCGTGTGAGCCGCGTCAGCGTCGAGGACGTGGTTCCGGCGCGCGCGTCCATTGAACTTGGCGCAGACGGCGTTCCGCTCTCCTGGCGCCCGCCCGAACCGGATGCGAGCATGGATGAGAGTGCCGCGCGCTTGGGGCGGACGATTCCTGGCGTGGGAACTCCCGCGATGCTCGCGGCGCCGGGACTCCCGCTGGTGGTCCCGCCGAGCGATCCCCTCGAGGAGGCTCCGAGCACCCAAGGCGGCCCGCCATTCCAATCGGTGCCGTCCGTGCCGAGGGAAATGCCGTCGGCGAAGCGGCCCGCGGTCGGGCCGAATTCCCTGTCAAAGACTGCGACTGGGCTGGGCGGACCGGAGAAGTCCACGCTGCCGGACACCCCGGACGCTCGGGCGGCGGTTGCGATCGCCAAGAGCGTGGTCGACGGCACTCCCT
>CBDUPW010000373.1:0-6809 GCA_965369205.1 uncultured Polyangiaceae bacterium | reverse complement strand
GCTGTGCCGCGAGGAAAGTTCACATTGAGAAGGACGGCTCGGTCGAAGCGCTCTTGGATCATCGCGGCTGCGATGGCAGCGCACACCTGTGCGGCTGCGTCTTGATCTGCGCCAAGAGCGGCGGACACCGCCAATGCCGGCAAGCCTTTCAGAGCCGCCTCACGCGCGGCCGCCACGGTTCCGCTGTAGAAGACGTCATCTCCCAGGTTCACGCCGTGGTTCAAGCCGCTGACCACGAGGTCGGGTTTCCGGGGCAGCACGCGCTCAGTAGCGTGTAGTGCCACGTACACGCAGTCCGCAGGGGTCCCGTCCACGGAATAGATAGCGTCGCCGTGGGAGTACAAGCGCAGCGGCCGGTGCAGGCTCAGGGCGTGGCTGGATGCGCTTTGTTCCACCTCGGGGGCGCAGACGACAACTTCCGCAAACTCCGCCAAAGCCTGCGAGAGGACCGAAAGTCCACGGGATCGATATCCATCGTCATTGGAAAGCAAGATCAGGGGAAGCGACATGCTGGGGTCGTAGCGACCCTGAGGCTTTGCGAAAAGCCCCAAACCGAGGGAAAATGGTTTCCATGCGGGTTCAATCATTTGGTCTGGGTGCGCTTTTCCTTGGGCTTGCCGTCGGAGGCTGTTTTGACGACGGTTCGGCGGAGCGCCCCATCGACGGCACGGGAGGCACCAACGGGGTGCCCGGCGGCGGCGGCGTTGGCGATCCATGCGCGCCGGCGAAACCGTGTCGGGTCGGCCTCAGCTGCGGCGCGTTTGGCACTTGCGAACCCGGGCAGAGCCGCGGGGAAGGTCAGAGCTGCGTGATCAGTGGGGAGTGCGAAGTGGGACTCCAGTGTTCGGGCGGCACCTGTTTGAAGAACGGCGGCGGCGCCGACGGAGAGTCGTGCTCAAGCGACCTGGACTGCGAGTCCGGACTGCGCTGCACCATCGTGGGGTTCTCCCTGCAGTGCAAACCCGAGGGCGGCGGCGACGTTGGCGCGGACTGCGCCACCGCAGGCGATTGCTTCGCTGGCTTGACCTGCGCCGCGGGCAAATGCGGTCTGACGCCAGCTGGCGCTCCCTCCTTTGGAGTCACGAATTGGCAGGGCGTGAGCTGTGAGTCGCCGAGCGCGGGCAAGGTGCGCGCGTTCTTCGAGGTGCCGGGTGCGACGAATCCCGCGCCGCAGACCGGTGATTTTTTCCGGCTACCGTTTCCCAATGACGTACGCATCGATGGCGGCAAGCTGAACTTGGACGGTTTCCCAACGCCGGGCTCGGACTTGCTCGGATTTGATCCCGTGCAGCGCTACGTCGATGCGATCGTCGCGTCGGACAAGGCCTGGGGCACATATCCGACCGCGATATTCCGCTTCAGCGGCGCGATCAACTTCGACACCTTCAAGCCCAAGAGCGGGGGAGCCCCTGTGAGCTGGGTGGACGTCACCGCCGGCACGCCGGAATACGCTTCGAGCTCGGGACTCTACTGGTTCGCTTCCGGCCCGCGCACCAAGTACGTCTGCGATAACTGGCTCGGCGTGCGGCGACCCCAGGGCGCGCCGCTCGTGCCGGGACACACCTATGCGGTGTGGGTTACCACCGACGGCAAGAGCGAGAAGAACGAAGCCATCGAGCGCAGCACTCAGCTCGCCGCTTTGCTGGGGCCAAGTGCACCTTCGGATCCCGTGCTCGCCAAAGCCCACACGGCGTACGCGCCATTCCGTGCCTACCTATCCGACAAGGCCATCGACCCGGCCACGATTCTGAACGCGACCGTCATCACGGCCGGGGACGTCCGAACGCCCATCGAAAAGCTTGCGAGCGCCATCGAAGGGCAGGGGATCCCGAGCGTGAAGTCCTGGGTGAAGTGCGACGCAACGGCGAAAAGCCCCTGCCCGCAGGCAGACGGCGAACGGGCATGCGGCGCGCCGGATCCAGCCTACGACGAGTATCACGCACTGGTGAGCCTGCCCGTCTTCCAGAAGGGCACGGCGCCTTACGTGGACAGCGGTGGCGACCTGTCATTGGACAAAGCCGTACGCAGCGAAGACGTGTGCATGGGGTTGACGGTGCCCAAAGGCACGATGCCCGCAACGGGCTGGCCGGTGGTGGTATTTGCACACGGCACCGGCGGCTCCTTCCGCAGCCATATGCGGGACGAGATCGCCGGAGCGCTTTCGCAGGCGGTTACCCCGAGCGGCAGCGTGGGCTTCGCGGTGCTTGGTATCGACCAGGTACAGCATGGTCCGCGACGAGGCGCGTCGACGGAGTCTCCAAACGATTTGTTCTTCAACTTCACTAATCCCGCAGCGGCGCGGGGCAACCCCCTTCAAGGGGCGGCAGACCAAATCGCGCTGGCACGCGTGGTCGCCGCATTGGATGTGACCGCGACGGAGACCGGCGGCGCCGACATCAAAGCAGACCCCGCCAAGATCGTGTTTTACGGGCATTCGCAAGGTGCCACCCACGGCAGCCTGGCGTTGCCCTATGCGGATCAATTCTTGGCCAGCGTGCTCAGCGGAAACGGTGCGAGCTTGATGCACGCGCTCCTGAACAAGACCGCCCCGGTGAACATCAAGGCGGCGGTGCCTTTTGTGCTGGGCGACTTCGACACGTCAGGCGGTTTGGCGGGAGGGGACATGCACCCGGTGCTCAGTCTGCTGCAGCAGTGGATCGATCCCGCAGACCCTCTCAATACCGCGATCGTGATCGGTCGCAGTCCCCTCCCGGGCAAACAAGCCAAGCATGTGTTCATGACCTACGGGCTCGGCGACCACTTCAGCCCGGGGCCCACGATGGCGGCATTTGCCCTCGCGGGGCGCCTGGATGTCGTGGCCCACGACGCCAGCGCGGCGACCCCCGAAGCCATCGCCAACCTGACAGAGAAGGCGGCGCCTCTATCCGGCAACTTCGAAGTAACCGCCGGCAACTTTGTCACCCTCGGGGTGCGGCAGTACGGGCCGCCGAGCGCATCGGACGGCCATTTCGTGGCCTTCGACGTGCCCGCCGCCCGCGACGACATCGCCCGCTTCCTCGGCATGGCCGCCTCCGGCGACGTTCCGCAAATCGGAAAGTAGCCGGGCGGGCGCGCTACTGTCCTGCCGAAGGCACGGTGGCCGGAGGCGCTGTGTCCGCGTCCTTGGGGACGCGGCGCGCGACGAAGATCCCGAACATGGCGCCCGTCGCGAACATGATCAAGCTGTAGATCGCCGGCGCGATGCTCATGATGGGATTCTGCAGGATCGTACTCGTCACGAGCAGCGCAGTCGTACCGTTCTGGATCCCAACTTCGAGTCCAATGGTGATGGACTGTCGTTCCCCTAGCTTTAGGCTCTTGGCGCCAAAGTAGCCGAGGGCTATGCCGACGACGTTCAGAGCCAGGGACGACAGTCCCGCTTGAGCAAAGAAGTCGGGAAGTTTGTCCCAATTCTGTCGAATGATGCCGCCGATGACCGCGAACAGGAACACGATCGAAAGGACCTTCACGGCGCCTTCTGCCCGACGGGACGCACTCGGCGCTTTATGACGCACGAGCATTCCGATCCCCACCGGCACCACGGTGATGGCGAGTAGTTGGACGATCGTCTGGCCGATCGGCAGCTTGACCGTGCTGGCTTCCCCCATGAAGTGAGTCATTGCTGGGCCGAGCAGCAGCGGGATCGTGAACGGCGTGATCAGGCTGACCACGGCCGTCAGCGAGATCGAAAGCGCCACGTCGCCGCGGGAGAGGAAAGAGAACATATTCGAGGTGGTGCCCCCGGGGCAGAGCGACAGGGTCACCAGGCCGACGGCTAGGGCGCCTTCGAGCCCAAAGATCTTCGCGAAAGCGAAGCCGAGCAGCGGAAGCGCGAGCATTTGGAAGCTCGCTCCGATGGCGACGGCCTTCGGATGCCGCAGCACACGTCGGAAATCATCTGGCACTAGCGACAACCCCATGCCGAGCATGATCACGAACAGCGCGAGCGGTAGAACGACTTTGGTCAGGAACGTGGCTTCCATGCTTCTCCCTCCAGGCCCAAGGGGGCGCGTGCCGCTCCCCAGGCGGATCCCGGCGGCGAAGGCTATATCACAGCCAATGCCGGGGGAACGGCACCACGGGTTGAATTGCTGCCTGCCCGGCGCACAGCGCAATTAGGCGATCGACGCCGAAGGCGATGCCGGTGCACGGCGGCATGCCCGCGCCCAGCGCCGCGAGAAAGCGCTCGTCGAGGGGGATGGCGGGGTCGTTTCTCCGGATCCGCTCGGCTTCGAAGCGACGGCGTTGCTCCACCGGATCGGTGAGTTCCACGAAGCCGTTGGCCAGTTCGATGCCGCCCAGGTACAGCTCGAAGCGTTCGGCAACGCTCGGGTCGTCGGGCGAGAGCCGGGAAAGCGCAGCCTGAGACGCCGGATATTGCTCGAGGAACACCGGCCCCTCGAGCTGAGCCAAGGCCGGTTCGATGCGGTCAACGAAGCACTGGAAGTACTCCGCTTCATCCTGCTCTGCGAGCGCGGCGGCGTCCGAGACGCCGGCCCATTTTCGGAAGGCTTCGCGCACGGTCAAGCGAGCAAAAGGCACTTCCAGGTGGATGCGGCGACCGTCGTGGAGGGTGGCGACCTCTGCGCTGCCGAAACAGGCCGCTACCCGGCGCACGAGCTGTTCCGTGTCACCGCGGATGGCGTCTGCACTTGCGAAGGCACGGTACCACTCCAACATGCAGAACTCGCGTTCGTGCCAGGGGCCGGCCTCGTCCTCCCGCGCCACGTGGCCCAGGGCATAGAGCCGCGGCACACCTCCGGCGAGCAGACGCTTGAGCTGGAACTCCGGCGACGTCGCAAGGTACTCCGCGCCGCAGCGTACGGGCGTGACGAAGCTGTCAAGTCCCGGCGCAGGCACCAAGAAGGGGGCGTCGACTTCGATGAAGCTGTTTTTAGCGAAATACGTGCGGATTGCTGCGAACGCGGCGCTGCGCTGTTGCAGCGCTCGGCCCACGCCCTCTAGGCAGAAGCGGCCGAAGTCCGTGTCACCGCGAGGCGTTGACCCGGCGTGACGCTCGGAGATGTGTGCCTCCCGCAGCGAACCCGCGGAGTGCACGCTGCCGACTACGACGACGAAGTCGCCAACCGCCACCTCCGAGGGCAACGCCGCGAGCGAGATGTCCGCGCGCCCCAGGGCATCGGCCAAGACGATGCCTGCGGCGTCGATGGCGAGCACGCGTCCCGCCACGCGGACGGTGCGACCGATCTGCCGTCCGAGATCTGCCGGAGAGAGCGCTTCGGCCTCAGCCACCGGCAAATACGCGCGCAGCGAAGGACGCGATTTGAGATCCCATCCATGGGCCCGCGATGGCCAAGGCGACGGCAACCACGACCAGTCGCGGCAAATGCGCCAGCGTAATGTCTTGGACTTGAGTGGCCGCTTGGAAAACCGCAACCAGAAGCCCCGCAATGGCCGCGACTCCCACGACGGGAAGGGAGACCGCAATCGACAGCAACAGAGCCTCTTGGGCGGTCGCTGCCAAATGGGTCACGGTGGGCATCTTCAGTCCCCGGCGGCGTCCGCAGTGGCGTCGCTCGAAGCGTCTGCGCCTGCATCGGTCGCGGCATCGCCCGCGTCTGTGGTCGCGGCATCGCCCGCGTCGGATCCGCCTGCGCCGCCGCTGCCGCCGCTGCCGCTGCTGCCGCCGCTGCCGCCCGTGCTCACGGCTGCGTCCACCCGGGGATCCGGCTCAAAATCGGAGATCGCCGGTGCACAGGCGCCCGTGGATGGCCGCGCGGGGGGTGGTGGGCAGCACACGCTTTCGTCAGCCTGAACTTCGAACGCGGAGCGGCAAATCAGTCCTTCGGCGCAGTCGTTGTTGCCGTTCGCTGCGTCGCAACTCTCCCCCTCTTCGGCACTCGAACAACCGGCGGCGCTTGCCACGCCCAGCGCCAGTAGCGTCAGTAGGGTGGGCAGCGGGCGGCGCATCAGTCGGTCCCCGCGTCCTTCGCGGTCTCGCAGGTATTGGTGGCGAGGTTGCACGTCTTTCCGTCTTGGCAGTCCTTGGTGCCCAGACACTCTTTCTGGCACACGCCTCCAGGACCGCAGACTTCCGTTCCGGGGCATTGGCTGCTGTGGGTACAGCCGCCCGCGTCGGCGTTGCCACCGCTTCCGGAGCTGCCGGAACTGCCGCCAACGCCACCGCTGCCCGACGTGCCGGCGCTTCCTGATGCGCCACTGCTGCCCGCGCTGCCTGCGCTGCCTGCCGCACCCGCGCTGCCTGCCGCACCCGCGCTGCCTCCCGTTCCAGTACCGCTGCGGGCGCAGCGGTCATCGCTGATCGCCGCTCCCTCGGGGGGGCAGCAGCGGTCCGTGGAGCCGTCGAGCAGTTCCCTGCCTTGTACGCAAGTCAACCCGGACTCGCAGTCGTCGTCGCCGCTGTTGTTGAAGTCGCACCGCTCCCCCTCGCTTTGGTCAGCGCAGGCAGTGAAAAAGATGAGGCACGTGGCGCCCAGGAGGCGCGCAGGAATGGAAAAGCGCATGCCCCACGGCTATTAAATCAACGCCCCGCCCGGGGCAAGCGCGGACCCAACCGCCGCCAACCGCCGCGGCCCCAAGGCTGCTTCCGCTGCTAGCCCGGTTCGGTGCTTTGGCGTTTTTCTTTGGCTTCCACGGCCTGGGCGAAGAGGCCGAAATACTCGAGGGCGCTGGTAATGCTGAACACCAGCGAGATGTAGACCAGCCAGCGACCCACGACGACCAAGTCGACGACACCCAGGTCGTAGCCAAAGAAGCTCAGATGGTAGGGGTACCCGACGATCAGACAGACGATGCCGATCATCTGCAGCGCGGTCTTGCTCTTGCCG
>CBDUPW010000372.1:0-6820 GCA_965369205.1 uncultured Polyangiaceae bacterium | reverse complement strand
ACGAGGATGCCGATCCCGCGTTGCGCCGCGTCCGATTGGTCCTTGACTGCGGCCCAGCCAACGCTCTCAGCGGAATCGTCTCGATGGGTCAAACTCCGTAAGGCGTACACCGCGGCGAAGGACTCCGTGAGTGCTTTCTGCTCGCCGTCGGGTGCCTTGCCGGGGCGAACGCCCACGAGAGCAACCCAATGCGGGTTTGCGTTGAGCACCTGCGCCAGGGCCCGCAGGCTCGGTAGTGTCTTCGGGTCCACGGCAGCACCGCCATCGGACGCCACGACCTTCGGCGCCAGACGGAATTTCAGGCGTGCCTCGTTGTCTTTTTCACGGTGGTCGACACTGAGCAGCGGCTTTGCGCGCTGATAGGCGGGTTTGTCGTCGTCCGGGTCGGGGCAGCCGTCTTCGTCGTCCACGCCATCGAAGTCCTCGGGCGCGTCCGGACATTTGTCCGTGGAGTCGTCGAAAGTGTCGCCATCCTTGTCGGGACTCGGGCAGCCGTTCAGTGTGGCGTCGGAACGCTCGGCGCCAGCTTCGGCCGGGCAAGCGTCGTCTTCGTCGAGGACGCCGTCTCGATCATTGTCGGGATCCGGACAGCCGTCGTCGTCCGCAAAACCGTCCTTGTCTTCGGGCTCGTTGGGGCACTTGTCCGCTCCGTCGAGTACACCGTCCCCGTCGCTGTCGCGCACTGGGCAGCCGGAGCCTTCGCCGCCTGTGTTCGGGCCTGCTTCGTTGGGACAGGCATCTTCGGTGTCGGGCACACCGTCTGCGTCATTGTCCGGATCGGGACAACCATCGTCGTCCTCAAATTCGTCTTCGTCTTCCTGTTCCGTCGGGCAGCGGTCTTGGTCGTCGGGCACCCCGTCGTCGTCGTTGTCGAACTCCGGACAGCCGTCGTGGTCTTCGAAACCGTCTCGGTCCTCGGCCAGTTCCTGGCACTCGTCCTTATCGTCTGCGACGCCGTCGCCGTCCTCGTCGTAGAAGCGCGGCGCCCAGCCCAGCCCAAACACGCCGCGGAGGACCGGACTGCCCACCGCGTCATTGAGCGGCAACTCTGCGCCCGCCAGAATGGACACGTCTCCCACGGTGTATCGTGCAGAAACCCCCGCCAGAACTGGTGACTGGGGACCACTTCCGAAGGACGGGGTGAGCGCCACTTGGCCCCGGGCTTCTGCGGTCCACGTCCAGCGGCCTTGACGGTCCAAGCCGAAGGCTTGCGGCCGTACGGAAACGCCGATGCCCCAAGGCAGATCGTGTCCGAATTCTTCACCGACGAAGCGTTGCTCTTCGCCGCGGATCCGCGCGCCTGCCGTCGCCTGCAAAGCGAGGGCAATCAGCCGAAGCTCGCCCAATAGCCGAAGCTCGCCCGTGACCGAGCCGTCGGCGACGTACGAGCGTGAATCGCCCGTGGGTGCGGAAACGCGCCCCAACGCCGCGAGTCCGAAGCCGCCGAGTCCGCTGGTTGGGATCATCGTCGCCTTCGCGCCGAAGGCGGCGTCACCCAGGGCCGTTTGTGGCAACGCGCCATCGGCCAGCGTTGAGCTGGTGTCGTCGCCGTTCTGGTACAGCACACTTGGCAGCGCGATGTTCACCGCCAGGCGATCGCCGATCCCCAGCGAGGCGACATAGTCCAGGCTCAGTTGGTGTTCCACCGGGATGGACACGCGATCGCCGTTCGCGTCCTCCAGCGTCACCAGGCGATACGCGTAGCTGGCGATCGCACCCACGTTCCAAGCCAGGGGCCCCGGCGTCGCGCTCGGCTCAAGGAAGAGGGATCCTTTCGGATCTGCCGAGGGGTGGAAGTTGCGAAGGTCGATGGACGGTGCCGGATCCGCCTGCGCCGGCAGGGTCACCAGCAACGGCAGCGCCCAGAACAGGAGCGAGGCGCGGGAGCGCATGGCCCGGAAGGTTAGTGACCTTCGCAGTCAATTACCCGAAAAAAGAACCTGCGGGCGGTTCTAGGGGCTCGCTGGCTGCCTGACCCGCTCCGACACGAGCCAATCCGCGGCTGGCCTTCTCGCCTTTCCGGGGGATTTGGCCCGCAGCTCGTCGCCTGCTTCGTAAAATGCCACAGGGGGGCGCGCTTTGCTTGCTCTCTTCGGACTCTCGGCGTAGTCGAGCCGGCGACCATGGACGCCATTGTCATTCGCGGCGGCCGGCCGTTGTCCGGGACCATTCGCGTCGGTGGCGCCAAGAACGCCGCCTTGCCGATCTTGTGCGCAACACTGCTCTCGGATGGGGAGAGCTTGCTGCGAAACGTTCCCGGCCTGCGTGACATCGACACTACCGCCGCGCTGCTACGCTTTTTGGGACGCGACGTCGAGGTCAACACCCCGGAGGTACACGTCCGCGCCGCGACGCGCCCGCCGCGCCCAGAAGCACCCTATGAACTCGTGCGCCAAATGCGCGCGAGCGTGCTCGTCCTTGGCCCGCTCGTGGCACGCTACGGCAAGGCGAAGGTCTCGTTGCCGGGAGGCTGCGCGATCGGCGCGCGTCCCATCGACCAGCACTTGAAGGGGCTCGAAGCCCTGGGCGCGAAAATCTCCGTGGACCACGGCTATGTGGTTGCGGAGGCTCCGCGTTTGAAGGGTGCTGAGATCGTATTCGACCTCCCGACCGTGACGGGAACAGAGAATCTGATGATGGCCGCGGCACTGGCGAAGGGACGCACGACCCTCGTTAACTGCGCGCGAGAGCCGGAGGTCGAAGAGCTCGGGCGCATGCTCAACAAGATGGGCGCGCGGGTTGAAGGCGCCGGCACGGCGATCATTGCCATCACCGGGGCCGACGAGCTGGCGCCTTGCGACCACGCGGTGATTTCGGATCGCATTGAAGCCGGAACCTTCATGGCCGCGGTTGGCGCGACAGGGGGCGATGTGCTTTTGGAGCACGCGCCCCTCGAAGACCTCGAACCCGTGGTGATGAAGCTACGCCAAGCCGGCCTGACCATCGAACGCCAGGGCGAACACGTGCGGGTGGTTCGCGAAGGCCCCTTGCGTGCAGTGGACGTGACGACGGCGCCCCATCCCGGATTCCCGACGGATATGCAGGCCCAGTTCATGGCCATGATGACGGTGGCCGAGGGGCGCAGCGTATTGACCGAAACGATTTTCGAGAACCGGTTCATGCACGTGCCGGAGTTGTGCCGCATGGGCGCGGACATCGACACGCGCAATAACACTGCTTTCGTGCAAGGCGTGAAGCAGCTCTCGGGGGCGTCGGTGATGGCGACGGATTTACGCGCCAGCGCTTCCCTCGTCATTGCTGGCTTGGTAGCCAAGGACGCCACGACGGTGCGACGCGTGTACCACCTCGATCGCGGATACGAGCGCATCGAAGAGAAGCTTGCCGGAGCCGGCGCAGACATTGAGCGTGTGCCGCTCGAGGGCATGCCGTGAAGCCGCTGCGAGTGGCCGTGCCGAAGGGCCGTGTCACCCGTGCGGTCGCCAAGATCTTCGCCCAAGCCGGCGTCGACGCAAGCGCGCTTCTGGCGGACGACCGGCGCCTCGTGCGCGAGAGCGGTGATGGTCAACTGAGCTTTGCCCTGCTCAAGCCCGACGACGTGCCGACCTACGTGGAGTACGGAGCTTGCGATATTGGTGTGTGTGGCCGCGACGTGCTTCTGGAGCGTCGCTACGACTTGCTCTGCCCTCTGGACCTGCAGCTGGGCAAATGCCGCTTGGTGCTGGCAGCGCCGGATGGCGCCGGGCAGGTCGACGCGCCCCGGGTTGCCACGAAGTACGTGCACATGGCGACGGAGTACTTTGATCGGCTCGGGATCCCGGCTGAGATCATCTTCGTGCAGGGCTCCGTCGAGCTCGCCCCTCTGACGGGACTCAGCGACTACATCGTGGATTTGGTCGAAACCGGCACCACCCTCGCGGAAAACGGGCTGGTGGAGCGGGAGACCATCGCGCACATCTCCAGCGTGCTGGTCGCCAATCGGTCGCAATACAAGCTCCGACACGACGAGGTCACGCGGGTCGTGGAACAACTACGCGGCGCCGTGTCGACGACTTGAGCTAGGATCTGCGGCCATGATCGGCAAGTGGGTCTGCTTGTTCGGGATCGGTGGCAGCGTGCTCTTTGCATGCAGCGCCGACGACACGGGTAGCGCGAAGACTCCGGGGCAGGGCGGGGCAGGGGGCACTGCTGGCACGAGCGGCACAAGTGGCATTGGCGGCGGCGGGGCGAGCGGAAGCGGATCCGGCGGCGTGTCGACGGGCGGTGGCGGAGTCGGGGCAACCGGTGGTGGCGGAGTCGGGGCAACCGGTGGTGGCGGAGTCGGGGCAACCGGTGGCGCTGCGGACGCCGCCACTGACGCCGAGCTGGATGCGAGCGCAGACGCGACGAGCGATGCGGGCGCAGACGCCCCAAGCGATGCGAGCGCAGACGCACCGTCGGTGGACGCGAGCGATGCCGGCGACGTCACGCCACCCGTAGTGGTGTCGATCACGCCAGCAGATTCCGCCTCCGGCGTCGCGACATTGCCGAGCATCGTGGTGACGTTCTCGGAAGCGATGCAGCCCGCGTCCCTGACTGCCAGCACGACCGGTACCTCTTGTTCCGGAAGCTTGCAGTTGTCCGTGGACGGGTTTTCAACCTGCGTCCCCCTGGCTGGCGCGCCCACGCCTAGTGCGGCCAATACGGTTTTTGCCGTCGCTCCGGCGATGGTCCTGCAGAGTTTGGGCAAGTACCAACTACGTGTGACGACTGCGGTAAAAGACGCCTCAGGCAACCCGCTTTCCGCGGACCACACCCAGGCCGCTGCCTGGACCGTCCGTTACCACCACAGCATTGTGATCGACGGCAACAACGACTTCACCGCTGACGAAACGCTCTCGACGTCTACGACGGGCTACTCCGCGTACGCCGCCTGGGACGAAACGTTCTTCTACGCTGGGCTGAAAGGTCCGGACGTCTCCAGCGCTTCCGCCACGAAGTTCTGGGTTTGCTACTTGGGCTCGACCGCCGGCAGCACCACTGGGGTGAGCTACAATACGCAGCAGCCAGGTCTGCCCTTTGCGGCCAAGTGGCATGTGCGTTGGAAGAGCGACAACACGTTCACCGACGCGCTTGTGTTTGGCTCGGCTTGGGGGCCCGCAGGCTGGAGCTTCGCTGGCGACATCCTGCAAAAGAACGACTATGTCGAGATGCGTGTGGGCTGGACGGACTTCACCGAAACGATCACGACGCTGAAGTTCGCCACCTACATGCTCAACGAGCAGGGCAGCAGCGAGTTCAGCTATGCCGCCGCGCCCGCGGCTGCCTTCACTGACTCCTACGACGCGGATGTTGGCAAATACTTTGCCTTCGACCGCACGGCGAGCGTCACGCCAAAGCAGTCTCCGACACTGCCTTGAGCGGGAGTGTCCCCCGGTCTCGCGCCGCCGGCGCTCAGCGCACGCGTTCGCGCAGCAGGTAGCGCCCCAGGACCTCCAGATGCGCCAGGTGCATGGTCTCTGCGCGCGCGAAGCTCGTGGCGGAAAATAGCGCATTTGCGGCGTTTTTCAGGTCGGGAGGGCTGGCGTCGACGAGGGCGTCCTCGATGCGGTTTCGGACTTCGACCGGGAGTTCGTTGGAGGCTGCCAGCACGTCCGCCGGAATCGGTCCAGCGCGTTTGAGCACGCGAACCTCGCTGTCACCCCAGCCCGCGCGAGCGACGGAACCCTTCGCATCCAAGTGCACATAGGTGGCGCCGACGCACTCTCCGTCTGCCAGGACCGTGCGCACCATCGCGTCATGGCTCTGCGCGAAGGACTGCTTCGCGAATACGACATCTGGGTTGATGCCATCGGCGCGCAGCGCGGCCCGCATGACCAGATACCCGGAGGCGCTCTCAGCGTTCACCCAGACTGCGTGTGCGTGACTGAGCGAAGCCGTGCTGGTGATAAGGCTGCCAGGCTTAGTGAAGAGCGCACTCCAAAACCAAGATTGCTCCCCGCGTATCGGCAAGGCCACAGGGGAGGCGTCTTTCGGCAGCGCCGCGAGGGCAAGCACGGGTGGCAACCAGGCCAGTTCGACCTCGCCCAATCGGAGTCGGCGCAGCAGCCGGTCGTAGCGAGGCGCTGCGTAGGGGACCACTTCCAACCCGACTGCGTCTCCCAATGCGGCGCAGAAGGCGTCCAGCTTGGCCCGGGTGGGCGCGATGCTCGCGTGGTTGCGACGCCGTTCGGCGCGACCCAGTTCGCTCAGGGAGACGCCCATACGGATGCGCGGTGCCACAGCCTGGGGCTAGTCCGGTGCCGCCCTGCGGAAAAGGGGCGCCAGCGGCCCAACTGATGGAAATCGTGTACTCTCGGCGCAGCATGTCCGGAAGAGCCCAGCTGCTATTCGCCACGGCCTTCGTGGCATCGAGTTTCTTGGCGGAAGGCTGCAACAATCCCGACGGCAAGCCTCCAGGACGCCCCTTCGGCGGCACCGGCGCCGTCAGCGGCTGTACCGATGGGACGGGCGGCAGCGGCGGCGTCGTCGCAGACGCTTCGGCGACGGGAGGCGCGGCCGGTTCCGGTGGGCTGGCGGGTGCCGGCGGATCCGCGGCGGCGGCCGGAGTCAGCGGAGCCAGCGGAGCCAGCGGCAGCGCGGCGGCGGCTGGAACCCTCGGCGATGCTGGGCCAGGTGGCGCCCCCAGCGCCGGCGGCACTTCCAGCACGGGCGGCGCGACGGCCGCGACCGGCGGTTGCGCCGGTTCCGGTGGCGGAGCTGCGGGCCCGAAGTACGACCTCTCGGGCTGCGTGTTCAGCCAGAGCTGCGACCAGGTCTTGCTGTGTGAGTCCCACACGAAGCTCAATGCCACGACTCAGACCAACTGCACTGGCAGCTATGC
>CBDUPW010000371.1:0-6853 GCA_965369205.1 uncultured Polyangiaceae bacterium | reverse complement strand
GCGCTCGGAGCGTACACGCTGCAGCACGTCGAGATGGCGCTTGTGCCGCAATTGCACTCGCACGCGGGCGCAGAACTCTTGTTTGCGCGCGACGTTCACGATGAAGTCGTCGGCACCGGCTAACAAGCCATGCACGACGAGGGACTCTTCGGCCTCGCCGAAGCTCAGCAACACGACGGGCACAGTGACCCGGGCCTCTTGGGCCTTCAGATCACCACAGACTTCCATGCCACTGACTTCCTGTTGTTCGACGTCTAGCAGCACGAGGTCCGGCTCGTATTCCGCGACGAGGCGCGTGCACTCGTCGGCCTCCGTCACAATCAACAGGTCCCAACCCTGATCCCCCAGACAACCCTCCAGCAACTTGCGGCGGGCCGTGTCCGGAACGACCGCTAGTACCCGAGGAGCATGCTCGGAGATTGGGGGAGCACTGGAAAGGCGGGGAAGGTCCTGGAAAATGGGCGCGACCATGGGCAAGGCTTCTGTTGGGGTAGGAACGGCAGCTTTTCCAGATCCCTTAAATCTAACCTGGACTTAGCGGCCCGCAGGCCCCGGCCCCATGCGCAAGAACCCCGAAAAACGCCCTCAGATCCCTGGCAGCAGGGTGGGCACCCCGACGCCATGGCGCGGGCACGAGGCCGAGGAGCAAGGCAGCGTGTGGTGCTCACCGCGGGGGATTTCACGGCGCGGCCGTCTTTTCCGCCTCGGAAACTCCCCCCGCCCCAGACGACGGACGCACCCCCTACGGAGTGAGCAGCTTCGTCAGCTCGTCCAGAGCCGTCTCCATGCTCTTGGGCGCGCCACCGCTGTAGCTCCCAAAGCCCCGCCAGACGATCTTCATTGTCTTGAGGTCGACGATGTAGCTCCACTCGCGACTCTGCAGCGCGGTGAGGGTGGGGTCGCCGGGCTTCGGCTTGACCACGCTGACCTTCAGGTTTTCTGACTTGATCCACGCCACCAAGTCACCGGTGTACAAGACCTCCGTCACCAATCCACCTGCTTGAACAGCCGCCGCACCTTTCGCACCCAAGACCTGGGCTGCCTGTTTGCAGCCGGGTCAGGTGAAGGCCGATATGTGTATTAAGCCGTAGCGCTTGCCACTCTTGCGCATGGCGTCGGTGCCGTAGTCCATATACGGCTTCGAGTCGCTCTGGGCATCGGCCGTCTCGTTGACGTAGCCTTCCCACTTCAGGTCCGCGATGGTGTCACCCACTTCGTTGCCGTAGGGACCCGCCGGGTAGTTCGCGGCGATGCCGCCCGCACCCGCCGTGCCGGCCACCCCCGCGGTGCCGCCCGTCAGCGCGCCACCGGCACCTCCGGAAACCGTTCCCCCGCTCCCCCCCGTGACCACACCACCGCTTCCCCCCGCGGCAACGCCACCGCCGCCAGACGCACTCCCAGAACTGTCGTCGCCGGAACAAGCGATCAAGCTCGCCGTCAGGAAGGTGGTGACCAGCGCGACTGCGCTCAGTGATGCGGTAATTCGGCGTCTATTCATGGCTTTTTCCTCAACCCCACCCACGTCAGGTACTCGATCCCCTGCCCCGGATCCATGTCCACGCGTGTGCCGTCTGTGCTGACCTTCGCTGTTGCGATCAGTTCGAAACGCGCCGGCGTCAGCCACTCCGGATACAAGTAGCTTCCTAGCGCCAACACCTCGACCGCCTCTCCCGCCGCAAAACCTGCCGGTGCGGGGAAGCTCAGTTGCACCTTGGTCGGTTTGCCTTGGTCGTCCTGAAAACCCGTCTCGAAGGGCGTGAGGTGAAAGAGCTCCACGACGTTCATGCTCGGCTGCACAAAAGCCGCGTGCTGCGCGGCGTCCACACGCAGCGCGCGAAACAGTTTGCCGTCGCTTCCGAGGGCAATGTCTTCAACGTCGATCTTGACCACCACGCCTGCGGGCACGTCCAGAGTCACGCCAGCGTGGGTCACGCTCTGCGCGGGCGCGCCGTTTTGATCGCTCTTGACGACGAGTGCCTCGCCGCCGCTTGGCAAAGCGAGCGAAAGCAGATCGCCCGCGACGAAGTCATCTGCGGCGCTATCGGGGAGCTGGAAGTAGAAATTCGTTCGATCGGGCCGCCCATGGGGCAGTGTCGAATACTGCGCCGGGTCCAGGCGCGCGCCAACCGCGACGTTGAATGCGCCGTTTGCCTCGGTCTCGCCGTAGTAACAGATCGAGCCGCATACGCTCATCAGCAACTTGCCGATGCCGGAGCCCTGCCCGTCCACCACGCGACCCGACACACTCTTGATACAACGCGCCTGTGGAGACGGGTCTCCGGTGCAGCCCGCGTCCGCGCCTGCCGCGCCGGCGCCACCGTCCAAGCCGCCGCTGCCCGCGACGCCCCCGCTGCCATCAGCCGACGCGGATTCGGAGCCGCAACCCCAGGCCATTAGCCCCAAGGCCGCCAGCGACATCCAACCCGAAAGCAAAACCCTCACCGCCGCAGTGTAGTGCGGAATTGGCCAAACGACAGACCGCCGCGGTGACAATCGGCGAGCTCCGGCCTTCCGGCAGGGCGTTTCGAAAAATTGCGGGCGGTCTTTTTCCGACCGGGGACTCGCCTACTCGGCGCAGGCCTTGGCAATCGTCACGCAGTTGCCCGCACCAGCGCCCACGGCGAGATAGCAAGCTTCGCACGTCTGTGGGCTGTTGATCCCGAGGCACGCCGGCGTCGACGTCACCGGAAAGCCCATGGATTCGGCCGAGTTCGTCGCACATTGGGTCTCGGAGGCCGTTGCGGTGGGCTGCAGCGCGCACAGCGACTTGCAGTCGGAAACGCTGTCTGCACGAGAGTTCGCATCGTCCGACGAACACCCGAAAGTGGCGATCGTTGCGGAACCGAGCAGCGCGGTAATGAAGAAGCACTTGAGTTTCATGGTCCAGTCCTTTCGAAGCATCGGTCCGTTCAAGAGCAAGCCTCGCGCCAGCGGCGAAACCCGCGCCTTTCGCACAAACCGCGACGCGGGTTGGCCCAATGGACGGCCAGCGCCCACCGCAATCGGTTGGCTGCCGCCCACCCTGCCCCGTGCACACGTATCGGCGCTGGCCCAAGGGGTCCGCAGAAACCGGCGCCCGCTGCTCGCAAAGATTGAGCCCAGCCACGAAGCGCGGCACGATGGTCTTCGTGAAGCTCATCAGCTGGAACACGCGCGCGACGGCCAACCCCGCAGACATCGCGCGGCGGCTCCGAGCCCTTGGTCGCTTCGCACCGGATTTGGTCGCGCTTCAAGAGATCCAGGCCGACGCAGCGGAGGAGTACGCGAATCTACTGGGCGAAGCTGGATACAGCCAACTGGTGCAACGCGCCGGGACCAAGCGTCGCCATGGGCTGCTGATCGCGTCCAAACGCTGGACGCTCACGCGTCTGGCACTGCAGCCCTTCGTCGTGCCCGAATCGGACCGCGACTACCCCCGCCCGGCACGCCCTGCAGACTGGCGCGTCACACCCCGGATGCTCTCGGTGCTGGTGCAAGCGCCGAAACGGAAGTTCGAACTGCATGCCGCCCACGTGCCGCCAGGCAGCAGCGCGGACTGGGTCAAAATCGACCACGTGCGGGCGATCCACGCGCGCCTGCTCAAGAAGTCTTCCACGCCGCGTATTCTGTGCGGCGATTTCAACGAGCCGGCAGCGGAAGCCAGTGACGGTAGCTGTTTGCCCTGGGGTTCGCCAGGCCACCAGCGCGGCAAGTACTCGGCGGAAGCCCGCGCCACAAAGATCGCCGCGGTGCGTGCGCTGTTCCAAGACTTGGCGGCCGTGGGGTTGCTCGACGTGTACCGCCAGCTGCACGGCTTTGCTGACGAAAACGCCCACGCGCGCCCACGCACCGCCTGGAGCTGGGCCGCAGGCAACGGCACTCGGCGGCGCTACGATCACATCTTCGCGTCGCCGGAACTCGGGGCAACCCGCGCAACGTACCTGCACCAACTGCGCGATCGCGGCCTGAGCGACCACGCCGGTTTGTTGGTCGAGTTTGACGACTAGCTCGCGGTCCCGACTACCAAGGTCGTGATTTCGGCACGGAGGCGGTCAGCAAGCGGCCCGTTGTGCGCGCCTCTCCGGGCGTCGGCAACTACCTCGGTCTCAAGGTCTGTCAGGCCGCGCAGCGCCCCGAAGTGGAACTCTATGCCTTCGATGATCGTCGCCGGCTCCACGTGGTCCGTCGGCCGCAACAAGCGCTTCAGGTCGTCCCAGTCGTAGTTGCGGCTCCGGAGTCTGTCGAAGAACGCATCACCATCGAACCCGTCGCGCACCTGCCAGAGCTTCAACACCACCAGCGCCCTTAGCAGATCGGCAGGCAGCTTCTGCCGGGTCAGCAAGTGCAGGTCGTAGAAGTCACGGACCTTGGCCCGCTGGAACCCGGCCCTCACCTTCTCCGACGCCAGCTCGACGGTCGCGAGGCATGGGATGTCGAACGGCTCGAATTCCAGCTCCTTAAAGTAGATTTGGTCGATCATGGAGCACGCGGTAGCGCCCAGCGTCGGCTTCTCGCGCGCGCTCACCTGGAGGCGAAACCTGCCGTTGTCGTTCCAGTCGTGCCGGTACTGGACTTCCATCCCGAAGCCGTCGTCGGTCTCGTACCAGTCGTCCAACGTGAACTCGACGCCGTGGTGGTTTGTGTTGAACACCTCGTAGATGGCCGTCAGCGCGGCCTGGTCGTCAGCGGCCCGCAACGTGAAGTCGAGGTCCTCCGAGAAGCGACCAGTAGAACCGAAAACGATCTTTCGTAAGCAGGTGCCGCCCTTGAAGGCGAGCAAGCCGAGCGCCTGCGCTTCGAGCATGGCGTGGAGCGCATACGTGAGGACAACCTCGCGCTCGGCGACGAGTTGGTTCACGACTCCACTCTGATGGGCGTACCGGTCGACCAGCTTCTTCTGGATCACACCGGCCTCTTCGGGAAGCTGTGCCGTCGGCGACGGTCGTGCGGCGCATCGAGGAGCTGTTCTCGGGGGACATTCTCGATAACTCCCCATGGTTGAACGAGACGCCCGCTGGTCCCCCACACGGCGCGCGAACCAAGAAGCAGCTTGCTCTGCGGAGCAACGAGCGCCAGCAGCCGCTCACGAACGTCGGCCGGAAGGACGATGTGGTGCAGGTCGATGAAATAACCGAGGCGCTGGACGGCTGCTGACTCGTTCCACTTCGTCGCGATGTCGACCATCGCGTCCCACGACAGCCGTCCCGCAGCCTTGCCGACGATCCGCGAGACTTCACGGAGTCCGCCTGCATAGTGAGGTCGATCGAGCGCGTCGAGTACAACCCGTTCCTTCGTTGCCATCTGCACGCGCGAGCCCAGAACGTCGACGTGCTCGAATCCGTAAAAGCGCTCCGCTTGAACGGGGGCGAAAACGTAGCGCGCGCCGTGAATCGTTACTGGTCGCTTCCTAGTCCGACATGCGATGTAGACCTCGGCGAACACCTGCTCGGTGAGGCCGTGGTGCGTGCATGCCGTGCCGAACGAGAAGAAGTAGGGATCGACGAGCAACGCACCGACCGTCAGTAGATTCGTGTCGCTCACACCCTCGGGCCCGCGCTCCGCAGCGACAAGCTGGAACAGCCCGGGACGCACGCGCCGCAGCCAGCCCTTCTGCACGAGGCGGTGGGCGACGAAGCGAGCGTACCCATCCGAGGCTCCGAGCATCGAGCGCAGTTCCGCCGCAGTGACGGACTTCTGGGCCCGCCACTCCAGGTCGAGGACGACCTTGGCCTCGTTCTTGGAGAGACTGCGATCGGTTTCAGTCATTGCTATACGTTAGTAATCTACTAACACCCCAGAGCACGTGCAACCCGGCCAAGTAACCCTCGGATGTCGCGCGCCCGCCCACGCTGACTCCAATTAATCCAATAATTTCAGGATGCTGGTCCGTGCAGCCAGGAGCGATCCGCTCGCCAGTTGACAACTGAGCTTCCGAGCAGCACGTACACCCTTCCGGCACAGGGGGTGCCCAAAGGACAGACCGTAAAAGCACCTTCCCGCAGAAGCTGGATGCGGCCGGAGGAGCGGTCGGAATCCTGTTCGTCGACGTGGTGGTGATCGGCGCGCGCGACGATGGTTGGGTCAGCCCCTAGATCTTCGAACCGGCAAAACCAAGTCGATCAAGACCGCGATCACCAACTGTGCCGTCGTGTTGAGCAAGAAGATCCACCGCGCAAGCGTTCATGGCGCCCATCGTGGCGTTGAAGACGACTCTCAGCTTCAGGTTGCGCCAGCCGCCCGAGGACCCGACCGTGATACTTGGGACGCCGGGCCCGTCCTGCATCAGAACGCTCGCGCAGCCGGACTGGTCGCTGCCCAACAGCGTAAACGACATGGCGACCTTGGACGCCACTTGAATTACAAACTCAAGCGCGCCGTCTCCGTTGAGGTCGCCGGCTTCGCGCGCTGTCGTTTCGCTAAGGGATCGCCAAGGGCCTGAACGCCAGGGCCGTCCCGTCACCCCGCGCCGGAAAACGCGGGACCGGTTCGTGGTCCCCGTCTGTGGTCTGGGAGATGGTGCGCAACGACCGGTACCGCGGTGTCCTCGTTTGGGGTCGCACGCAAAAAAGGGGTACTCGGGCGGAACAAAAGTCCGGCGCCAGACCGAGCGAGAGAGCTGGGTGGTCGCCGAACGCCCAAACTGAAGATCCTGTCGGACGAACTGTGGGCTGCGGTGCAGACTCGGATCGGACGCACAAAGCGCGGGTCGACCTCAAAAGCGGGCCGTCCC
Organism: uncultured Polyangiaceae bacterium; assembly: GCA_965369205.1. Classification (GTDB taxonomy): domain Bacteria; phylum Myxococcota_A; class Polyangia; order Polyangiales; family Polyangiaceae; genus JACKEA01. Next base: position 144 of record CBDUPW010000371.1, on the reverse strand, counting down.
AAGTACCTTCTTTCGGGCCTTGCGCGCTGCGGAGTTTGTGGCGGCCCCCTGACCGTGGCCAACCACCGCAACGGAAAGGACCCCCAACAACGAAGGGATTCGAGCCGGCAGCAAACAACGTCGTCCCACGACGCTCACCACGAT